>JAFMAU010000018.1:298-36444 GCA_029784825.1 Nitrososphaerota archaeon | reverse complement strand
CACCAAGTGTGTGGGCTGCCGGGCCTGCATGATGGCGTGCCGCGAAGAGCACGGCCTCCCGGACACCGCCGCGCCGGACCTGACCGGCGAACAATTTACGGTTGTTAAGGCAGCCGCCGGCAAGGACGGTGAGGTGGACTACCGCCGCATGTGCATGCACTGCCTCGAACCCACCTGCGCCTCGGTGTGCCCGGTGGGTGTCTTCGGGACCGACCATTCGGGAAGGTGCGAGGTCGTCAACGAGGTGCTCTGTTTCGGCTGCATGGCGTGCGTGGCCCAGTGCGCAGACGGGGGAGTGGCCGTCGCGTCACGAGAAGCAAGACGATATCCGTCAGTAGACGACATCCTGCGCTGACTGCGCCTCAGGACCGACATATCTCGGGACTCGGGCGAGGGGCTGACGCGTCGGGTCTGTGGCAGCCGTCAGTCGGAAGTTTGGCCGGGAGTCCCAATAGGGGCCGTCCTTAACTACCGTTTCTGTTTATCTCGGCGTGAATGAGCGCCGGGGAAGAGTCGATCATCGGCGCGGTACTCTATGCCGCGGAGTCCCCCGACTACACCCTCCGCTCTGTTGTCTTCACCGACAGACAGGTTCTCCAGATTCCGATCTCCAAGATGAGCGAGATAGCTGCCAGGATAAGCATGGTGCCCACTACCGTGGCTTGGCTGTTCGAGGCCGTCAACCCGGCCACGTTCTCTGGTCTTGGAGGCCTGGTCGGAATGAAGATGTGGGGGAACCTGAAAAAGCAGGTAGCCGACAAGGAACCTGTCCGGGTTGGGAGCGCGCCACTCCCTCCTGAGCTGTTGAGCGCAGCCAAGTCGAAGCTTCGCTACGACGAAGTCAAGGACGTGAAGATCAAGAAGGTGTTGATGTCGAGCGACTTGCTCCTTGCCATCGGGGCGGGTTTCATGCACAGCCAGAAGATCGTCTTCGAAGGCCGCGCCGGCGATGCCGTCAAGCAGCTGATCAAGGCGACGCCCCTGGCCCCGAAGCTCAAGGAATAGAGCTCTGAAAGGTTAAGGTACGCGGCTGACGGTCATGAAATCTTGTTCGGGATTCACCCCCGAAATTGTGCCCCGAGAAGTTAAAGGGGACAGTCGAGTGGTGTGATGAAACATCTGATACAGGTACATCTCCGGGACCTCCGTGAATATGACCTGGCTCAGCCCTTCCCAGTCAGAACTCGGTCCCTCCCAAAACGGTGAGGTCCAGCGACGATTCCCTCCCACTGGACCACTCCGCTTACAATCCTTTCCCGGGGCGCCACGCACAGCAACGATCTTGCTCTCGCCCCTGGGCAGTTAGCCCCTCAGCTAGCCTGGTTTGCCTGATTTGGTGACGGGTTGTCGGCCATGAACTGTGTGACCCGTTCGGCGAGCAACTCTCCGATGTCCTCTTGGATGAAGTGGCCTGCCTCGAGCCTGTCGTGCTTCTGGCCCTTGGCTCCAGGGATGTGCTCCACGAGCTCCATCATGTTGCGCTCAGACCCGAGCCCAGCGTCGTACTTGCCCCCCAGGAAGAGGAAAGGCTTGGCGAACCGGCCAAGGGACTCCCACGCGGGCAGGTTCTCGTCCTCGACCATGGCACTGAGCGCGGGTAGGGCCCTCACTGCCGCCTTGTAGATCAGGCTTGGAAAGGGCGCGTCGTAGGCCCGCGCCTCTCCGGGCGAGAGCTTCCTGAGCGTGACAGCGCCTATCACCTGGCTCGGCGTGAAGTTGGGGGTTGTCAAGGAATATGTCATCCACTTCTGGAACTTGGGAGCGAACTCTTCCCGGCTCCTGATTACGGGGAACGTTTCAGGCTCGGTCAGGTTGCAGTCAATCTGGACCGGGTTGGGGAGGCGGAGGGGATTCGCTCCCCTTGGAAATAGCGTCAGGGTCGAGTTTGCCATGACCACCCGGGCGAAGAGTTCCGGCATGTCCCCCACCGTGCGCAATCCGAAATTGCCACCCCAGTCCTGGCCGACGAGGGTGATGTCCCTCAGACCGAGGATTCTGATGAACTCCTTGAGCTGCCTGACGTGCTCTTCGAACGTATGCGCCCCCAGGTCGACCGGCTTGTCCGACTTGCCCATCCCGATGTGGTCGGGAGCGATTACTCGGAAGCCTGCAGAGGCGAGCAGGGGAATCATCTTGCGGTACAGGTATGACCAGGTCGGTTCGCCATCCAGCAACAGAATCGCCTCGCCTTCTGCAGGTCCCTCGTCCACGTAGTGCATCCGCAGCCCACCTATCGTGGCATAATGGGGCGTGAAGCCGTAACCCGGGAGTCCCTCGAAACGGTCCTCCGGTGTGCGGACGAACCTCAATCCTGCTTCTGTCTGATAAACGGGAACCCCACTTTCATCGGGGACGCACCCGGGCCTCGCCGGCGATTCGATAAGCCTCCTGCCGCCGGCGTCGGGGCGCCGAACCCCCAGAGCTTCTTTTTCCATGGTCATCTAATCACTGGATAGCGTTCGTTCAGGCTGGACTTATTTCCACTCCTACGCGCGAGAGGAATTGCGACAATCTTAATGCGGTCCTGCCTTTCTCTCGCTGGTCTTGCATCACCTCGACGAGCTCGACACCAAGATAATCAAGGAGTTCGGGAGTCCCAGCTCCCCTCAGTGGAACGTCAGAGCGTCTTACTCCAGGATCGCGAGAAGGCTGGGGGTCGACGAGGAGACGGTGAGAAAGAGATTCAACCGGGCGAAGGATTTCGGATCATTGCCCGGCTGGCTCATGAGGATCAACCCGCGCCTGATCGGGTATGAAGCTGCCAGCATTGACCTGGAAGCAGGAGACAAGAACGAGAAGGCCGGAGTCATTTCGCAAATCAAACTGCTAAAGGGGGTCATCACCATAGCAGACTTTCGGGGCAGGGGGATGCTGGTCGCTCTGTACTATGAAAACGACGGCTCCCTGGAGAAGGCGGTCGAGGACATAACGTCGATCACTGGCTCCCTTGCGCCGACCGTGTGGAAACAGGCGTACCCTCGCCCAGAAATCCGAATGAGGCAAGTCGATTGGAAGATCATAGAGGCGATGGCGGACGACGCCCGGAGTGACCTTCAAGAGGTTGCGGACAAGGCAGGGATCTCCCTCCGAACTGTCCAGAGACGCCTCGCAGCGATGACCGAGGGGAAAGCGGTCTACCTGGTGGGGACTCCGAACTATAGCAACATAGTTGGGCAGGTATGCAACTACTTGATACTCTGTCCCGACGAGAAGAAGAAGCGCGCCATCGACAAGCTGATACCATCCGAGATCAAGAGAATAGAGCACTCCGACACTTCTCCGAGACAGCATTCCATGTTCATCGTGTCGTGCGAGAACCCCGCTGAAGCCGACAGGATCTACCAGTGGCTGAGGAGTCTAGACGGGGTGGAGGATGTGAGATTGGGCGTGATGTCAGAGTTGATTCATGTGCAGGATTGGCTCAAAGGGGAGGTTGGCAAACGAGCTTCTGCCTGAAACTGTTCACCAATGTCGTGTAATTGCCCAGCTTAACTCGTCCGGCAGGGGCCGGGTTCTGAAAGTCCTTCGTGATTGGGTTCGCCTGAAACTGTCGTAGATCCTACCCCATGAGAGCAGTGAGAGCCCGCGAACGTCGTACGGCGATCAAGCGTGGGGGCGGTACTGGTAATCGAGGTTGTGGTGCCTGAAGAGCCCATGCCCGAGTATATCGAGATGACGTGAAGGATCAACGGTTTCGTCGGTTTTCTGCCCGTGTTCGTCGTGGGACACATTTACGAGAAGAACGAACAAGCATGCTGTCTTGACAATAGCCTAGCGGAAGGTCGCCGACGTCTCTCTTACCGGCTTGGCGACTGAAGGTTAATTATGGAAGAGCCTGAGCTCTCCGTGTGACTGATTTCGTCCTGGTTCCCGGGGCGTGGCTTGGCGCCTGGGTCTGGAAGACTACTGTTCCACACCTCGAGAGGCGAGGGCATACGGCCTATCCGGTTACTCTTACTGGGATGGGAGAAAGGGGCCACCTCGCATCCAATGACGTCGGCATGGAGACGGGCATCCAGGATGTTCTGAACGTCATCAACTACAACGACCTGGAAGACTTCGTGCTGGTGGGGCACAGCTTCGCCGGTAAGGTGGTGGCCGCAGTGGCAGACCGCCTATCGGAGAAAGTAAGGAAAATCATCTATCTGGACGGGTACACTCCGGACAAGGTCAGGACACCCCAGGGAGCCTTCCCCGACGAGTTTCCTGTGGCAGGCTCTGCCGTACCGTTCCCGGTGAATTTCTTGGACGCGGTCGGGAAAGACGTCCAGGGCGCTAACCGTGAGTGGATGACTTCGAAGACCACCTCAACCCCGGTCAGATATCTCCGGGACCCGATCACGCTATCAACGAAATATGACTCCTTGAAGAGGGCCTACATCTACTGCACACTCGGAGACACCTTGGCGTGGTATCTCAGCCAAGTTCCCGGCAAGAGTGTTGATGAAGCCCTCAAGTCAACGCTCGACGGCCCCTTCAGAATCATGGAGACGGGCCACTGGCCTATGATCACGAAATCTGAGGAGCTGGCAGAGAACCTAGTGTTCCTAGCAGGGTGACGGCTCTTAGAGCCTACGGAGCGAAATGGGTGGGTGCTCGGGCGAGCTGTTTGACCCTGTGCACAATGTATCAAATGCTGATGCCTTTCCGGCTCGATTCTCTTCTCTAGGTAGACATTGGTCGCAGCTTGGTTGAATTAGAGAAACTACTCAAGTTTCATGACGTACTCTTCAGTTTCTCGTCCTCGGGCATTGGCGAACCCCTTTCCTTCTCCTGCCTGCACGAAGCCGCACTTCTGCAGAACTCGAAGGGGAAGCAAGATTATCCTTTGCCACCCTGGCGTAGATTGGCCGGACCCACACCTTGTCGAGGAATCTCGTGAGTGCCTCAGTGGCGACGCCACTCCCCCAGAACGCCCTCCCGATCCAATAGGTGACTTCTGGCTTGCCGAACTCCTGGTCAGTGTAGCTCGCCACGTGGCCGGCCACCCGGCCACCGCAAACAATCGTCTGATTCGTGATTGTGCTGTCTGACAGGATTTTCGACCAGTGCCCAAGAAAGGCAGCCTTGTCAGTAGGATCTTTCGGCGTGAAGGCCGCCATTTCATCTGCTTCAGGGTCTAGCTGTGGTCGAAGAATATCGCCAGGTCTGATTCGATGACATCTCGCAGTTCTATTCGGTTCGCCAAGCCAATCGGCTCCGACAGCTCGGCTAATGACGTCTCTCAACACTTTACTTTTGGTGTCAAACTGCGGGATTTGCTTAATTTTCTAATCGAATCTGATGGTCTGAGTGGATCGGAAGTGCGTTTCATGCACAGGAAAGCAACTAGCTTGAACCACGCTCAGTTGGTCGAATACAGCCTGAATTGAGCTAATTGGTCACGGGCCCGGTGGGATTCGAACCCATGGTCTCTGAGGCGGTTCCACTTCAGCTCCGAAGGCTGACGCCTTAATCCGTGCTAGGCTACGGGCCCGAAAAGGCAGGGGGACGCGGCTAATTAAGACATGAGGCGCGTTATCGACTCTTCGAAGGGCGGGACGGCCAATCCTCTCTCGGTGACGATGGATGTGACCAGCTCCGGAGGGGTCATGTCGAACGCAGGGTTCGCAACCGGGATCCCCTTCGGAGCTACCCGCTTTCCCCGGACCGTGACAACTTCTTCTGCTCCCCTCTCCTCGATGGTCACCTGGTGGTGCTCGCGCGCCAGGTCGAAGGTCGAGCGCGGAGCGGCCGGGTGGAAGGGGACCCCGTGCCTCTTCGCCAACACCGCCTCCTGGTATGTCCCGATCTTGTTGAAGACATACCCGTCCTTTGTGATCCTGTCTGCCCCAACGATGACCAGGTCGATCCTGTCGCGGCTGAACATGTACCCGACCGCCGTATCGGAAATAAGCGTGCATGCGATCCTGTCTCGGACCAGCTCGTATGCAGTAAGCCTCGCTCCCTGAAGGGCAGGCCTGGTCTCCGGAACGAGGACCTTGACCAGCTTCCCCTGTTCCACGGCAGCCCTCACGACCCCCAGCGCTGTCCCATACCCGACGGTCGCCAGGGCACCTGCGTTGCACTGCGTGAGGACTGTGTCACCGTCTCGTATCAGGTGCGCCCCGTTTGCCCCCAGCTTCCTGTTCACCTCTACGTCTTCGTCTTCCATCGCCTTCGCTTCGGCCGCGGCCGAATCCGCAGCTTCCCTCGCCGACCTGGCCTGCCCGGCTTTGGCCATCACCCTGTCTATCCCCCAGAACAGGTTCACAGCTGTGGGCCTGGTCGCGCGCAGCATCGCCGCAGCCTGTTCCAGGTCGCGCATCAGTTCGGGGAGCCGCTTGGCCTTGGACCTGCGCGCGGCGAGCGCTACCCCCATGGCCGCCGCGACTCCGATGGCCGGGGCCCCTCTCACCACCATCGTCTTTATGGCGCCAGCGACCTGTTCAGGAGTCGTATAGGTCACGTAGGAGAACTTGGTCGGGAGCGCTGTCTGATCGATCATCTTCACCTTCCCGTCGGCCCAGGTGACCGTCCTGAGCGAGAAGAAGTTGGCCACGTGCCTCGTCAGTCTTGCTCCGCTCTTTAGGATTTCTGGGTGCGTTCTCATCACCTTCAAATATGGTGGAGGAGGTCCGGCCACGAGAGCTTTGCAGGATTCCAGCCATGAAGAGGAGCACGTGGCCCCATACGGAGCAACGTTCGACGCAGGGGTGGTGAAGGTCACCGAGAGAGATAGGTTCGGGGAGCTCGAGGAGTCAGGGTTCGGCTCAAAGGAGGGGCGTGAGCTGGTGCTCCGGGACTACGAGGCGCTTTACCTTCTGTACGCGGGGAAGCTGGACCTGAGCGAAGGGAAGGGAGGCAAGGTGACTTTCGAGAAGCTGTCGGAGATATGCCAGCGGAGAGCGGGGGACTCTTGGACAAAGTTCATGATTTACAGGGACCTGAAGAGCAGGGGCTACATTGTCAGAGAAGGGTTCGGGTTCGGGACGGACCTGAGGGTGTATGAGAGAGGAGACTATCCGAAGAAGCCTGCCAAGTACGTCGTCTTCGCCCTCGACGAAGGGATAGAGAAGGGGATGGCAGACCTTGCGACGTCCGTGAAGGAGATGGCCAAGATGGGGAAGGAAGCGATAATCGCGGTCATCGAAAGGAGAGGGGAGGTCATCTACTACAAGGTGAGCAAGGCCAGGTTCTGAAGCAGTTGAACGCCCGCTCCGCGCTGGACCTGATCAGGCCTGTCAACTGCGTCATGATCGGCTTCGCGGTGGTCGTGGGTGCGTTCGTTTCGAGGCCGCTGGTCATGTCGGCGGCGGAACTCGGGCTGGGGTTCTTCACGGGTTTCTTCGTCTGCGCATACTCGATGGTCGTGAACGACGTGTACGACCTTGACGTGGACAAGGTCAACAGGCCCGAGAGGCCAATCCCAAGCGGCAGAGTCACAATCTGGGAAGCCAACGCCATCGCATATGCCGCTCTGGCGCTGGGGCTCGCAACCGCGGCGCTCTCTTTCAACCTGTTCGCCTTGGCTGTGGCTGGAGTGTATGCGCTTCTCTCATGGTCGTACAACAGATGGGCGAAGAAGACCGGGCTTCCGGGGAACCTGATCGTCGCATCGTCGCTGGCGATCCCCTTCGTCTATGGGGGGGCGGTCGTCGGGGGCGCGATCGGGGGGTCGTTGCTCCTCATGATGGCACTTACAGCGTTCTTCTCTGGCGTCGGGAGGGAGGTGGTGAAAGCCATGGCAGATGTGGAAGGAGACGCGAAGAGGGAGGTAAACTCCGTAGCAAGGGGGCACGGACTGACGGCCGCATCCCGCGTAGGTGCAGCCTTCTTCATCCTCGCGGTGTTGACCAGCTGGGTCCCGCTACTGACGGGGCTGGCGAATGGAATCTACATGGCAGGGGTGGTCGTTCCTGACGCCGTATTCGTCTATCTCGCGGTCGCCATAGTCTCGCACCACGACCCGGCGAGCGCGTACAGGGTGAAGAAGATCGCCCTTGCAGGTATGACGGTGGGGCTGCTGGTGTTCATCGGGGGCGCGGTCTAGCCCGATGTGGACGGAGAAGCACAGGCCTAAGAGCCTGGAGGAGATGGTGGGAAACGACGAGGGGAGGGCGAAGCTCTCGCTCTGGCTCAAGAAGTGGAGCCCGGGCGCCAAGGCTGCGCTGCTCCTGGGTCCGCCTGGGACGGGGAAGACTACCACGGTCCATCTTGTGGCCGAGAAGCTCGGGATGAACCTCGTGGAGTTGAACGCCAGCGACACGAGGACGAAGGAGAAGCTCTCGAAGAAGATGGGCGAGGCCATCGCGAGCACCAGCCTCCTGGGCGAGAAGTCCCTGATCTTTCTGGACGAAGTCGACGGGCTCGCGGGGAGGTCTGACTACGGCGCAATTGAATACATCAAGGAGGCCGTCAAGATTAGCGAGAACCCAGTCGTCATGGCCGCCAACGACCCCGAGTCTGACGAGGTCAAGAAGCTGGGGAGCGCGGTGAGCAAAATAGAGTTCCGGCGGCCCGAGCAGGACGTAGTGGTAAGGAGGCTGGAGGAAGTCGCCAGGCTCGAAGGAGTCCCGGCAACCCAGGAAGAGCTCGCGAAGCTGGCCGAGGCTGCCAACGGCGACCTCAGGGCGGCCGTGAACTCGCTCCAGTCAGGCATGCCGGCGCGGAAGGACGAGGAGCTGACCACGTCGGAGTCGATCAACTCGTTCTTCTCAGCAACGGACGAGAAGTCCGCCCTCAAGGCGCTAAGGTCCTATCCGGGGCAGCCCAGGGATAAGCTGAGGGACCTGTTCAACGCGGTTGTGAAGTCGAAGGTGCACGAAGAAAGGAGAGCTGACGCTCTCGACGTCCTGTCCAGGGCTGACATAGTCATGGGCAGGATGATGCGCGGGAAGGACTGGCGCCTCCTCAGGTACCTCGACCCGATGCTGGCGTCAGAGCTCTGGACGGCCCTCGGAGACGGTGGGCCGAGGTTCACCCTCGACGGCGCGCCTTGGCCGCTTCAGCTCAGGATCTGGAACGACTCCAGGAAGCTGAAGGATATCGCACTGCTGGCGGCGAGAAGGACTGGGACCGGTCAGAAGGGGTTCCTCGTCCGAGACATGCCCTACGTGATCCTCCTCTGTTCGGACAGGCGGTTCAGGGAGGAGCTGCTGCGGAGCCTCGACCTCGGTGAGAACTACGATCTTTTCCTGGCCAAGGAATCGGCGAAGGGCCAGAAACGCTAATTGTAGGTCGGGGGTTCAGAGTCGCCCGCTTGCTTCCATTCGGAGTAGAATCGGAGAAGGGCGCCGGTCAAGGGGTTCGTCTGATCAAGGCGGAATATCCGGATCCTGTTGAACCTCTTCTCTGCGAGGATCCCGTACCTTGCAAGAAACTCCAGGTGCTTGGCTGTCGCACCGTGTGAGAGCCCCGACCTCCTCATTATCTCCGATATGTTGAGCTCTCCGGTTTCCAGCATCACTGTCAGCACCTTCGTCCTCCCGTAGGAGGACATCAGCTTTTCAAGCTCTAACGTCGGCGACCATCCCCTTCTCGAGCTCGCCCATCAGCTCCTTCGCAGAAACAAGAGAGAGCCCGATCATGGTGGTCCGCCCTCTCATCCCTTTCCCTGAAAGCTGGGTCTCGATGATCCCCTTCCTGGCGAGCTCGTTGACGTCGCTCCAGACCTGGGTGTGGTGGTAGGCCGTGATGCCCCTGCCCTCACAGAGGGCAGAGTAGCTCTTCTCCACCTCCCCGATGGTGACGTAGGTCGAGTCGCCTTTCTTCAGGAGCGTGGAGACGGCCATCAGCAACACCTTCTGGTGAGTCGTGAGGTAGGAGAGCTCCTCCTTCCTGAGCTGCGGAGGGAGCGAGGCTTTGGCCGACCTCATGTGCTCTGGGAGGACCCTGGGGGCCCCCGAATCGTCGGCGAGCTTCCCGGCCCGCCAGATGAGGTCAAGGGCGTAGCGTGCGTCGCCATAGGTCCCTGCTATGTCTGCGGCCAGAGCGATGAGGTCGTCGTCGAGGGCGCCGTCGTTGAACGCCTCGGCGCGCGAGGCGATTATGTCGACCAGCTGCTCGGAAGGATAGCTGTCAAGCTGGATCTCGTTCCACTGGAGAGAACTGAGAGTGCTCAGGTCCACCTTCTTCAGGTAGTCGGTCGTCTTCGATATCAGGAGCGAGGACAAGACCTGGCTCCCTGGAGCCAGTTCCCTGAGCCTGGTTATCGTGTAGAGGGAAGACGGGTCGGACATGACGAGGTTGTCGACCTCGTCGAAAGCGATAACGAGATGCGTCCTGTTGCTCCTGAGGTCTTCGACCAGGGCGTTCAGCAGCTCCTCGAAGCTGTACCCACGCGTCGGATAGTTCTGGCCCAGAGATTTCAGCGCTTTGACCATTATCGCCTGCAGCGTCCGGTCAATCCTGCAGTTGACGTGCACCGCCTTCACGAGGTTCCCATAGAGAGACGCCTTCTTCGGCAGCGACTCGAAGAGGAGCTTCTTGGCGAGCATGGTCTTCCCGGCGCCGTTGGGCCCCGTGATCATCACGCTCTGGCTCGCCTTCGATGCGTTCTGGGCGACGCTTTGGAAGTACAGCTCTAGCTTCTTCAGCTGGGCTTCACGGTGCGGAATCTGGTGCGGAAGGTACTCCTGTAGCAGGATCGACTCGTCCCTGAAGACCGAGCGAGGGGATGTCATGAGAAGACTGGACGATTCTTCGGTTTCGTCTTATAACCTTGATTATGCATCTGATTGAACGGCTGAAAGAGGGTTCGTCGAAAGTATTCAGGTAAAAGAGAAAAGAAGACAGGTGGAGGCTTGGGGAGATGAAGGCAGTAAGATTCCACAGACACGGAGGTCCCGAAGTGCTCGTCCACGAAGAAGCGCCCGACCCGGTGCCGAGCGCAGACGAGGCGCTCGTAAGGGTGAAGGCGTGCGCGTTGAACCACCTGGACCTGTGGGCGAGGAACGGGCTTCCGAACGTGGAGATCCCGCTCCCTCACATATCCGGGAGCGACATATCCGGGACGGTGGAGTGGGTCCCAAAGGAGGAGAAATACTTCGCGAAGGGGGACGAGGTGATAGTCAATCCGGGGGTCGGGTGCGGGCGGTGCGACAAGTGCCTCGCCGGGAAGGACGACCAGTGCAGAGACTACACTATCATCGGATACGGACCTGACGGAGGATACGCCGAATTGGTCAAGGTGCGGAGGGACCACCTGATCAGAAAGCCGGAGAAGATGACGTTCGAAGAGGCGGCGTCATTCCCCCTCGTGTTCGAGACGGCACACCATATGCTTACGACGAAGGCGAGGGTCGCTCCGGGGGAGACAGTGCTAGTCCTCGCTGCGAGCTCTGGGGTCGGTTCGGCGGCCATCCAGATAGCGAAGCTGTTTGGCGCCAGGGTCATAGCAACGGCGGGGGGGCAGGAGAAGATGGCCAAAGCCAAGGCGCTCGGTGCGGACGAAGTGATCGACCACTACAAAGATGACGTCTTGGCCGAGGTAAGGAGGCTGACGGAGAAGCGCGGGGTCGACGTCGTCGTCGAGCACGTGGGCAAAGCCACCTGGTCGGGGAGCCTGAAGTCACTCGCCAGGGGAGGAAGGCTCGTCACCTGCGGCGCGACCACCGGGCCCGAAGTGTCCACCGACCTGAGGTACGTCTACAACAGGGAGCTTACGATTTACGGGAGCTTCATGGCCGGCATGAGCGAGCTTCTCGAAGTCGTGAAACTCTTCAGGGAGGGACGGCTGAAGACCGTGGTCGACTCGGTCTACCCGCTTGCAAAGGCAGCGGAAGCCCAGTCGAAGATGGAAGCGAGCGGGCACTTCGGAAAGATAGTACTGGCTGTCTAGGGGACTATCTCGTAAGAGTGCGTTATCTTCGCGGTAGGCTGCAGCGTCGCTCCCACGCTGCAGAACTTCTCGGTGCTGTCCTTGATCGCCTCCTCAACATACTTGGTCTCCAGGTTCGTCCCGGACAGGACGTACTTGATGTGAATCGAGGTCCAGGGCTTGGGGAGGCCGTGCTCCGGCCTTTCGCCAGAAAGCTGGATCTTGAGCGAAGTTAGCTTCTGCTTTCTTTTGTTGAGTATCGCGACAATGTCCATCCCGGTGCACGCGCCCAGCGATGTCAGGAGCGCCCTCATTGGGCCTATCCCCACCTGGACGCCTTCTGTCGAGTCGTACACCACCGTGTGTCCGGCGGTGTCAGAGCCGAGGAAGACGTTCCCTTCGCTCCACTTCACTTCGGCCAGCCACTTTTCGCTACTCAATTCGGACCTCCAGCGGCTTCGACTTGGAGGCCAGCTCCCCTTTCTCGATGTAGCTCCTGCGGCCCCACTTCGCATGGACCTCGGCCAGCATGCTGTGGGTCCCGGGGCCGAGGGCAGAAGCTGGGAAGCTGAACTCCTTTTCGACGTCGAGCATCTTCGATTTCGCGTCCTCCACGTTTCGGGGTATCTTCGGAGGCCCCCCGTCTTCCGGGACAATCATGGCCCATATCCTGTAGGGAAGGTCGGGGTCGCGGCTCCAGTAGAAGCTCGCCCTCCGGACCTCTTTCTTCGTCCCGGCAAGCTGCTTCGATGCGATCGAACCTTTGGTCTTGAGCGTCACCCTGAACGTCAGCCTGAGGAGCTTGTCGAAATCTTCCCAGGCGACCGTCCAGACGTCAGGATGGAATGATTCGCGGAGACCCCCTACCACTTTGAAGGAAACGTTCGCCTTCACGACTTCTGAGGCGGCGTAGGCCTTCCTGTCTGAAGTCACTCTGACCGCGTCGATCTTCGTAACCGGCCAGGAATACTCCCCCCTTCGGTTCTTAAGGGACAACGGAGGCGGGCGGGGACGGATACCGATTAAAGGTTTGAAATCCGGTCCGTCCGACCGGACATCCGGGCAGCTAGGCTGGCGGGAGAGGCCTCCGCAAGGGCGACCCTGAAAGAGCAGACGTCGTCGCCGTCGGACGCGCACTGGACCTCGCTGACTTCGAACGGGCGGTCGTAGATCGATGACATGAACCCTCTCAGATGGGCTCTGAAGAAAGAGCTTCGGCGTCTCTGCCCAGACTTCGCGTTCGTCTCGCATTCAAACAGCCCTTTAGCGTTGACGACTATCGGAAACTCGGATGATTTCGATCTCTCTATCGAGACGTCGGCGTAGCCCAAGGCCGAGTAGGTTCCGAGGAGCTCCTCAAGTTGGTTGACGGCGAACTTCGCCCCGAAGTCGTCCACTATCTCCTTGGCGGAGTGCCGGCCCATCGCCTCGGCCATCTGGTCGATGATAGTCGCGGCGCCGGTGTCGAACACAGCCCATAGCCTGTTCAGCATCTCGTTGAGCGCTTCCGCGCGCATGACCACCGCCCGCCTCCCCGCCCACTGGACCGGGAAGTGCTGCCTGTCCACCATGAACCCGTCCTCGGCTGCGATGGCGTCGACGGAAACGACCCCGTCTATGTCGAGGAGGGCCTTCTTGAGCCCGCTTAGCGCCCCGCTCGATTCAGTGACGTCCGCGAAGAAGCTCAGGGTGGCGATAGGAGACTTGCCTGGTGCAGTGAAGTACCCCGTGAGGATGTTCACGTTGCAGTCGTTTATCGCCTGGCTGCACCTGGCCAGAGAGCCCCTCTCGTTCTTCAGCCTGACCACCACCTCAGCCAGCTTCCGTCCGGGGAGGTGTTCCCAGACTTCGATGTCTTTTGGATAACGCATGGGTCTTGTAGCTTTCCGCGATGTGTATTCTTAATAAATGCTCCCTTTTTGAAGTCCCTGCCTTTGAGAGACGGGCGTCCAGCTTCGAAGCGATCGGCGCTCTAACCCCTATATAGCGAGATAGCCGCTCTCATCCTGAGCAGCGCTGGAAGAGAAACGGATCGAAAGGCACCCCCATATTCCTGCGAGGAGGCTCCTGGACAGCATAGTCCTTGGAGGTAGCGACGGGACCATTGAAGGGCTGGCGCTGACTTCGGCGCTGAACGGGGCAGGCCTGGGGTTCGGGACCATAGCTCTGGCGGGGCTCGCCTTCGGCATGGCCGGCGCGGTCTCGATGTTCTTCAGTTACTATCTTTCCCGGCGGTCTGAAGCTGAGTCGCTGAAGATAGACATGGCGAGGGAGCGGATGGAAATCGAGACCGAACCCGAGGAAGAGAGGAGCGAGATGGTGGCACTCCTGAAAAGAGAGGGGTACGCGGAGCCAGAAGTCCAAGTGATCATGGAGCGCCTCTCCAAGGACAAGGACCTCTGGCTCAGGGAGATGCTCAGGCTCGAGCTGAAGATCGATTCAGGAGCGGCAGAGTCGAGCAACTATACGGGCGCGGCAGCGGCCGGGGTGTCGTTCTTGCTGCTCGCGCTTCTTGCGCTCTCGCCCTACGTGCTGGCAGTCGACCGCATCGGCGCCCTGGGGGTGTCGGTCGCGGTGTCCCTGGCTGCGCTCTTCGCCCTTGGGTCCAGGGCGTTCGTCCCCCACAACTTCAGGCCTAGGGCAGGGCTTGTTTCCGCTGCCATCGGCGCCTTCGCGGCGATCCTGTTGCACTCGCTGGGGCTCCTTCTCTCCACCGCCTGAAGAGGTTCATAAAGCGGCAGAGATGTCGCAGGCTGGCATGTCAGGCGTGGTCGCAGAGGCCCCTCGCGAACCGGACGTAGGCTCGGAAGTCCTTGTCAGGCGCAGGGTGCTGCTCGTCGTCGCAGTCCTGTTGGTCGAGATCGGGATCTTCTTCGTCGGGCTCTTCACCCCGCTCTCAGCTCCGACCCGGCAGGCGCTGGCGAACCAGACGAACAGCCAGTTCGGAGGACTGCAGGGAGGCTCTTCGGCTCAGCTGGTCGCTTTCATATTCACCCACAACCTTTCCATCGCCCTCGCGGAGATGATCCCTGTCGCAGGGGAGTTCCTTTTCGGCTTCTCGGTGTACAGCACGGGGTTGGCGGCCCAGTCGTTGGTGGCGTCACAGGGGCTCCCGGCCCAATGGGGCGCTGTGATATTCGCATTCCCCTACTCGCTGGTGGAGCTCAGCGCATATTCGGTGGCCGTGGTTTCTGGCTCCATGCTCATTGTCGCCTGGCGGCGCCACCGCCTAAAGCGAGAGCTCCGTGTCTTCGTCGTCGAAGGGCTGATGGTCGTCTGCATACTCCTCGTCGCTGCCGCGATGGAGGTCGCAACGGTGCGGGTGTCGTACGTGCTTGGGTTCGCCCTTTGGCTCCCCATGGGGGTGGCTGTAGCGGTAGCGGTCGTCATATCAGGTAGGAGGCGGGTGTGAAGTACAGATATCTCACATTCGACTGCTACGGGACGCTGATTGACTGGAGGACCGGGATCGAGGAAGGGCTCCGCGCCGCGATCGGCGAGATAAGGCTCGGGGGTCAGGAGCTGCTTCGGGCTTACCTCGAGGCGGAGAGGGAGGAGGAGTCAGGCTACAAAAGGTACCGGGAAGTCCTCCGCGACACCGCTCTTGCCCTCTCTGACGCGATCGGACGGAGAGTCGACGGCGGAGCGGCCGACTCATTCGCTGCTTCTGTCCCGAACTGGCCAGCTTTTCCTGACACGGAGAAGTTTTTGCGTGAAATGGGTTCGAGGGGTTACAAGAGATACATCCTTTCCAATGTCGACAACGACATCCTCGAAGCGACGATCGAGAGGAACCACCTGGAGGTCGACGGCTTCGTTACAGCGGAAGAGACCGGGACCTACAAGCCGGACCCGGGACACTGGGAAGCGTTCTTGTCCCGGACAGGCGCGACCAGGAGGGACCTGCTGCATGTAGCGCAGAGCGTGTTCCATGACATCGTCCCAACTCAACGTCTTGGCATCGAGTCCGCGTGGGTGAACAGATACCGCGAACCGCTCCCCGAGAGCGCGTCGCCGTCGCTGATAGCTGACAGCCTCTCAGCGCTTTCGAGGGCCCTCGACTGAGCCCGGCCGCGACTGGTACCTGTCGTTTGCGTCCCCAAGTCTGTTCGAGAACTTCAGTAGGTCCGATCCCCTCCTTGTCAGCTCGTACAAGATGCGCTCTCTTCCTTTTGCCAGGGCCGACCCTCTCTTCCTCACCAGCGAGAGGCTCTCGAGTTCGTAGAGATGCTGGTAGATGCTGGCCGTTGATATCTTCCTCCCTTTACCCAGTTCGAGCCAGAGCTCGTAGCCATATCCTGGCTTCCTCCTGAGGAGCCGCAGCAGTGCGAGCTTGGTCCCCCCTACCTTCGGCGTCGGGAGGACGAACGCGTCGTCGGCAGGAACCCTCCTCGTTTCCCTGGCCAGGCGGGAGACCGCCTTCGTGTCTTTCAGGCCGGCGCCTGTTATGACGCAGACGACGTTTTCGGAAGCACCTATCAGACCCCGCTCGACGGCCTCCCTGACGGCGGCCACGACGGAAGCGGACGAAGGCTCGGCGAAGATCCCTTCGGTGGTGGCCAGAAGGCGGGTAGAGTCGATGGTCTGTGCGGTGGTCGTGGCGACGGTCGTCCCCCCAGATGCGTCCACGGCCCTTGATGCTTCGACCATGAAGTAAGGGACTGACTCCTCGAGCTCGGTCAGGAGGAATTCTCCTGTCTCTGCGAAGGCGTGCCCCGCCCCCCGCGTCGAGACTCTGGGGAGATGCTCCTTCACCTGCACCCCGATGAGCCTGCACTCGCCCTCACGGACAAGCCCAATCTCGCGCATTAGGCAAAGGGACCGCCAGATCGTGCTGAGGTGGCCGCCGGTCCCAACAGGCACGGCGATTACGTCAGGCGGGTTCCAGTCGAGGTCTTGTACCACCTCGAACCCGGTGGTCTTTTCACCTTCTACCAGGTATGGGTTCCCCGCGGTCACCCTAAGCACGCCAGGTCGCTCTCTCCTGGGAGCGGCCGACGACTCGACTTCGGCTCCGTACGCGAGCATCTGGTAGAGCTTGCCACGGTCTGTGGTAGGATGTATCCTGATGCGCGCAGCGATCCCGGCCTTCGCACAGTAAGCGGCCAGCGACGCCCCTAGGTTCCCTGTGGTGAGGCAGGCGCACTCCTTGACCTTGTGCTGCTTCGCCAAGCTTAGGAGCACCGTGGCACCGCGGTCCAGGAACGACCCTGTCGGGTTGCGGCTTTCGTCCTTGATCCGCAGATTTCTCAGCCCGAGCACCTCCCCCAGCCTCTCCGCACGGAGCAGCGGAGTTCCTCCTTCTCCCAGACTGATGATGTTGCCTGCCTCGACAGTTGGAAGTAACTGACGGTATCTCCACAGGCCGGCGGGGAGCGCATCCAGCTGGCTCCTGCTAATGGAGGGAGCCGGGACGCCGGCGAGCATGACCGCTGAGCCGCACTTGTCGCATGAAGGATCCAGAGCGTCGGTCTCCGACTCGCGTGAGCATGCGACGCACCTCACCGTTTGCACGGAGACCAGACGGACCGACCGATATATAGGCTGGAACTTATATGTCATCGAGAGCCGCCCGGCCCTCGAGGCAGTGGGAGCAGAGAGATGGCCGCCGAGTCGGAAGGGGGGAAGGAAGGCCTTGGGGGGGTTTTCCTCCGAGACGCCACGGGAATAGTAAAGGAGCTTTCCGCGCGTGACGTGTTCGCCTGGACTGTAGTTTTCTTTCCCTGGCTCACCAGCTGGGCTGGGATCTTCTGGGTCACTCCTGACTTCTATCAAAACGTGGACTACTACGCAGGGCTGGCGGTTTGGGGCGTCATCGCCCTGGTCATCGTCGTGCTCTATTGGCAGCTGACTTCGATCATGCCGAAGACAGGCGGCGACTACGTGTTCATCTCGAGGATCCTTTCGAGCCCCGTAGGGTTCGTCGCCAGTTTCCTCTTTTTCGTGTCACTACTGATCTCGGCAGGGTCAGGGTCCTACTGGGCGTTCACCGAAGCGGGGACTCAGCTCTCGTTTTCAGGTCTGGTGCTGGGAAACCAATGGATGGCGTCTCTTGGGGCGTCCATGACTCCGGGCGCGGCCGCGTCCCCATGGACCCTGATGGCGGGAGGGATCGCCATACTTGCCCTTGGCACCCTGGTCGTGGTCCTCGGGGGTAAGGTGCTGAAGTACATCATCTTCGCATTCTTCGGGACCGGCGCGGTGGCGATGGCGATCGTGTTGGTAGTGTTTCTTACCAGCAGCAGTTCGCAGTTCGCAGCTGCGTACGCCAGCCATTTCAGCGGTGGGGTCGGCGCCGTCATGGCCCAGGCCGCGGCGAAGGGGTACTCTCCGGGGGCGAGTCTGTCGAGCCTCAGCGCAGTCGTCCCTCTTCTATTCGTGAGCATAGGGCCCTACCCGGTGATGCAGCTTGTCGGAGGGGAGCTGAAAAAGCCCAGGAGGACGCTCCTCTACGGCCTCGTCCTGGCTGAGGTAGTGTCGATCGCGGCGTGGTTTGGTCTGACTTACCTGCTGGACACCCGCGTAGGCATCTCCTTTATCGAAGCATGGACCGTGACGAATGGCTACTCTGCCACCGTCCCCACTGCATTCGCGACCGTCCTCAACGGGAATCCATACTTGCTGTGGTTCCTGGTCTTCGCCCTTTTTGTGGGGAACATCGGTTGGTCCTGGCTCGCTCTCGCATTCATCAGCAGGCTCTTCCTTGCGTGGTCTTTTGACAGGATCATACCCGCGAAGTTCGCCAGCGTGAGCGAGAGGTTTCACACGCCTGCGGTGGCCATCGTGTTCACCGCCGCCCTGGCGGCTGTCCCCATGTATCTTCAGTACTTCACGTCGTTCATCACCACCCAGGTGAATGCCATCTTCTTCTACAGTATCGTCTGGTTCCTGGCGGCGTTGAGCGCGATACTGCTTCCGCTGACTCGCAAAGACATCTACAGAGCGGCTGGAGGGAAGGCGGGTCGGGTCCCCATGATTTCGCTGCTCGGTGCGCTTGCGGCTGCTCTTTTCGCGTACCTTGGGTACAACAGCGTAGCCAATCCAGCCATAGGGCCGTTCTCAGGAGCGGCAGAGTTGTTCACCGCGCTGGTCGTTGCAATCCCAGCCGCGGTCTACGCTTTCTCGTACTGGTTCAACAGAAGGAGAGGGATCGACCTGTCCAGGCTCCATTCGGAGCTCCCGCCGGACTGATGACGCTTGGTAATCGACGCGCACGCGCACGTGGGAAAGTTCGGGGGATGGGCAGGGGTCTCCGCGACAGCCGGACAGCTCCTCGCAGAGATGGACAAGTTCGACGTCGAGAAGGCCGTCGTCTTCGGGCTGGACAACGAGCTGGTCAGGCGTTCCGTCGCCTCCCACCCCGACAGGCTGGTGGGGTTCGTGTGGCCGAACCCTCACGAGGATGGCGCCCTTGGCCTGGTGCGCACGGCGGTGGAAAAGTGGAAGTTCAGGGGGGTCAAGCTGCACCCCCTGCTGCACGCCTTCCTGCCTACGGACGACGAGGTGCGGCCGATCGTGGAGTTCGCAACTTCAAAGCGCATCCCGATCGCCATCCATTCAGGGCACCCGCCCTTCTCGCTCCCATGGAGCATAGGGGAACTCGCGGAAGAGCATCCGAAGGCAAGGATAGTCATGCTTCACATGGGGCATGCCCACGGCGTTTACATCAAGGCGGCCATCGACACCGCAGCGCGGTACGACAACATCTTACTCGAGACTTCCGGAGTGTCCATGCACTCGAAGATACTTGAGGCGGTGCGGCGCATAGGGGAGGACAGGGTCATGTTCGGGTCAGACTACCCGTTCCACGACTACTCGGTCGAACTCCAGAAGGTGAAGGTGTCTGGTCTCCGACAGCGCGAACAGAGGTCGGTCCTTCATGACAACGCAGAAAGGATGCTGAGGGAGTAAAGAGATTGCCATCGGCCGACGACGACCCTCCTCGAGGGAAGGGTCTGACGAAGCTCGGGCTGGGCAAGATTCCAATCGAAGTACTGGGGCGTGCGGTGCTCGGTCGCACCGGTGCCCCATCGGCCAACGTCGTGATGGGGCCGAAGGCGGGCGTGGACTTCGCTGCCATCAAGCTCGACGGCGGGTTCCTGCTTGTCTCCGCCGACCCTATTACGGGAGCTTCCAGAAACATAGGGCGCTATGCGATCCAGGTCAGCGCCAACGACATCGCGACCAGCGGCAACAGGCCCCAGTACGCGGTGAGCGTCGTCCTGCTTCCCGAGGGTTCTGCGACGGCTGACGTGGACGCCATCGGCAGGCAGATTGACGACGCGGCTAGGTCTCTCGGAGTCAGCGTCGTCGGCGGCCACACCGAGGTCACGCCTCGGCTCGAGAGACCGATCGTGACCGTAACGATGTTCAGCTATGTTCGGGACTTCGCTTCGGCAGTGGGGGCAAGGGACGGCGACTCGCTGATGATGACGAAGGTCGCCGGACTAGAAGGGACGGCTGAAATCGCGGCCGAGCACAGCGACATGCTCACGGGGGTCCCGCGCTCGGTCATCAGAAGAGCGATGAAACTGGCCTCAAAGGTCAGCGTGGTGGAAGAAGCAGTAGCCGCTTACAAGACCGGCCTAGTCCACGCAATGCACGACTGCACCGAGGGTGGGGTGGTAGGAGGGGCGTACGAAATGTCGCTCGCCTCGGGCGTCGGGTTCGTCCTGGACGAGGCGTCGGTCCCAGTAGCAACTGAGACGCGGATGGTCTGCGACGCGCTGGGGATCGACCCGCTCCGCCTGATCGGCTCTGGGGCCCTCCTTTTGGCGGTCGAGCCCGGCGGTGAAGCGAGCGTGGCAAAAGCTCTGAGCGGGATCTGCGATGTCTCAAAGATCGGAGTCTTCACGAAACGCACGAAGCTGACGGTCTCGAAAGACGGGACCAGACGCCGGGTCACGGACGCTCCCGAGGACGAGCTATGGCGAGTGCTCTCTCGCGCCGGCTGATCCCTGGGCGGGCTTTGCCGGGGTCGCACTGTCCCATGTTTGGGACGACTGCAGGACCCAGGCGAACTTCTTCTGCAACGATTTGCTGTACACCTTAGCCCAGTCAAGTCCGACGTAGTCGCACCACGACTTGAAGACCCGTGGATCGATGTAGTTCTTCATGGAGGTGTTCAGGTTGTAGTTCTTCGTCCGGTCGTAGAAGTCTAGCTCTCGCTTGAGCTTCGGGATCCTCTTCGCGTCGTTCTTGGCGACGGCTTCCGCCAGCTTGTCGGCCTTCTTCTTCCGGGACTCGTCCCAGGTCTTGGGCGGGGTCCTCTGGTGGTTGCAGAAGACCGCGGCTTGGAGGTTTGCCTCCTTCGCATGATAGAGCTTGTCGATGTCCTCCGCATCCCTCATGTCCCTGGATCCGAGTGCGGCTCTCGTCGTGGCGGTGGCGTGATGCGTCCTGAACACCTTCGCCGAGACTCCGGGGACTATCGACGAGAGGAACTGGTTCACCATGCTCGAGCTGACATTGTGGAAGATGGCGTCGTCGGGCTTCTTTCCGGCAGTGAATGCCCTGATGTTCCCCGCCACGGCAGGAGGGAGGCTCTCCGACTTGTGCCAGGCGACGCTGTCCTTGCCAAGGAACTCGAACTCCGCGAGGTTCCCATCCAGCTTCACGTGTTCGACCCTCAGTGTGCTTGCGCCCACGGTGTCGGCTTCGTCCTCGTCCTTCTCGTCGCCTACCCTCATCCCAAGGGCGTCGATCAGATAGCACACCGTCGCCACCTGCCTTGAGGTCTCGTCTCTGGACTCGAGCTCCTTGCGGATCTTGTGCCTGATCTTCTCGAGGTTGTTCCCTACCTTCTTCGCATTGTCGTACTTCGCCTTGCTTCTCGACTGCTGCAGGGGTGAGCTTTCATGCAGCCAGACATACTTCTCCTTGTCTGTGAGCTTGTCCACCCACTTCGCCATCCACATCGAATTGTGGTCGTGGACCACCTTCTTCCAAGCTCCCGGCGGGACCCTGGCGGATTCGCCCAAGTTGAGCACGACGTCCTGGGGGCCCACCCTCGGCTTCCACTTTCCCCTGAGCGGGTGCTGTCCCCTCCCCATGAAGAGCCCCGGCGGTTCGACCATCCAATTTGCGATGTCTACCTCCTTCCCGTCAAGTATTGCCTTCCCGTATTTCGCCTTCAGCGCATCCCGCCTTTCCTTCCTTGCCGCCGCCTGAGCCTTCTTCTGTTCCTTGCTCATCCCCTCCTTCTCCGCCTTTTCATCGTCGACCCTCCGGTTCAGAGCGGAGAAATCGAGGTCGTCGAAACTCGCGCTCCTGCACCAGTCCGGGAGCTGCTTCAGGAAGTGGGAGAGGAAGTTCGTTCTGAACACTCGGTCCTGCACATAAGGCGTGTCCTTCTTCTTGGCGAAGCTGTAGGCCATCTCTTCGGCCAGCGCCGTCAAAGGGACCCGCTTACCTTTGACCAGGATGTTGTACCCCTGGGGCTGATACAGGTCCGGGAAGTTGACCCCGTTGTGAGAAAGCGTAGTCCAGTAGGCGGTCATGAACCCGTTGGGTCGGTTCCCCCCTGTCTTCTATTTAATCGCCACGTTGGCAGATGTTTTGGCGCAGGCGGCGCCTGTGAGTGCGGAAGGGATCGGCACGCCGCAGGGCCGCCGGGAGATGGTGGAACGACTCGGGGTCACGGAGGCGTCGTTCCATCGGCCAATGGTTAAAATACGCGCGGCGGCAATTCGGCCAGCAAAATGTGGATCGACTACAAAGAGGTCGGGAAACCTAGGCTGAAAGACCCGGCCATGGTCGTAGCCGTATCGACGTCCATGCCTCAGTACAGGGCGCTCTATTCTCAAGCCCGCGAGATGGGAAGCTATCTGGTCGAGAAGATGGACAACGAGATACTGGGGACCGTGAGGTCCTCGGCATTCCCGCCGGAGGTTTTGATCAGGGGCGATGGCGTATCCTCACTCCCCGAGTGCAGCTTCTACCGCCTCCGAGGGAAACGTGACGTCGTCCTCTTCGCTGGTGACGTGAGCCCAGTAGACGAGCAGTATGAGTTCGCTGAATTCGTCCTGCAGAAAGCCCAGTCGATGGGCGTGAAGGAGCTGTATTCTGTCGGAGCGAGGTGGACTGAGAACCCGCTCCCTCCGGAGGCAGACCCCCAAGCAGGCGGGTTCGCGACCGACCCGGCAGGGGTCGCGAAGCTGAAAAAGCACGGGGTGAAGATTCTGAGCGACGAACCAGCGCCGTTCTTCGCTTCGATGGTCGTCGCGATGGCGAAGGATGTCGGAGTCAAGGGGTTCAAGCTTTCAGTAGACCACGGGGAGCCGAGCCCGCACACCAGGTCTGTGATCAAACTCCTTGACATCTTGAGAGGCATGACCGGTCTGGATGTGGATCTGACGGAGCTCCGCTCGAAGGCGCTCCCGGTCGCCCCGCCGAGGCAGGCAGGGAACAGTTCAATCTACCATTAGCGGTAAGGGCCGCTCGCGGTCTTTGGTCACCGATTTCATGGTCCCGCATGGGGGTGGGGCGCAACGCACCGTTCAAACGCCGCCCGCGGCTTCTCACGTGCCCTTGGCCAGGCGTCTTCCGGTGACGGCCAGCGCGAGTCCGACCCAGTATGGAAGATACGCGAGCACTGGTCCAAGACCCCCGAGCCTGTACGCAGAATATCCGAACCCGATGAGCAGCCCGAGGAACCCCGCGCCTCCCCCCAGCCAAATCAGGACCCGCCCGGTGGTGGTGTGACGGAGGATGACCATGAATCCCCCTATCAACACGGTCAGTCCGCCCAGCGCTATCACCAGTTCCAGCACGGAAACAGCCACCACTGCGACCCCCAGCTCGACGCCGCTGAGGAAATCAGAGAACCTGGGCTCGGCGTAGCCGAGCGCAGTGTACAGGAACCCCCGGGAGGAGTAACCGCTCGCGAGCATCAGCGCTCCGCCCGTCACCGCGAGGGAGCCTGCCAGGTATGCTTTGACGGTCACGTTTCCAGACTTTCTCGCTCCTCCTCAATAGCGTTGCGCCTCGTGACCCCGCCCTGCTCGTGCGACCGAGATGTTTATTGCGCGGCTGCGGTCGCGCGGAACGAATGCGGGCAGCCAGCACGGACAAGCAGCTACAGAACACACTGGAGTGGGCGTTGGGGAGGATGAAGCAGAAGGGATATCCAATCAAATCCAGGGTGGCGCTGAACGTCGAACCGAACCTCGCGATCATGGGATACGCGAGGAAAGAGGGACAGACCCACAGGATTCTGATATCTGAATGGGCGCTCGACTCTGAGATGCTCGGAGGGCTGGTCTTGCACGAACTCTCGCATGTCTACTTCACTGAGCAGGGGGCGAGCTCGCACGACAGCCAGATATTGGAAGAGGTCGTCGAGGAGCTGCGAGAGCGCGATGGGTTACGAGCCAAAGAGACCGAATATCTGATAGACGCATTCAACCACCTCCAAAACGTCATGGTTGACGACGTCGTGTTCGCGGTCATGGGGGACAAGGAAAGAGAGATGACGAAGAGGTTCTTCGCAGAGTGGGTTTCTGACAGGCCGACCGGCGACCCAGTCGCGGACGCCGGGCTGCTCTGCAGGAACGCCTTCGCTGTCGCCTCCCTGAAGAGGCGTTCGCTGTTCGATAAAGGGAACGACATGTATTACAGAAACGAGTCGTTCGTCAGCGTCCTCGGCCCCAAGTCAGGAGAGGACTTCGAGTGGATAGAGGATTTTCTTGAGAAGGCCAGTCCGGAATGGGATCGTAAGCGGTTCAGGGATGAACTCCAGAAATATTTCGACAGGATTCTCTCCCTGATGAGGTCGTCTTCGAAGCTTGACGACCTTAGGTGACGGTCCGCCGAGGCGCGGATCAACGCCGGTAGCGAAGATCGTCGTAGTCGCAGTAATCGCAGGGGCGGTCGCGTTTGGACTTTTCATCGGCTACCTGGCATACGCGAACGACAGCTTCCCCGCCCAATCGAGGCCCTTTGGAGACTACGCGAGCGTGCAGTCGTCGATGTTCAACGGGACCGAGATCGCGTTCAGGGTCACATGGGAGAACGGGACCGCGCTCCCTCTTTACGCCCAGGTCACTTCGCCCACCTCGGACGCGGCCAACACCCCCGTCTGCAACGTCGGGCTTAGCTCGGTCTCAAGTGGGCAGTCGATCTTCATGCCATTCACTATAACTCCGACGACAGCCACCCTCTCCGACGTCCACCTCTCAATCGCAGTCAAGTCTCTGGCCGACGGGTCCGAGTTCACCATCAGCTACACGCTTCAGACCATATCGGCTGCGAGCGCACCGATCGTCCCCTCGGACGTCGCCTGCCAACAGCCAGCAAGCGTGGAGTGACCTCCCGTCACGCTTTTAGCGTGCAAAGCGCCATAACGGTCGAACGAACAAGTGAAAAGGCAATGGCTCCTGCTCCTCGCCGCAGCCTTCACATTCCTTTTGGTGACGCCCCTCTTCGCCGCCGGACCCACGAGTGAAGAGCTGTCGCTCGCGGTCTATGCGGACGGATACGTCCACGTGCACCAGGTCTTCGCGGTCGACCCCAAGGCGGCGTCGGTACAGGTGTCCCTGCTGTCGTCGGCGGTCTCTGATCTGACCGCGACCGACCAGAGCGGGTCCCCCCTCTCCTACGGGTTCGCGCCTGGGGGGAACAACATCACGGTCTATACGCTCGGCGCGAGCGCGGTAACGCTTGGCTACGACACCAGTTCACTCACTTCGAAG
Organism: Nitrososphaerota archaeon; assembly: GCA_029784825.1. The sequence continues at coordinate 10,953 of JAFMAU010000018.1, read as the reverse complement.
AACGGTTCGATCTGGACGCTGACGTTCGCAGCCGCTTCCAACTCGACGGTCGCATTGCCACCCCTCTCCACCCTGAGCTCAGTGTCCGGCGTCCCCTTTGACGCTCCCTACTCCATCAACCTGACGGGAACATCTCCGGAGGTGACCCTTCCGGAAGGTTCCTGGAAGATCGGATACGGCGTCCCGTTTCCTGGGCTGACGCTGACGGGAGCAGGCTCGACCTCACAGAGCGGCACACCTGGCGTCAATGGGCCCGAACTGGAAGTTGCGGTCGTCGTAGTCGCGGCCGCCGTGGCGGCGGTTTTCTTCTTAGCTCGGCGGCGAAGGCAGATGCCGAACAAGGGCGACCTGCGGCAGGACGACCTCCAGGTCCTTACCTTCATTAGAGAGAAAGGCGGCAAAGTGCTCGAGCCTGAAATAAGGGTCAGGTTCGCCCTCCCCAAGACGTCCGCCTGGAGACAGATCAAGCGCCTCGAGAGAATGGGCTACGTCAAGGTAGCGAAAGCCGGGTCGCAGAACCAGATCGAGCTCGTAAAGGACAAGGGAGCTGACGGCTAGGCCATCGCGTTTTCTGCCGCGGCGACCCGGAGGTCCAGAGATGCCTGGGCCATGTCTGACACGCCTCTGCTTATGCTCAGGCTGGAGAAGAGGCTTAGAGCGTCTGCGATGCTCGCCTGAGCCGCCAGGGTGCTGGCTACCCTGAAGTTGATGTCAGCTTCCAGGAAGGCTGCCGCGGCTGATATGAATCCGACCGCGCTGTTGGTCTGAGCAGTTAGGGCTCCGCCGCTTGAAGTCACGCCCGCCCCCGCGGCGGCGAATGCGCCGATGCTGGAATTGGCGCTGGAGCTCGCTAGAACCTCCAATGACGCCGCGGTCTGGGAAACGGCCTGAACCGCAGCCGCCGCCTGCGACATTGCGGCGGACCCGGTCGCGTTGAGATACACCTGTGCATCAGCCTCAGCGGAAGTCCCAGCGCTTAGGAGGGTCTGCTGTGGGCTTACGGCGGGGGCCGAGGCCGTGACCGCACTCGCGTATGCCGATATGTCGGTTTGCACCGTCGCCATGGCAACGGTCGCCTGCGACAGCGAGGACTCGACCCCGCTGACGCTTCCCGAGACCTGTAAGTTCGCCAGGTCGCTGTAGAGGGTCGCGACTCCAGGCACCGCCTGCAATGAAGCGAGATCCGCGATGACCGTCTGATAGCTGGTGACGTAGGCGGTTCCCGTCGACCGGACGTTCGAAGTGTCCTGGTCCATCGCAGTCAGGTAGGCGGAGAAAGCGGAGAAGGTAGCCAGCGAGTAGCCGTCGCTCTGAGAGTTGGCCGCCCTGACCGCTTGGTTGAAGGCGCCAGCCGCTGCCTGGCACGAGCCTATGTCTGATACCACCCCTGCGAGCACGGATACCCCTGGAAGCGCCAGCAGGGCCGAGAGGTCGGAGTTCACCTGGGTCGAGACTCCTTCTGCCGCCGTCGAGTTCGAGCCCACTGCGCCGGTGTCGACCGCAGAGATTGCAGCGGACAGCATGGACGTCGAACTCTCCATGCTGCTTACCGAGGCTGCCTGAGCCTGGGCGTAAGAAGAAAAGCCCTTTTGGAACTGGGAATAGCTCGAGTTTACCGATTCTTCTGATGCTATGGTGGAGTTGGCCTGGGCCGCGAGCGGGTCGATGACCGCGGTCACGTATGCGCCCGCCCTCTGGACATAGCCGTAGGACGCTATGGTGAGCAGCCCTGCCTGGGTCGAGTTCAGGTTCCCCCTGGCGGCGAACACCATTTCCATTGCCTGGGATAGCAAGCCTGCGGCGTCAGCGCTCCCGTTGGCCTGGGCGGCGTAGGCGGCAGCCTCGCTCAGGCTTGAACGGGCGGCGGCCACCTGTGCCTCCACCTGAGAGCACGCCTGTACCATGGCGGCCCCCCCGAGCGAGACTCCCGCCTGGCCGCATGCGGATGCTCCGACCGAGGCCACGGCCGAGGCAGTGGCGTTGACCTCCGCAATGGCCTGTTCTACCGTATAGGAGTCGAGCGAGCCTGCGAGGCCCGCGTTGCCGATCGCCACGCTCGCTGAAGCAGCCGCCGAGGTGTAGGCATTCATCGCTGCCTGCACCGCAAGTGCGCCGTCGGCGTCGGCCCCTGACCGCGCGTCAGCCATGGCTGAGGCCAGCATCGCGTCTCCATGGCTTATGAGAGCCTGAGCTGAAGCGGTGGAGATCCCGTGAGAGGAAGCATAGCCCACGACTGAACGGGCATACAGCCCCGACCCTTCGGCCGCAGAGATGAGCGCGGAAAGCTGCGCCTGGGTCGGAGGAAGCGGCCCGGTCTGGCCAGCTGCCAGGATAGGGGTGGCCAAGCCGCCGACGATGAGGCAGGAAATCAGGATGACCAACCAGCTTGACTTCGGTCTTCCGCGCATGCCAGAGGCTGCCACCCGCGTGAGGATAAGGAACGCCTTGGAACGGGCGTTCCGTCGGGGTTTCCAACTTCTCACGCTCTAATGCACCCCTCCAGGGCCTAGACCGAGCGGTCGACCTCTTCCAGAAGGGCCAGAAGGTACTCTCCCTCCTTCCTGAGGAGGGCGAGCCGCGCCTCCCTCGAAAGCCGCGGTGACATGGAGGACTCTGACGTTGCGCCCGATGGCGACTGTCCGGCGTCGTCTGCGTCTGGCATCTTGGAAAAACGAAAAGGGGGAGGTGGCCTACGAGGCCACCACTGTAGTACTGGCATATGTGTTGGCGCCGATGCATGTGACGATGTACTGCTGACCCGTAACTATCCCCGACAGCTGGGCGCCCGTAATGGCGCTCCCGGAGTAGTCAAGGGAAGCAGAGCTCCCCGATGAGACCGCGGCACCTCCGTTGAGGAGGGCGGAGGCCTGGAGAGACGAGGCTTGCTGGACTGTGCCGAAGCTGTTGACCGTGAAGACGGCCGAGCCGCTTAGGGAGGAAGGAAGGGTGGCTGAGATGGAACCGGTAGCCGAGACAGGAGTGACGATTATCTCTTGGACGTCGGCGTCGGCCCCACCTGAGTTCTGGAGCTCGAGCGACATGGCGGTGCTGGTAATGGTAGCCTGGACGTTCAGGCTTGGGCTTGTCTGAGCGACGAATTCACTCCACCAGGTTTGACCCGACAGATCGACTTTGACCCCCACCTGGAGGGAAACAGAAGCCGAGGACTGAGGGGGCACAGCGGTGGCCACTGCTGTCGCGCTGAAGACGAACTGAGGGTTCGAGGTGGTCGCGGTGTTCTCTATGAAGGTCCTGAGGTCGACTAGGGCTGCGGACGACGAGCTGGCGTTGACGTTGACTTTGCTCTGCGACTCGGCGGTCAAAGTGCTGGAAGCGACGGTGGCCGTGTATGTCGTCCCTTGATAGACCACCTGACAGGAGTCGACGTTGAACCTGAAGGCGTCATAGCTGGCGGCGCTGACCTTTGAGGTGGCTAGGGTCTGGGCGGTCCCCTGGGTTGCCATCAAGTCCATGGACCCGGAGCCGCTGACCTGCGTCCACCCGCTCGCCATGCTATTCCCAGCCTGGTGGGCGTAGACCGAGCTGTAAGCGATTGTGGCATCACTGACTCCGGACGAGGCCACTGCCGGGTCCGTGCCCATGATTGCCAAAGTCCCTGACTTTGCCTGACTTGGTTGGTTCAGTTGTGCGACCGCGGCTGCCAGTACTATCACCAGCGCCAACGCGATCGCGATCGAAGCGACGTGTGTTTTCTTCATCGGGGAGCGTTGACCCCCAGGGGAGATTAGGAACCCCCAGGTACGCCCGTCCCCGAACGGGTTGGAACGCTGTTGGAACGAGAAGTGAGAGGGCTTGGGAGGACGCGCGGTCCCTTTCTCTTATAAGCGGCCAGGGAGCCGTGCCGCCGGTTGTACCGCGAGGGCGAAGACGCGATGCAGACTGGCGGAGCCCCGCATTCTGAAAAGGCGAGAGAGCTGGAGAGGGAGTTCCAGGAGTTCGCCGACGCCGCGACTTCCTTCGTCAAGCAGGCGAGCACCGCCGGGGCGATGTCTTACCGCGGCGAGGCGGGGGCCGTCGAAGACAACGTCAGCCTCACCAAGAAGGTCTTCAGCAAATGGTCTGTGGAGATAATCCTGACGGTCTACTCGCTGAAGTCAGCAGGCTTCGGAGAGATCAAACGGGTGCTTCACGGCATCACTTCGCAGGTCCTTTCCAAGAAGCTCAGAGACCTGGAAGGCCTCGGGTTCATCCAGAGAGAGGTGCTTAGGTCGAAACCGCCCAAAGTGAAGTATTCACTCTCGAAGAAGGGGGAGCTCCTGGCGAAACTTGGGGAGCCGGTGATACTCTACCTTCGAAAGTCAGTCGGCTAGGTACCCTACGCGGTCAGGAGAGCCTTGGCGGCCAGCGCGGTCATGGCGTAGTTTACGAAGTACATCCCTACGCATATTGGGCAGAGGGCGTGTATCACCCCGAGCTCGAGATACCACAGATACAGCGTGAATATGTTCCCGACCATCAGCAAGGGGACCACTACGTCTCCGTTCAAGGAACCACGCGTCTTGGCGGACCACGCTCCTACGGCAAGCATGAGAGGGAACCATACTAGCCCGAGGACGTACAGCGGGAGACCGTTCGAGTTCGGGGGGAGGGTGGCGTACCCGCTGGCGAAGACGGTCGTGCACGACAGGAACGGGTTGACGTTGGTGAAGGCGCTGCAAGCGTTCGAACCTGGGCCAGTGTACGCTGTGATTTCGTCATATCCGTGGTATAACGCGATGACCACTCCGACGGCAGCCAGCGCTAAGAAGGCCTTGCTCAGTCGGTCCAAGTCTGGTCAGCCGGGCGCGAGAGCAAAGCCAAGGGAGCCTGCGAAGTGGGAAATGCCTGCTGGACATAGGCGAGCGTCTGGTTGGCGTAGCCCTGGCTGCAGACGGAACTCGGAACTCCGCCGGTAGCCTTGCAGATCGCGGAGATCAGAGTGTTTGCAGCACCGTCGATGCGCTGCGATATGCCGCTACTGGGGGTGTTCAGCTGCGAGGCGATCTGAGTCCAATTCATACCCACGATGTTGGGGGCCGGACTGCCTGGAGTGTTCGGGAGGGTGAACTGCGCACCGCAGTTTACCGCGTACTGGTTCCCGATGTCGACGAATGGTATCCCGCCGTTCTGGCCTGATGAGCAGGTGTCGTACTGAGCAATGAGAGCCTGCTGCTCGGAAGTCAATGCCTGGATCACCTGCGACTGGCCCTGCCTGCCGAACTCTTCAACCGGGACGAAAGTGATGTAGTTGCTCTTGTACGTGACGTTGGAGAACGTGAAGGTCGGGGTGTCAGGGTTGACGTCTGTGCTTGACGACATCATGTACTCAAGGCCCTGGAATGACCCGAAGTGAGAAAGGGCGACGACGAGAGCCCAGCGCTCGATGGCACAGTACGGGCAGAAGTCGCCCCCGATGTAGAGCACTTCCGGCTTTCCGCCGGACGTCAGCGGGGTCCCCGATATGCTGGCTGGGGCGGTGACTCCGCTTTGAGCACCCACGGCGGACAGGGTGGCGTCGCTGACCCCGGTGATCTGCTGGAGGAGGGATGCAGGGACGGGCTGTCCAATGTAACTCTCGTAGGGGTTGTTGCCCATGGCGGCCACGAAGTACACGACCACGAGCAGCGCCACTATCACAGCGAGGACGGACGTCCAAAGGATTCGCCTTCTTCTTTTACGGGCGCGCAGGTTGGCTTTGATGGCCAATTCTGTAGCGGACCACCTTGCAGGGTAGATAAGCTGTGAGACGGAACCGGTCGAACGGTTCTAGGTCCCGGTGATTGGCTGGATGGGCAGGGGTTCGCCGTGCTCTCCCGCCGCGCAGCCGCACCCTTGGACGTGTCCGCCGCGCCTCAGAGTGCCGCGGTAGAGTCCGTCTTCCAGTTTCTTGCCCGTCTTTGCCTCCCAAGCCTCGATGGGCATGCCATACTTTTGCTGGATCCTGTCCCTGTACCACTCGGGGATAACGTTGAAGCTGCAGAAGGGGATGATCCTCAGGTCAGGCGTGAGATAGTGGATGTCACAGCGCTGCAGCCTCTCCTCGTCCTGATTGTACTTGTCCTGGAAGTGCATCATTCCGAGGAACATGCTCTTCAGGTGGAACTGGCCGACCGCGGCGTAGTCGTGCTTCACCAGCGCGTCGGTGAGTAACTTTGCGAAGCTGAGGCTCTTTGGCTGCTTCTCCTTGTTCACGAAAGACGAAATCCTCGTCAACACCTTCGCGGCTACGATGTAGCGGTTGGTCCCGGAGTATATCTCCTCCTGCTTCTCGTCCAGATACTCGATGAGCCCTGGGATGTCTACGAACTCTGGGAGCGGCACCAGCCGGTTCTTGTCCGGGTCGTTGAAGACGTAGGTCCCGGCGCCGCAGGCAAAGTGTATCGAAAGCTCGTACTGGTCCTTCTTTGTGAAGGCCTCGATGAACCCGGTCACTGGCGAGCAAGACGGGACAGGGAACCACCCGTCCTTTGTTATCATCCCGTTTGTCTGCTCTTCAATGCGGTCGATGCAGTCCGGAATCGTGATCCTGTATTTCGCCCTCTCCGTCTTAGTGAGCCTGCCTGTGAGAGAAACAGGCTGGAAGTTGACCGCGTGGACCGTGTCGATGTTCTTCTGGCCGAAGCGGATGATGTCTCCGAGCTCGTGGTCGTTTATCGACTTTATGACTGTAGGCACCAGCACGACACCGACGCCGACCTTGCGGCATGCGTCAATGGCGTAGGGCGCCTCCCAGTGGTTCTTCGGGTTGGTCTTCGGCGAGACCCCGTCGAAGCTCATGTAGAGGTTGGAGACTCCAGCATCCTTCAGCCGCTTTGCAAGCCCCGGGTTGAGCGCAAGGTTGATCCCGTTGGTGTTCAGCTGGATGTGGTCTACCCCCTCCTCCTTGAGTATCTTGATGATGGTCGGGAGGTCTTCGCGGATCGTGGGTTCGCCCCCGGTGATCTGGACCGAGTTCCCGGCTACCGGCCTTTCTGCCTTCAGCGAGCGCCCCATCTCTCTGATCTGGTCTAGCGTGGGCTCGTAGACATACGCCCCCTCTAGCCCTTTCTTGACGTAGAAGAAACAGTACCAGCAGGTCAGGTCGCATCTGTTTGTCACAATGATGTTGGACAGACCTGTATGGGAAAGGTGGTTGGAGCAGAGGCCGCAGTTCGCCGGGCACGAGCAGACGTCCATCGGCACGTTGGCTGCGTGGGTCCCCTTGCCGTCCTTCCAATAGCGTGAGAACTTGCTGTACATCTCGTACGAGCCGAAATAGAGTTCCTCCGTCTCGCCGTGCTCAGGGCAGGTCTTCGTCATCCACACCTTGCTGTCGCGCTCGAAGACGAGAGCAGGCAGGATCCTGTTGCAGTCAGGACAGATAGACTGCGTCTGGCGGATGAAGTTCCCCTTGGATACCTCCTTCCTGAGTTCTAGACTGACGTCTGCGATTTGGGCCATCAGAAGTCGCTTGGAATTCTCCTCGGTCTCCAGCGGATATAAGCATTTTAACTTTACAGAGGGTGAAAAGTTAAGAAGTGTTACCCTCATGGTTGGTGCGATGGTCAACCCTGACCCCGGGCACGCCTACGACCTCCTTCGACGGCAACGTTACGAGAAGCGCACCGCAGTCCACGCACTTGTGGTAGGCGTTGACCCCGTCGTCGGTCTTCTCCACACCGATATACTCACGCGACCCGTGCGCGCAGGGCGGCACAAGTCCGGAGCGGCAAACTACGAATTTAGGCCTTTGGGGGTCCAAGGATGAGCCTTAGCGAGCGTGCAACCACTTCACTGGAAGGATTAGGGCTGACCGGGAGCGAAGTCAAGGCATACGTGGCCCTCCTGAGAGGAGGGACCATGACCGCCAGCGAGGTGAGCAGGGCAGCGAGGATCCCGTATTCCAAGGTGTACGATGCGCTCGAATCGCTGCACGGTCGTGGGCTCGTGGAAGAGCAGAAGAGCAGGCCGATCGTCTACACGGCGAGGCCCCCTGACACGGCGCTCGAGGAGCTGCGGGCAAGGCAGGAGACGGAGCGGCAGGAAAAAGAGCGGGTCGCGCTCGAGGAGCTGATGGGGATCTACGTCAGCAGAGGGGAGCAGGAGAAGCCTGACATCTGGATCATGAGGGGGACGAACGAGATTCTCTCGCGCGTCAAGAACCTGCTGCTGAACTGCAGGACAGAACTTCTGATTGCCCTGCCTTCGCAGCTGGCGGCCTTCACAGACAGGATCGAGCCTCTGATGGCAGCCCTGAAAGAGAAGGGGGTGAAGTGCCTGATCCTGACGTCGCCCGACCTCCCAAGGGAGGCGCTGGACCCGCTCGCGAAGTACGCGGAAGTAAGGATGAGGAAGACCATGTACGGGGGAGGGTTGATCTCGGACTCGAGGGAGGTGGTCCTGCTTCTAGGAGGCGGCGAGCAGGGGGGGCTGCCGCTTGCGATCTGGGCTTCCCACCACGGACTCGCCAGCTTCGCGAAGGACTACTTCGAGTTCCTCTGGAGTTCGACGGGGACGACCAAGGCGTGAGCGGGCGCGCCGACCTGAGAGACGAGGAAGACGTCGTCAGGAGACTCGGGACTGAAGCCGGGCTGGACCGCGAAGACGCGGTACTCTATCTGAAGCTGCTCCGGGAAGGCCACATCCCCTCCTCTCAAGCCAGGAAAGCGGCGAAGCTCCTCGACAAGGGGATGGCGATCGTCTCTGGGGACGGGAAGAGGGTCATACCCGTACATCCGCGCCTTGGGATAGCGAACCACTACAGGACGTGGCGGGAGGCGATGGTAAGGGAGATCAACGAGAGGAGGATGAGGATCGACAAGCTGATAGTGGAACTCATCCCCGTGTACGAGGCCGCAACGGAGAAAAGCACGGGGGGAGGGGGCAGGTAAGCCTTGGTCGAAACGAACCACGAGCATGAGATAGTATTCATCGGCATGGTCAACGTCAACAGGGACGGCTACCTCCAGGGAGTTGTCGACGTCTGGAGGTGCAGGAGGTGCAAGGAGCTATTCTGTGACGACAAGCGGTACGGAGAACCGCTGAAGGCCAGCGTAGGGTTCGAGACAATCCTTGACGGCGAAGAGTGGGCCGTGTTCACTTGCACGACGATGAAGGACGTCGCCATGAACAGCCTCGGCGCCAAGCCCGGGAAGAAGATCACGCACGCATGCAGGGACGGCCAGGTGCTGGAGTTCGTGGTGGGCAAAGATTACTCCCTGACGCCCAACGTCTCCAACCCGATACACAGGCTTTACCTCGTCAAGGACAACGTCAACAAGAACATCGAAGCGGGATACTACAAGCTGACGATGACCGGATGACATCCGTCATCCGAAGGGCGGCAGGCGGGGCGACCCTACTGGAAGCGGTGCTGGGTGCGTATCTCCTGAGCCTGACATCGGCGCCGTATTCCTGCCCCCTTAGCGGATGCCCAATGCCGTATCTGAGCCCCCTTTACTGGGATGCACTGGCGGCGCTCACCCTTGCCCTGTTTGTCGTGGGGTTGATCGGAACCTGGGGAGCGTTCGTGGCCTACAGAGCGGGGTTGGCTCTGTCAGTCTTCTTTTTCCTGACGATGGGCATGTTTGCCTGGACCTACTCCATGGGCCCATATCCGGCGAGCTGGACCTACGCTGCCGCCGCGGGAGGCGCGTTGGGTGTGATCGGGATCGTGACTAACTTCCTCGCTACTCGGAGGGAGGGCGGGATCTCCGAGCAGGCGAACCCGATGAACCTCCCGGTCTTTGGCTAGAGGCTGAAGGCGCCGAACTTTCCCGTGCCGATCATCCCGCTGACGCTTCGCCTAAGGCGTGCAAGGTCGAAGCCGCCGTACGTCCCTTCCGGGTAGTCGAGCTGCGCTGCCGCCCTCCTGAGGACGCCCATCGCCACGTCGTCGTTCCCCTTCTGGTGGTGCACCAAGGCAGCACAGACCAGGATCACCCCCTGAAGGAGGCGCCGTTCTTGACCCTGCTTGCTCCGCCAGACTCCCTCGAGAACCTCATGGCACTCCCAGTAGCGTTCGGAGTTGAACAGCTCTCTTGCTTCGGAGAACAGATCGGCCTCTTCCTTATGCGGACGAGAGACGTTCAGGTCAGTCGCGAACTCCAACGGCGCGAGAGGGCCGACGGCCGACACGAAGAGGCCGAAGTCATCCCTGGTCTTGGTGAAGACGTCCAGCTCGAGGGCGCCGTAAGACGTCCACTTTGGGTTCCTTGGGTCGGCGCCGAGCGTCTTGGCTATGGCGACGACGGTCTGAAGCAGGTCCTCCCTGGGGACACCTGGCGCGCGCAGCCTGACGAGGAACCGCATTTTCGGATGTCTTCTTTGAAGAACGCTTTAATGTTGAGGCCCATCTTTCAGGCTGTGGGTGATGACCGAATTAGCTTGACTGAACTCCAGATGTCGAGGATCTCGATAAAAGGCCATCGCGTGTGTTAGCAGACTCCGCTAATAGGCCAGTGGCGTAGCTATAGCCTGCCGTAGGTGATTGAAAATTCTTGCAAGATTGGTTCGCTCGTTCTCTATTCGACAGTGAGGTGCATTATAGCCAGCTGGCCCCACTCGTCAGCTATTGCAACTGTGTAGATTCCTGGTGCGAAGGACTGAGGAGCGGGAAGGAAGTTGTAATTGCCCAATCCAGAGTAGGATGTCGGATGCGTGGGTTGGGAGCCGTT
>JAFMAU010000018.1:0-288 GCA_029784825.1 Nitrososphaerota archaeon | reverse complement strand
CAGTATCCGATAGCCGTTCGTTGCCACTCTCAGGCTCGTGTTGTAGGGCCCGATGGTTTCGTTGCTGGTAGATTCGCTGTAACGCCCAGTGACCAAGCTCTGACTGCTTGACGGCGCGAAGCTGAAACTGAAGTATTCGGTGTCCTCCATGCACAAGTACGACGGGCTGCTGCCTGGTCCCATTCCGACGATTTCAGATGTTGAATAGTTGCCCTTGAGGACAACCAACTCCAGAGGTGAGAAAATGCCGCAAGGCGGCCAGTTCTGGTTGAACATCAGGATGCCCAG
>JAFMAU010000017.1 GCA_029784825.1 Nitrososphaerota archaeon | reverse complement strand
GAACGTTCAACTTGGGTGAGTGGGATGCTCGGGAAACCGAGTACGAATTAGGACTGGGCGTGAGCCTGGGGGCCAACACGGTCCGCATATTCATCGATTTCGAGTCCTCGCTTGAGGCGGGAATGGCGCTGGATTGGACGACAGACTGCAGGTCGCATCTGAAGAGCGTGAAAAACTCCTATGCCCCGTTCAGGTCAGTCACCTCGACGTAATTCAGCCCGTTCGGCGGATAACCAAAGGTCATCTGCCTCTGACTCGGCAACCGGTCATCCTTCAGAGAGACGGCCTCCACCTGCTGCTCCATCGGCGAGAATTGTATTGGTTCAAAGTAGGTCAGCCAAGAGATAAGTAATTCGCGCGGTCGCCGGATAGTGATGTCCGCAGGCCGACCCTCCGCTCCGGGCGTTGACGAAGTGGTTGCCAAGCCCAACCGGGCGGCCATAATCCTCGCGATAGGAGAGAAGGGTGAGCTGAACTTCAAAGATTTGAAGGCCAGAATGAACCTAGGGGTGGGCACGCTCTACTACCATCTGGACGGCCTGGGAGGCCTGGTGGCTCAGAATAGCTCCAAGCGGTACGTGCTGACCGACCAAGGCAGGCAGGTCTATGAAGCGATAAAGGCGACGGAGGGAATCGGAAGGCCCGAGCCAGGTTCGAGGACGCCCTCACTGAGGGAAGTCCTGGGCGAGGTGTTCCTCTTCGACTCTCATGTGGAGAGGTTGTCCATCGACACCATGTCGAACGTGAGCATCACTCTGGGCATTCTGCTGACCGCCGCAGTCCTCGCAAGCCTGACCAGAATGGAAGATGCCATGTTCTTCATCGGCGGAAGAACGGTAACCCCGGCGCTGGCGCTCTTCACGGTCCCGGCCAGCTGGGCTCTTCTGTTTGGTCTGGCTGTTCTCTTGGTGAGACTGCTCTGGAACTCCAGTCCCAGCATTTCCGGCCTGGCAGGAGGCAGCGCCCTCTCCCTGGTCCCAGGGATGTTCGCGATGGTATTGGAGGGACTCCGGAGAGCATTCGCTCCCGGTCTTGCGGTGCTCGGAGTCCTCACGGCGCTTCCCTATTATATAATCTTCCAGGGCGCCCTGGTGGTCTGGGGCGCCTACATCTTCACCGTCTCAGTGAGGTCATCCTCGAACCTCAACCTTGAGAAGACGCTGGTCGTCACACTGGTGATCGTGCTAATCAACCTGGCGTACCTGTGGGGGAGACCGCTGCTCTTCCTGCACTGACCGCTCCAGCGCCAGGAGCACTGCGAGCACCTGACTGGTCCCGGATTGCTTATGTACGAACGTGTGCGAGTCGGTATCGATGACCCTCAACAGTGAGTCACTCGGCCTTCTGAAAGAGCTCTCCGAGTCCTTCGGACCCTCAGGATTCGAGCGGGAGACCGCTGCCATCGTAAAACGAGAGGCCCTGCGCTACGCCGACGAAGTCAGCCATGACAAGCTCGGGTCGGTCATAGCGAAGAAGCGGGGCAGCTCCGAGTCGCCGAAGATTCTCCTGGCCGGCCACGTGGACGAGGTCGGGTTCGTGGTCACCGGAATAGACGAGGCAACCGGGTTCGTGACCTTCAGCCAGCTGGGCGGGTGGTTCGACCAGGTGCTGCTGGGGCACAGGGTGGTCATCAGGACAGCCGGCGGAGACGCCCCGGGAGTCATAGCAGCGAAACCTCCGCACCTGCTCACCCCCGAGGAGAGGGAGAAGGTGGTCAAGAAGGACATGATGTTCATCGACATCGGCGCGACTAGCAGGGAAATCGCGGAGAAGGAGATGGGAATCCGCGTGGGAGACCCGGTTGCGCCTTGGTCGCAGTTCTCGCTTGCGAGGGGAGGGAAGATAGCCATTGGAAAAGCGTTCGACGACAGGGTCGGCACATTCGTGGGGCTCGAAGTGCTCAGAAGGCTGAGCGGCGAGAAGCTGGAGCACCCAAACACGGTCTACATAGCCGGAACAGTTCAAGAGGAGGTGGGGCTCAGGGGCGCCTCGACTGTCGGCAACCTGGTCGAACCCGACCTCGCGTTCGCGCTGGAGGTTGACATAGCAGGAGACGTTCCCGGGATAAAGAGGAACGAGGCCCCCTCGAGGATGGGGAAGGGTCCCAGCGTCCTGACCTTCGACGCCACCATGATCCCCAATCAGCCGTTCAAGGAGTTCGTGATCAAGACGGCCGAAACGAGCGGGATTCCCTATCAGCTCTCGGTGGTGCCGGGCGGCGGGACCGACGCTGGGAAGTTCCACGTGGTTAGGGCCGGCGCCCCGTCGATAGTGATCGGCGTCCCGACCAGACACATCCACTCGCACGCGGCCATAGTGGATCTCTCGGACATAGAGAACGCGGTGAAGCTGGTGGTCGCGCTTCTTCAGAGGCTCGACGCGAAGACGGTCAAGAGCTTCGTCCAGGTATAGCTGTCATCTGCTGAGCAGCACCTGCTTCCACTTCTTGATGCCATCCCTCTCGGCTGTCAGCACCCTGAGCCTCTTGGTGTGTGCGAACTTCTGGAACTCCCAGTTGAGGCTGACGTCCTCGGTGTCCCTGTCGTCTAGAAGAGGAGCTATGAAGGCGTTGTAGTTCTCTTCCAGCCGCTTCAGGGTCTCCCGATTCAACTCCTTGTGGTCACCCTTGTCCTCCGATACGAGGGTTAAGCCTCGAAGACAAGATTTCTTGCCCGATGGCGGTGTCAGAGTAGACTAATCCTGAAAGAGAGGGTGTTACTTTCACGAATTCTGCGGAGAAAAAATGGCCGGGGGGCCTGGAGTTACTTTCCAAGCCCGATGTGCAACCCGTGCCTGATTGACGCGACTGCTCCCGTCGCCGCCGACCCGGTCCCTCCAGCGCCCGCGTAGAGGGAGAGGTGCTGCTTCAGCACGTCATAGGCGTGCGAAGCGTTCGGCACGTGCGAGAGGGCTACGTGCAGCCCGGGCGGTACGAGGTGCGCGGACGCTGCGAGACCAGACGCGTCACCGGTCGCAGCGGCTGTGGTCGCGGTGGCGGCCAGACCGCCCAAGGCCGCCAGCATCAAGGTTGAGACCATGTTTCTTCGCACACCCTATCTCCCGCGCCGATGATAATCCAACGCCTTCGAATCGACGTTCAAAGAACTGGAAGGCGAGTTTATGTGGTCGCATGGTAGATTTACATATATGGGACGGCGCGGGACGCCCCTTGGTTGATTAGGGTCAAGATTGCCGGTCACCTGCAGGACTACACCGGCGGGAAGAAGGAGCTCCAGGTGATCCAGGCTCGCGACGTCCTTGGGATGGTTAACGAGCTGAACCTGAGCTTCCCGGGGATAGCGCAGCGAATCCTTAACGATCAGGAGCAAATCCGCACCTACGTCAACGTCTTCGTCAACAGGGACAATGCCAAGGACGCAGACGGCGAGAGGACCCCACTGAAGGACGGAGACGTGGTCCACATCCTGCCGTCGGTGGCCGGGGGATAGCGAATATGAGCAAAGCCAAGACGATTCTGCTAGTCGGGACTGCGAAGGGGGCTTTTGTCTACACCTCCAGCGACGGCAGGCGGAGCTGGAAGTCGTCCGGGCCCCAGTTCAAAGGCCAGCCGATCTTCCATCTGGCCCACGACAAAAGGAACAAGATGCTCCTCGCATCGGTCAACGACAACCACTGGGGCCCGAGCGTTGCGCGGAGCTTCGACGCGGGCAGGACCTGGAAGCTCTCTGAGACGCCGCCCAAGTTCCCGAAGAAGTCAGGCCTTTCAGTAGCGCGGGTCTGGCACATAGAGCCGGGCCTCGAGGACGAGCGGGATACGCTCTACGCGGGCGTCGAGCCGGCCTGCCTCTTCAAGTCCGAGGACAAGGGAGAGAGCTGGTCACCCAACGAGGCATTGATGACGCACAGGACGCGGAAGAAGTGGCAACCCGGCGCAGGCGGCCTCTGCCTCCACAGCATACTCACCTACGAGGGGAATCCGGACAGGATGCACATCGGCATCTCCGCCGTGGGCACCATGTTCACCAAGGACGGGGGGGAGTCGTGGGCTTTTCAGAACAAGGACGTGCTGGCGGACTTCTATCCCAACAAGTATCCGGAGTACGGCCAGTGCGTCCACAAGTTAGCGAAGAACCCGATGAAGCAGAACGTCATATTCCACCAGAACCACTGCGGCGTCTATAGGAGCGACAACGGCGGGGCGGGCTGGACCGACATCCGCAACAACCTCCCGTCGCGCTTCGGCTTCCCCATGGCGGTCGACGCCAACGAACCGGACAGGGCATACGTAGCCCCGCTCGAGGGCGATTTCGCGCGCATCCCGCCGGACGGACATTTCGCTGTCTGGAGCACAGACAACAAGGGGAAGGAGTGGTTCAAACTGGACGCGGGGCTGCCGAAGACCTCGTACTACACTATCCTGAGAGAGGGGATGACCGCCGATGGCGGGGACCCGTGCGGGATCTACTTCGGGACGACCACCGGCCAGCTGTTCGCCAGCAGGGACCAGGGCAGGCACTGGACAAAGATTACCGACGCTCTGCCGCCTATATTCTCGGTCATGGCGTCCGAAGTATAGTCTCGTCCGTACCCGCGGTCAACGGATCCCCGTGTCTATGGAGACGTTCACGACCGTCGTCCGCCCGGCGACTATGCTGAAGCTCTTGGGGAGGGCCGACCGGCAGCCCATGAACTCGCAATTGGAGAGGGTCAGGGCGTAGCTCCCGGGAGCGAGGGAGACCTCGGCTGAAGAGAAGGCGTCACAGCCGTTAGACTGCCAGTAGAGGGCGATCGTTCTGTTGAGGCCCGAGGGAGCTATGATGACGAGCTCATTCTGCGAGAGTGAAGGGTCAGGTTCGACGGTCGAGTTGGCCCTGCAAACGGGTTGGATAGGCCCGACATCGAAGTTCGCCGAGAGAGTTCCTTCTCCGGCGGGCGGCACGGTCGTGGATGTCGAGCCAGTGGTAGTGGTGTACGTCGTCGAGCCGGTGGAGTTCGACCGGGACTGGATCACGGCCGCGTAGGCCGCGGCGCCAACGATTGTCGAGGCCACAATCACAGCCAAGAGAGCCAGCCTGGCGGGCGACATGGACGGACCAAGGACCCACGAGAAGATATTACTAACACACAGAACACTCGGTCGCCCATTGTTCAACGACCTTCTCTCTTGCTGGTTTTCGTTGTCCGCGTGATGGGAACCAGAAAAAGGGATTGAGGGGACAACTCCCTCACTTCCGCTCAGAGAGTCTTGGCCGCGGTCGGGACAGTGCCGGTGGCTGCTGTGGCGCTCCTGCGGCGCAGTATCAAGTAGGTGATTGCACCCAGCGCCAGGATGACTACCGCTGATGCGATGCCGACGTAGGTGATCAGCGAGGTGCCGGGAGGGGGACTGGTGATTATCAAAGCGTCTCCCGAGGGCTGCGCATAGCCTTGCACAGATATGACAGCGGATGGGTCGGAGGTCACCTTTAGCGTGTACGTCTGGCCGTTGGATGTCTGCGAGGCATTGAAGCTGGAGTTTGAGTTGACCGTCTTGGTGAACGTGGTCGTGTTGGTCGCCGAGTCATAGTTCTTGGTCCAAGCACTCAGGGGAGAGCTGAGAGCGGAGAAGTCTATGGTCGGCCTGTTCCAGAGTGATCCACCTCCGAAGAACCCTGTCAGGAGGGCGACCACGACGGAGCGGCCAATCATGGAATCCATGAGGGACGAGCCAACCAGGTTGACGTCCACCATCCTGCCGTCGAGGCTCAGGTCGAGAGCGCCGGGAACGGAGAATGACCTCCACCTCACGTTCGCCGTGACCGAGCCGTTGACCACCTTGAACACGCCAGTGGCGTAGCCTGATATCTCGGTCATCTTGTTTACGACCAGCTCTGTGGCGTTGGCCGTGCCCTTGTAGGAGTAGGTCACGGTCGCGTTCAGCACTCTGACACCGGGGCTCAGGTCATCCATGCCGTTCTGGAGTTCTCCGATGGAATCCGAGTTGCCAGAGAAGGTCCCTGTGAAACTCTGAGATGAATTGTATCCCTTGAGGTAGTTGGACAGGCTCGAGTTGGCCGGGTAGGTGAGGATGATGCTGGTTGTGCTGACGCTGTCGAACTTGGCTACCTTGGTCGTAGGATTGAGGTTTACTGTGATGCTCGATGCCAATGCCGCCGGAGCGCAGGCTATCAGCAGCGCGCCGATAGTTGAAATCGCGAGCAGTCTGCTCGCCATCTTTTCCATGCCGAGAAGATGTTGCAGCCTCGGGTTAAACCTACGGTGTTGAAGACGGGTCCCCGCGAAGCAGAGAGGGCGGAACCGACGAAAGTACGAGGAAATCCCGGGCAGCAGGCTAAACCTTACACGATTTTCAAGGGCGTTGAATTATCAATTCGACCCGACAGAGGTCATACGCAATGGAACAACAAGAAGAGAAGAAGAGCTCCGTGAGGACCATTAGGAAACTGCTGAAGAACGCCGAGAGCACGGTGCAGGCCGGCATTACGAAGACTACACCTGTGCTGATGAAGACCCTCGACAAGTCGATGCGGAAGGCCGCGAGTGCGCTGACCGATGCGCTGAACACCGTAGACAAGAAGAGCGCGGAAGACCAGATTGAGCTGCTGAAGCTCCACAGGAAATTCCTGGAGAAGCAGACCGCGGTGATCGACGACCGGGTTGAGAGTCTGCTGAAGAAACGCGGCCAGGCTCTGCTGGTCCAGTACACTCGGCCGGAAGAGCAGCCGTCCTAATCAGCGCCCAGGGCCCCGCGTGGACCGCTGCGAGGAGGAGCTAGGGAATGAAGATCGCGCCCGAGACGACCGTCGTCCATTGGCCCTTCTGGGCCACAGCGCTCTGGGTTATGTTCGCCGTCTTGATGATTTTCCCTGAGGACTTGAAGACCTGCTCGCGTTCGTCCCAGGAGGTGTTGACGTCGAAGTCGAGGCCGAGCGTTGACGCGAGCATCTGGGCCGCCAGGTCTTCGCTGTACTCTCCGGCCTCCTCGTCAGTCACTCCGTAGCCGTGCCACTCGGACAGGTAGCCATGGACCGTCTCGTCCTTGGGTATCGCCAGCCCTATCGAGGCGGCCAGCAGGCGGTGCGGCTCGTTGGTCGAGTTCCTGGCCAGTACTAGGAAGACGATCTCCCCCGGCTTGAGCATCGCGAGCCCCTGATCCCTGGTTATCTGCTTGCATCCGGGCGGAATGATGCTGGAGACTGTTACGAGATTGAAGACGCTGATGTTTGCGTCCTTCAGGGCGACCTCGAAGGAGGCCAAGTTCTCCTTGTGTCTGCCGACGCCCTTGGTCAAGAAGAAGAAGCGTGGAACCTGCCCCATGAAAGGTAGCCAGACTTTGGCGACAATCAAGCGGTGTATTAGGTTTTGGGCACCAGGTATTTTCCCGTCGGAAATCTTGCTTTTCGACCATAGCTTCGATTGGCTCCCGCTTCTTTCCTCGTCGAGCCCAGGGAAACACTGACCCATCCTATTCGTAAGGTCTGCTTCTGAAGTAGCGAATCAAAGAGACGCCGCTTCTTTCGACCCTCAGGTTGACCTGCCACCGCTCCACTCCAGCCTCCTCTGCCCGCCTCGCCGCCGAGAGGATTCGTCGGTTGGCCCTGTTGGCCGCGGGCGGCTGGAAAGGCTTGGCATCGTAGAGGAAGCAGAGAGCTATCACAGCCCTCCTTCCTGACGAGAGCGCCATTCGGAGCTCTCCCATGTGCTTGATCAGCCTGTCGAAGGAGTCGAATCTGCTCTGCCTGACTCGGGCGACATTCTCCTCTGCCGGCAGCGTTATCAGTGGAGTCTTCACCTCGACGTAGTCCCTCCCGACCACGAAGTCAATCCGTGACCTTCCGAGCCTGACCTCCCTTCTCACCTCTCCGCTGGTCATCCGCGAGAGGGCTCCCTCCTTCAGAAAGAACTCGATGTAGCGGTTGGCCGCGGTCTGGTTGATACCCGCCCAGCGGGAGGAACCAGTCGAGAGAGCTATCGCCTCGACGGTGTGGGCCGTCTTCCTCCCTTCGCTCCTTGCAGTGGAGAGCAGGCAAGGCAGCCCATGGAGATTCAGGTCGCCGAGCCTCCCGGTCGTTGGACAGTGACACCTGAGGGTCCTGCCTTTGGCTCTCACCAGCATGATGAATCTGTTAGGCCTGGAGATGATTCTCCCCTCTTCGAGGGGCGGGGCGAAGGGATAGACTGCGCCGGAAGACTTCATTGAGCCTTGTATGGTGGCGGGGCCGATTCTTATCCGTTGGTCGCAGGGGCTGGAAGCCCAGACAGAGACGCGCAAGCGGTCCAGACCTTCCGCCAAATTGAATAGGAACAGGCCCGGGTTGAAAGCGTGGGCGGAGCAGAGGCAGGAGCTGGACCCGGGCTGTGACATACATCGCGCTCCAGGTCAGCTTCGATTCGCTGTCTGCCGACGCTACGCTCCTCGCTTCGGTGGCCATCATACTCGGAACCGTCTTCGTAGTCATCGAGATGAAGGACAACAGGAGGCTGGTCGAAGCTTCGTTCAAGCAGGCCAACACGGCTGCTCTCCAGCTCAAGCAGAATTACGAGCTGTCAACGGTTGACCTGGTCACACAGACCTATGATTTCGCCAATAGCCTAGAATTCCAGAAGTCGTGGCTGACTGTGTTGAACACGCATGTCGCGTCCTACGAGGAGTTTGAGAGGCTCCCGGAAGAGAAGCAGCTTGCGTTCCACCAAGTGGCGTCGCTCTTCGAGTCCGTTGGTTTCCTGGTGGAGAAGGGATACGTGAAGATCGAGCTTGTCGACGACATGTTCGCCACTAGGCTGGCCTGGTCGAAGCTGGAGCCCTTCATCAGGGGCATGAGGTCCAGGTTCAGAACGGAGGACTACTACGCCTGGATGGAAAAGCTCTACGACAGGCTCGTGAAATCGGGACAGACAGCCTAACATTCAAAAAGTGTCGGGCGATCCAACGAAAGTTCAGCCCAGCGGGCGCCTTCGCGACGGCCCGGGCCTAATTGGCCGGAGCGGCGCCGGCGAGGGCGGGTTGGGCTCGGGGAAGTTTGGTTCCGGCGTCTCGCTCCACCTTACCTGGAGGCAACGGGAACGACGGTCAGCTCCTTGAGCTGCTCTCCCCTCAGCACGACCAGCCTTGCCTTCTTTCCTACCGCCTCTTCATCTAGGACGCCCTCGAGGTCTTGGAGATTGGCGAGCCTCTGGCCATCGAACCTCAGCAGCACGTCGCCGAGCGCCATCCCGGCGCTCCTGGCTGCACTTCCTTGCTCCACGGAGAAGACCATCAGACCGGTCTCCTGATCGACGTCCTGGCGCGACGCGACTTCATCCGGGAGTTCGATTGGGCTGGAGACGATTCCCAGGTAGGCTCTCCTCACGTTCTCCCCCCTGGCCATTCTCTCGAGTGAGCGGCGAATCGTGTCTGCGGAGACTGCGATGCCCCTGTTCATGACGTAGGCGACGTTCATCCCCACCATCCTGCCGCTTGCGTCGATGAGAGGCCCTCCCGAGTAGCCGGGGTTGAGCCTGGCGTCGGTCACTATGGCGTCCCTCACGGAGAACCTCCACCAACCGCCCAGTTGCCGGCTGACGCCGGTGATGATTCCCGATGTGGCTCCCATCGGTCCCGCCTGGGGCCTTGCGAGTGCCAGGACGAATTGACCCACCTTCAGCTGGCTCGACTCGCCGAGCTCGATTGGCCTGAGACCATCGAGTTCAGCCTTGAGCAGCGCCAGGTCTGCGTACTGGTTCCTGCCCACGACCTTCGCTGAGAGCCGCTTCCCGTCGTCGGTAACGATGTCTGTCTCGTCTATCCTGTGGACGACGTGGTTGGCGGTCAGGACGTGCCCCTCGTTGTCGATGACCACTCCCGTGCCCGACCTCCCATCCATCTCCACGGTCACCACTGATTCGGACGCGCCTCTGGCCACGTCCTCGATTGCGCCCGAAAGGCGCTGCAGAAACTCGGAACTATTGGTTTGCATGTCGGACTGAAGGTAGGTAGAGACCTATTCTTGTTGATGGGGTGGGCGCGGAACCCGGTCACGTCAGTTGACCGAGTAGGATGGGAGCACCTCGGCGAGGAGGGTCCTTCCGTACCCTGGCGCAGCGTAGGACCTGGAGATGTGCGAAAGGAGGCTGTGCGCGGAGGTCACCGCCTGCGCCAGACTGTTTTTCTGGAGGAGTCTCCCCTCTATTGTGAGCTCCGACTGGTCGAACTTCGCATCAAGCTGGACGCGGCCGTCGTCGGTAACCCACTTCATCACCAGTTCGCCATTTGCCTGAGAGAAGCCCAGCCACCTCAGGTTGCCGAACCACCTTCCCCGCAGCCCTTGGAAGAGTGACTGGAGGCTCAGAGTCGGTGGCAGCATTGTCCTTAGTATGGTCATCCTCTCTCCTGCCAGCTCGGCCGGATGGACCCCGGCGCGCTCGCGCCCCCTCTGGGTAAGCCTATAGCCGTCCTCCGCACGTTCGACGACCCGCTGCTCTTCCAGCCTCCCCAGAGCTCTCGAGAGTGTCTCAGGATGGGCCCCGATTCTGCGTTTCAGTCCTTCGAAGGAGAAGCTCTCGAGCTCCTCTTCCTCGATCACCCTCAGTATGTCCATGTCCCTTCCGCTGATGAAGCCGGCATCGCCGTCGACCGAGGGCAACAATTCGGGAGCCCGAAGCGTCGGTCCTTTTTATTATCAGCGCCCGAACCGGTTCAGACCTTCATGAAGAAGTTCTCAGGGTGGTCGAGGGGCTTGGCGGAACGCTTGTGGGTCGCGCCGCACCGCCTGAGGTGACGCGCGTACTTCTTGTCGCTGATGAGCTTCCTGCACTTTGGGCAGATGGGCATCATCTGGTTGTAGGATGAGGGAATGTATACGGCTTTCGTGAAGACCGGGAACACCCTGGCTTGCTTTAAAGACCCGTTCGGATAAAGGATTCATGTGAGATTCGGAGTCTGTCTGCCAAACTACGGGAATGATGTGACTTCTGAGGGGCTTCGCAAATTCGCAGGTGAGGCCGAGACGTTGGGGTACGACTCTGTGTGGTGCTCGGACCACATCCTAATCGGCTCGAGGAGCGGCACGCCCTACGAGCGAATAACGGAGAGCGTCACTTCGCTTTCGTTTGTGGCCGCTTCGACGACCAAGGTGAAGTTGGGAATCTCTGCGCTGATAATAGCGATGAGGGATCCCGTGACTGTAGCGAAGCAACTGGCAACCGTGGACTATCTGAGCGGCGGGCGGCTAGCGGTCGCCGTCGGGACGGGCTGGGCCGAGAGAGAATTCCGCAATGTTGGGGCAGATTTCCATCAGAGGGGAAGAGTGGTCGACGAGTCGATAAGGTTGTTGAGGAGTATGTGGAATGGTAAACCAGACTTCAAAGGGAAGAGAACAGGCGTTGATATCAAGGACGCCGTCCTCGAACCGAGGCCGGTGCAGCAGCGGCTGCCAATCTGGGTGGCGGGAAACAGCGAGTTCGCGATGCGGAGAGCGGCAAGACTGGGAGACGCATGGCACCCCAACGTCTTCGAGCCGGGAGCATTTGGAGCCTCGGTGAAACGCTTCCGGGCCATCCCGGGAGGAGAGAAGAAGGACATTTGCGTGAGGATTGCCGTGGACACCGGCTCGGGCGCTTCGACCTACGTCAGCCCTCAGGGGGAGAAGAGGCTCATCCTGTCAGGAGACTTCGAGAAGACCAGAACAACGCTCGACGGACTGGAGCGGATGGGAGTCTCCTGTGCCGTCCTTGCCCCCAACCACGACGGCAGGTCCAGTGTGGAGGGGCAACTCCTGACAATCCGAGATTTCGCCAAGGAGTTCGTGCGCAGGTAGCCAGTGTCAGGAAAGATGGCTCAGGCCTTCTCGCTCGCTTCGGTCCAAGCTTCGGCGAGTTCGTCCCTTCGTGGCCTGTAGACAAGCCTGAAGAAGTCGTCGCCAGAGAGGAGGGTCTCCCTGTCGAAGGCCCTCACACAGGTCAGCGCTTCCTTCCAGGCCGCGGGGAACGTGCTCCCGAACCTAGATTTCACCTGCTTCTCGAATGCCTCCTCGGTCTGAACCTGGCCTCCGATGGTGAACAGCGTCACCCCGCCCACTTCCTTCTTGAAGGCCATGTCGTCGCCGAGATGGTAGACGGGCGCCTGCTTGGAGGACCCCGTCCCTGTCCCCCCTCCTCCCTTGAAGCCGCGCTTCGCCGCTGCTATGAATATGGCTCTGTTCAAGCCCCAGGAGTATGCTGACTCGAGGGGGAGCCCCAGCACGAAGGCGCGAGCGGCCTGCAACGTTGCCATGACTTGGAATCTGGATATGTGATGGGAGGCGCTTGCCTTGGTACTAGCGTTAGAGCTGGCAGACGGCTTCTTCAACCAGTCGACCTTGGAGTGCACGCCAGAAAAGAGTGTCGTTAGCCCGTCGTCCGTGACCGCCTATCCGCCC
This sequence comes from Nitrososphaerota archaeon, assembly GCA_029784825.1. The sequence goes on along the minus strand of JAFMAU010000017.1, from coordinate 26,831 downwards.
GGCGTCAGGTCGAACGTGAGTAACCGATTCCCTGCGGCAACAAAGACAATGCTGCCATCGGTCGAGGGAGTGGCGAAATGATCCGCGTTTCCGATGTCGAATGCGAAGAGCCTGCTGCCGTTGAGAGCGAAGGCGCGTAGCATTCCATCTCTGCCCACGGTCCACACAACCGTCCCGACGACTGTTGGCGGCCCGGCAAAGAAACCAGTGCTCTTCCACACAACATGGAGGGACGAGCCTTGGATACTCACAACGAACAGCCCGTTTGTGCATGGGACGAAGACCAACTGCTGCGAGTAGGCGAGCGCGCCATAGGCGCCGTCGCAGACTTGGGCGGAGAAGAGCTGTCCCCCGACCCCGCCGAGCTTGCTGGCGTTGATGAGATAACCCATCCCGTCCTTGCCGATCTGGAAGAGTGTGTTGGCACCGACGAAGATTGGCCCTGTCGTTCCCAGGTCTGCGTCGCCCCCGTTCAGCCGCGCCCAGTCCGATGGGGCGAAGAAGGAAAGCTCTTGCAGGTCGGGCGAGAGCTTAATCACGCTGTCGCCATGGTCGAAGGTCGAAGTGGAGCCGCCGTTGCCGGTGGCCACGTAGAGGTTGCCCGAAGAATCGATGGCGGCGCCCGATGGAGCCCATATCCCTCCCTCTCTTGTGGTTGGCACCTCATACGAGACCGCTCCGCCTGTGCCATCAGAGCGGATCCCTACAACCCAGCCGTGGTAGTCGCCGCAGTCGCCGTAGAGTCCCCCGTAGGGAATGTAGACGTATCCGTTGGCCAGGGAGAGGGCTGAACGCTGCTGCTGAGCGGTGACGTCCATCCCGGCCGGGTCAGCCTGCTCCTGAAAGCGCACCCGGCCATCGTCGACCCCTATCGCGAACAGCACGTGGTGGGGAGGGTTGAGGAAGGCCACTACGTACATCAGGCGAGTGACCGGATCGATTACTGGTGTGCTGGTGATGCCCGAGGGGTCGATGTCACCGCACTGGAGTTCCGATTCTCGCACTGGTGGACCGAGGTTGTCGTGCCAGAACACGGCACCGGTGGTGATGTTGAAGGAGTAGACCGAGTTGTTCTCAGTAGCTACCAGAGCCGAGTCGCCTAGGACGAGAGGCTCTGCGTAGACCTGACCGTCGAGAGAATGAGACGCCCAGCCGGCGACTGCCGACGCGAAGTTGACAGAAGGCGCGGCGCCCGATCTGGAGTTGTCGGCATGATAGGTAATCCAGTTCACGCCTGGAGCGGCCTCGACATTGGTTGTCGCCCCTGGAGCTGTAGAGGCATGGGTCGTCCCCTGCTCGGTCGGCCAGAGAGAGGTATACCCTACGGCCGCAAGAATAAGCAACACCAAGACGACGAGCCCCGCGATCTTGGAGTTCACGGAAGTTCTAATTGGCCTATGAGCTAAAAAAGTTGAGCTGGGCCGAACCGGTCCAGAGACTTGCGAGCATCAGGCGGGCTCGAGCCTGGCCTTCGGTACCCATTGCACAACCTCGCAGTCGTCCCACTCCACCAGGACCCACTCGTCGCATGTGAGTCCGGAGCCGGTGACGTTGCTTCGGAACTCGCCGATTCTCACGACCGTTCCGAAACCGCCTCCCTTCTGGTGAACGCGCTGCCCCGAGTGGTAGGGGTTGGGGACGGAGATGACCGCTCCCAATTTCTTACTCATCCGCTTTGGAAAAAAGTCGGGAGTGGTGGCTAGCCGGCCACCACTGTGGTGCTTGCGAAAGTGCTGTCGCCAAGGACTGTTACGAGGTACTCCTGACCCGAGACTATGCCCGAGCTCTGACCGAGCCCGAGTCCCAGGTTAAGGCCGATGGCCCCGCTGAAGCTCAGCGTGCTTGACGAGTTGGCGGTGACGTTGAGGCCCGCAACTCCAAGGAGGGATTCCAGGGAGAGCGAGCTAGATGATTGGAGGGATGTCCCCTGAGCGGTGAACACGGCCGAGCCCGCCAGTGAAGAGGGTAGGCTCGCGTTGGCCTTGACGCCCATCTTCACCGGGGTCACTATCACGGTCTTGACGTTCGCCTTGCTACCGCCGGTGTTGGACACAGTCAGGGAGAGCGAGTTGGAACTTAGTGAGATGCCGGTGATTATCAGTTTGGCCGAGGTCTGCTCCTCGAAAGACTGGAACCATGCCGCGCCATTCAGGTCTGCGGTCGCCCCCACCTGCATATCGGCGGAGGTCGTGGCCTGTGCTGGGACCTCGGTGGCCACAGCCGAGGCAGAGATGTAGAACTGGGGGTTGGACGAGTTGCCCGAATTGACCACGAAAGTCCGAAGGTCAATCAGGGCGGCCGTTGACTCCGAGCTGTTGACTTGGATGTTCCCGGTCGTGTGGATGGTGAGCTCGCCTGTGCGGACAGTGGCAGTGTAGTTCTGGCCGTTGTAGATCACCGAAGCCGATGTGATGTTGAATCGGACCATGTTGTATGTCCCAGCATCGATATCGGCGACGGCTATCGTCTTGCTGACGTTGACAACAGCCATGAGGTCGAGGCTCCCGGTCACGTTGAAGCGCGTCCAGCCGCTGGAGCTGCTCGCGCTGCTCGAGCCGCTGGCGCTACCAGAGCTCTCCTGATGGACGGCGAGGTTGTTGTAGTGGACGACGGTCCTAGATACTCCGGAAGCAGTCATGGGCGGATCTGTGGCCATCAGGGCCATCTGACCCGTGCTCGCTGCGCCACCGGAGGTGGTGGTGCCGCCTGAAGTTGGTGGCTGAGACGTGTTGGTAGACGTGTTACCGGAGCCGCCGTTACCACCTGTGGATTGCTGAGGCGAGAGCAGCTGGGGTGCGAACGCCCAGACTGAGACGGCGATTAGCACCACCAGCACGATCACGCCGGTGATTGCGGCCATTCTTCCGACAGCTGTTCTCTCCGTTCTCGACAATTTTCTTCGCGTAAGTATCGGCGGCGTCAGTGGTTAATGCCACGCACTTGAAGAGACGAGCAGGACCTTTCTACTGGATTGAAATTAGGGCAATGTTCTGGAAGAATTCCAAACAAGCCGGCCGAGCATTCCGAAATCTTCGACCTGGAGAGGAGATTCTTTCGGTTCGCCCAGGACGAGGTATTCGCTCGCCAGGAGCATCTCGATCACAAAGGACGCCGTCCCCTACCTGTTCATAGAGAGGGGCGTGGCGTTCGAGACTGGCCAGACGAAGAGATTTGCTGTGCGGCCAGACTAAGATGGGTTATTAGGTGCGCCGCCCGACCTTCCGACGAGTGGGGTTGACCGTCGCCTGCATGCTGGTCAGGACTGAGAGGGGAAAGTTCGACCAAGTCGCAAAGAATCTCCGCAGTATCCCTGAGGTGAAGCGTGTCTTCGCCGTCCTAGGTCGCTTCGACGTCGTCGTTGAACTTGAGGGTGCGAACATAAAGCAGGTGGCCAGGGCTGTGATCAAGGCCAACAAGCAGGCGGGTGTCGTCTACACCGAAACGCTCCCCGAGGTCGAGGTGTAGGCAGTTGAGTCTTAACGCCTGCATCTTGGTCAAGACAAAGCCGGCTTCTTCGGGCGAGGTACTCGCCCAGCTGAGGAGGTTGAAGGGTGTCAGGAAGGCGTACGTGGCATACGGGAGGTTTGACATTGTGGCCTTCGCCGAGGGGACCGATTACCCCTCGCTAAGAGAACTTACGGCAGCAATCAACTCCGTCGAGGGCGTCAGAAGCACGGAGACCTTGGCAGAGGCCTGACAAGGGCCCTTCGCTGTTCAGCTGCGCTAGCCGGTATACGCGTTCATCCAATCAGCCGACGTGCTAGCGGCGGGACTTCCGCTTGGCTGGGCGAGCTGCCCGGCGGGCAGCTCGTCTGGGGGGCGGCATATTGGCCTCGAACAGGCCGACGGCGTTCCCCTCGGGGTCGGTTCCGATGAACGACCAGCCCGTGTTGGGAATCTCTTGCTTCCCGACCACCTCGCTCCCTCCGGCTGCCTTGAAGGCCTCGATGGCCTTGTCGATGTCGTCGACGCCGATGTAGTTCTTTGGCACGTCCTGCGGGCCCATCTTAGCGTACATCCCTCCGCCCACGCTCTTGCCCCTCGGGCCAGTGGTAATCAGCCAGTAGTCCATTCCCGGCATGCCCGCTTTCTCGAACTTCCAGCCGAAGACATCGGAGTAGAACTTTGACAGCCTCCCGACGTCCTGGGCAGGTATTTCGAAGTGAACGATTGTTCTGGCGACCATTGAACGTGGCCGTGCTCTAATCGTATTTAACACGATGTAATGGCTGAATTTGACTGGACTCGGGAGGGGTGTGAAAGTATTGCCATAATCCCCCGACGCCCCCCGGGGACGACATGGATGCCAAGGCAAAAGCAGAAAAGCTTCCTTGCCGAGAATGACATATTGCCTTGAGCGAAGAACAGTTCCAGGAGTGGGCGAACAGGCGCTCGCATCTGCCGCTTGCGGTGAAGGGACACGCCTTTGTCCTGAAGGGCGACAATGTAGTGTCGGTCGATGGCGGGAAGTTCGTCTTCGAAGAGGCCCTCGAACTGGTGAGGCTGCTGAACTCCAGGAACCCCTTCGACCAGGTCAATGCCAGCGTCAGGATCGCGGAGCGGAATGGGGCCCTGAGGGTCATCGTGTTGGCGCTGGTCGCGGTCATAGTCGCCGTCGTCGTTCTCCTGGCCCGAAGGTAGGAGCGGCCAGCCTACGGCTTTAGCGTAACGTAGAAGAGTTCGGTTACCCCGGCCGCCGGCACCCTGAGCAACCCGAAATTGAGGTTGCCCGCAGAGTCCGTCCAGGCATAGACAGTGTTGCCCACGCTTCCCTGACCGTAAGCCTGGAGCAGGCCTGCCACTTCTCCGATGGTCTGGTTCGCACCGGCTGCCGCCAGCGAGACCGCTCCCACATTGACCCAGACAGTGGGGTTGACCGACGTGGCGTTGACAAAGCCGTAGCCCTTGGACGCTATCAGCGCATCTATCTGGTGGATGACCGCTTCCCTGGTCGGCGCCGCGACCGTCGTGATGTTGCCCACTCCCAGGTTCCGGTAGGCAGCCGCCGCGGTCGGCCCCACGCCCACCGTACCGGTGGAGGGGTTGACGGCGGTCATGAACGGCAGCTGCGTCACAACTCCCGCGGTGCCCGGGTTGGTGTAGACGGCCACGAAGTAAGTCAGCTGTCCACCCACGGAGTAGAGGAGGTATGAGCCGAACCTGAAGTTGGGGAGCAGAGTCAGCTGCGTTCTCACCTGCTGGTTTGTCGTGAGCGCGTTCTCCGCTGCTGTCGGGCCGATGATCAGAGACGACTGCGAAGGATTCTGGTAGAGGTAGATCTGCCCGAGCCTGTCGCCCCCGTAGGCTATGTAGAGGGCGCCGAGGTTCTTGCTTACCACGCCCTGGTACTGGACGAGCTGCAGGCCGACGAAGTACGTCCTGTTGCCCACGGCGAACGGGATGTACTGGACAGTGCTGTTGCCGGCCCTTTCGTAGAACTGTGTTCCCGACCTGAAGACGAACGGGTCGCTCACATGGAAGATAAAGTCGTAGTCGAGCTGGCCTGCGACGCTCGGCGAGCCCAGTAGCTGCTCTGGGTACCTTATCTGGGGGACTAGCCACGCTGGCGGCGCTCCCCAGCTCTGGTAGTAGTTCTGGTAGAATTTGGTGATGAAATCTGTGCTGTTCGGCCCGCCTGGCGTCAGCAGGTTGGAGACGGTGTAGCCCCGCATCGAGCCGTCCCGTATGTTGACGAGCACCACTCCGAAGAACCTGAGGTAGTCGCTGGCAGCGAAGCCTGACTGGAGAGGGTAGTCGATGTAGACCTGGACCGCGTAGTAGAGGTTCTTGCCGTCGGAGACGACGTAGGCGGAGGGGTCCATGACCAAGCCTGAGATGAGGATGTCCCCGACTCTGGAGAAGATGTTCCTGTTCCACAGCATGTCAATCGACTGGCCCGAGAACGCGAAGCCAAGCTGCCCCTCGGCAAACGTGAACCACATCGACTTCTGCCAGCCGCCCAAGACGTAGTCAGGCGTCCCCGCGTAGGAGACGTTCTGGACCTCGTCGTAGCCGGGGACGTGGACGTAGACGCTTTGGCTGAAGCCAGGCCCCTCGCCGTAGTAGATTGGAGGCTCGGTCGGGACGGCGAAGGCGTTGGTCGTGGGTATCACAGACCCGTTGTGGGTGTTAATCACGAGCACCTTCGCAGCGTGGGTGTAGATCAGGTGCTCACTAATCCAGTCGGTGGACGGGAACACCGGCGTGGTAGGCGAGACCCAGTACTCCGTCCCCCTGTAGAAGACTATCTCGGAGCTTGCCAGGCCCATCCAGTTGTAGGCACCGATCTCCTTGGTGTTCGTGACTGCCGCCGCCTGCTGGTCCCACTGGCGCACCAAGTCGAGGGTGGTCACCGGGTTGCTGGTCGGGAGGCTGGTGATGTTGGCGACGCGGATGCCGTCCAGTCCCGCGGCCCAGCGCGTGACTGTAATCTCCTTCTGGGTCTGCGGATACCACTGATACGAGAGGTAGTTGTTGTTCCAGTTGAAGAAGTAGAACGCACCCGCTGCCAACTGGACAAGGAGGAGTATCGCGAGGAACACCGCCAGTCCCTTGAAGGCTTTGAGCCTGACCCCCGCCAGGTCTCTCCTTGAGAGGAACGTGACTCCTAGCAGGGAGAGTAGAAAGAGGGTCCAAACGATGCCGTAGACGTAGGGCGTGGCTATGTTCATCAGCCAGTAGGGGGCGCCGAGTATGACCTCGAACAGGACGACCGCGATCAGCGAGAGGAAGCTCCTCTGCCAGATGGCGCTCCTACGGGTGGCGAGGTTGGACAGCAGCCGGAGGAACAGCCTGACAGCGGCCACGAATAGGATGGCGGAGGCGACGTAGGAGATCACCGCGTACTGGATGGTAAGCGTCGGCATGAGGTTGACCAGTTCGGCGCCAGAGGCAGGCGCTACGGGGAGCGCCAGTGCCCTGGGAACATCCCCCCAGCTGCCCAAGCCCATGATCGTCATCCTAATCGGATTCATAATCGGGCCGAGGAACGGGAAGGCGCCGAAGGTCGCGAACGTGTAGAAACCTATGGCCCACTTGACGGTCTGCCAGAGGAACCAGAGCCAGACATTCAGCCTCTCGCTGGGGCGGCGCTCCTCCGGCTCTTCCGAGTAGGGCCTCATCCGCCTGTAGACCACCGTGCCGAACTTCCACAGGTCGCTCCCGCCCGGCCGGGGATTGACCAACAGAATAGAGAATAGTGCGGCGGCCACGAACGTGTAGTCTGCGTAGAACGTGATGCCGAACCAGTCGAGGCCGGCCTTCACTGAATAGACGGACTCGGCTATCGACCACTGGAGGATGACCCAAGCAACGCCAAGGGTTGCGATGACCACTATCAGGAACAGGATGAGGATGGACAGCCGCCCGTAGAGCCTCGTCGGCTCCTGCACATCGCTCATTTACTCGAAGCGTTGCCCATCAGCTATTTACACGTAGCTCCGTCTGGGCGGGGCTGCGCCGATTGTCTTTTGCGTCGTGTTTATGTCCAGATGGAGAAAACGATGTCTTGACGGAGCTGCAAGCTTCCTTTGGTTGATAGCGAGTTCGAAATCGACAATTCCTTCGAGCCTGCTGCCATTGTGGAGGAAGAAGGCTGGCAGACCCATGAGGCGCCAGTCAAGAACGCGAGGGCGAGGCTCCCGATTTTCAAGATACTCGACTCTATAGATTTCTCCGACCATTTCGTAATCATAGGTGATGTAGGGACTGGGAAGAGCACCGTCCTCCCGATTCACGAATTCGAGCTGCGCGGAGGGGATAGGCAGATTCTCGTCCGCGAGCCGTCGCGAGCAGCGTGCAACGCCCTGTTCTATTCCCTCGAGGCGCTCTACCCGGAGGTCAAGAATGAGCTGTCGGTCATCACCAAGGACACTAAAATCAACGTCGGTGGCAAGATTAAGATTGTGACGGATGGGGTGCTCCTCAGGATGCTGGCGGAGGGGTCGGTGGTCGACAGCTCGGTCTATTTCGACGAGAGCCACCAGATGTCTTCCCAGCTCGAGCTTTGCATGTCGCTGGCCAAGAAAGAGGGAACCAGTGCCCGGAACCTTGTCCGGGTGATGAGTGCGACCATCGACCCTGCCGAGTTCATGTCGTTTCTCGGCATCTCGAAGCTCTACACCCTTAGCGGGAGGAGATACCCGGTCAAGATAGAGGTGGAGCACGTCAGGGACGTGGACGAGATGTTCGACCGGCTCTCGCTCCGCCTCAACGCGCAGCCGCGCGACGAGTCGTGGCTCGTCTTCCTGCCCACCAGGCGGCTGGTCGAGAAGCTCGCGGGGAGCCACGGAGGGACATACATCCACGGCGGCCTCGAGGGCTCCGAGGTAAACAAGATTCAGAGGAGGGCGGAGACGGAAAAGAGCCTTAAGATCTTCGCGACCAACGTAATCGCCTCCTCTGTGAACATCTACGTGGACAACGTTCTGATATTCAACGAGGTCATCGACAGCAAGGACAGGCTCGGCCAGAAGAACCTGAGATACAGGAAGCTGGACGGCAATTCGCTGCTTCAGATGATCGGGAGGATTGGACGCTTCAAGCCGGGACGTGCGGTCATCATCTCTGACACGCCAATCCCGCGGAAGATCCAGGCCGCCTCGGTGCGGAAGGACCTGGAGAGGGAGACCCCGTTCGACCTGGTCCTCCTGATGGCAAAGTACGGCATAGGGCTTTCCCAGCTCGAGTTCATGTCGAAGGTGGACCAGCGCGAGGTCGCCTTCGCGGAGAACTGGCTCGCTGAAATCGGGGCAATAGATCGCAGGAGCCACACGATAACCGAGAAGGGTCTGCTGATGAGCGAAATCCCGTACGAGCCTGATTTCGCGCACATGATCTCGAGCGCCCTAATCTCGGACGACTATCAGATGGCTCGGTTCTTCCTCGCGAGCGGGGCATTCGGAGACTCCCTCAACCACGCCTACAGGACCAATATGGAGGATGCGGCCTGCGAGATGCTTTACAGGTTCGACAAGTCCAACGAGCTGAACATCAAGGCGCATCTCCTCAGGCGCTACGCCGAGGACGCGGACGGCTCCTTCGCCTCGAGGCTGGCTGCAAACGGCGTTTTCACGCGCTTCGTCGACGAGGCGCTGAAGAACTTCGACACTGCGAAAGGGGCGCTCAACGACGTGCTGGCCTCGATGAAGAAGAAGCCGATACCCGGCGAGGTGCTTGTCGACCCCAATCTCGTGGAGCTCGAGGCCTACCTCGAGGACTGCCTCTCCTTCGAGAGGTTCGACCTGTACGAGGCGAGCGAGTATGACCTACGCCACGTGGTCGTGGAGGGAAGGTTCTACGCTAGGACGGTGACCATGAACTACAGAAGGATACTCTTCGACATAGTCGGACTCGGCCCCCGTAGGCGAAGTAACTGACGAGGAGGTCCGTAGTCTTCACCCGTCAGATTCAGTTTTAAACCACGTCCGCTGAGGGGCCGAACCGCCATGGTCAAACTCACAGAACAAGCAAAGAAACTGATTGATGGCAAGAACTTCGCGAGCGTGGCTACGCTGATGCCCAACGGCTCACCGCAGGTTGCCCCGGTCTGGGTTGACAGGGAAGGGGACATCATAGTGATTAACGCGACCAAGAGCAGACAGCGCTACAGGAACCTCAAGAGGGACGCGAGAGTCGCGGTCAGCGTCTTTGACATGGCCAGTCCCTATTCCAAGGTCATCGTTCGCGGTCGGGCGATAGAAATCACCATGGAGGGGGCGGAGGAGCACATCGACAAGCTGTCAATGAAATATAACGGAAAAAAGTACCCGAACCACAAGCCTGACGACCCAAGAGTGATAATCAGAATCAAGCCGGAGCACGTCACTCACTAAGTTCCACTGGGACTTGGCCGACAGCGTTCGTTCGTACGAAGCGCTTTTAATGGAAAACATCCACGACCTCCTGTGGCGCAAGTCGGTGGGCCTACTCAGGGTGGACCTTCGAGACTGCCCCAGTTCACAAAGAAGCTGCTTCTCTGGAGCTTCGCCGTGGGCATCGTTCCTCCAATCGTACTCGTCGTCGCCCTGGCGGCGAAGAGCCTGTACCTTCTGGATTACGTGCATGTGATTACCGGCGGGAGCTGGACTGGATTCGACCTATACACCGGTCTGGTCCTGTCGCGTATTCTGAGGTCCCTCGAAGTGCCGGCGAGGGTGGAGGTCGCGAAGAGGCTGACGCCGACGACTTTCTTCATCATCCCTTCCCTGGCGGCCGTGGCCATAACGGCGGGCATCTACCTCGCGCAGGCCGAAGGCAAGTTCAATCTCAGCGACCCGTGGATCATAGGAGCGGGCATCGTCGTCGTGATACTGACTGCCCAAGGTTTCGGAGTCTTCCTGCCGAACGGAGTGAGAATCTTCCTCGAGCTCGCGAAGGCGAAGCCAGACACAGGGCTAATCTCAAAGCTGACGATGCGAAACGTCCGGCTGGCCGCCAGCCAGGCCGTCTTCCAGGTGATTATCATATTGATTATGGCGCACCTGGCAATCTACTAGGTGCTTGGGTTGAACCTGGGAGCCCTGGTCGCGGTGGTCGCATTCGCAGGCGCCTTGTTGCTGGTCTTCGGCCTGCTCTACAGGATGGCAGCCAAGAGCCACGCCAGAGGGGAGCTGGACGCCGAGGGAATCGTACTGCTGCGCTGGGCGCTGCTGGGACAGCTGGTCATCTTTGCTATACTGGCGATCACGGCCTTCTTGACGTAAAGTTACTTCCTCCCGGACCACCACGACCAAATTAGGGTTCCATCTCTTGGCTCTTACACGTCAGGTCGTGAACCGCGACAGAAGCCGTCTAGGGAGAGGGACGAAACATGTATGCACGGCGAAATCACATCGCGAGGATTGTCACTAACAACGTAAGTTATAGAAGACCGCCTAGGATGACGGGCAGACATGCCAGAGAATCGCAACGCCTGGTCTGCTCCTAATTCTGACAAGACTTGTTACGGTTGCGGGAAGCCATACAGTCGGCCCGCCGGCGTTGGTTGCTATCTCAAGGAGTTTCACAGTCAAATTGCCACTTCGGGGGAGAGTGAGAAAGGCCCTGCGGAGGAGATTGCCAGACAGGCCGAAGCTGGAAGACCGACCATAGCTCCGAAAAACGATCCAGAGACAGACAATGGGGCTAGTGCCGCCCCTGGGCAACCTGGATTACCCGCAACGACGAGGTTCAGATTCCGCGCCCGCAGATGGTTCCGCTGGAAGCTAGTCTACCTTCTGATTTTTCTCGCCGTCTTCCTGTGGTACTACTTGGGAGATATAACAGGCGCCCCCTCTCCTCAAGACTATACGCTGTGGGGCGACACGCTCATCTTGTGGTATGTTTCAGTCCCGATTCCGTTGCTGTTCTACTCCTTAATCTCGGCGTTCACAATCTTCATTCCAATCTGGCTGCTGGGGTGGGGCGCTGGACAGATTGGACGTCACAGGGTTGGAAGAGGGATATCCGTGATGCTTCTCGTTTTCCTGGTGATTGGGTTCGCCGTCTCCAACTCACCATTACAGTCGAAAGTAGTCCCTTCTCCTAGTGAATTCTATTCGTCATTGTCGTATCTTGGGAACTACACCTCCGCTCTGGCCCAAACTCAGTCCGGTGAATCGACATCAACTGCGACATCTCCTCAGGGCCCGGGCGTCACATCCACATCGCTTTCGAGTCTCGCCACGACAACGATAGTAACGTCGTTTTCGGGTGGTTCTGCGATTTCTGATCCCGCGTTCTACAACGGGAAGTCAAACATTACGTATCCGGTAGATTACTCCACACTGGCCAACTACGCCTTGGGGTTGATCAATCATGACAGGCAAGTGAACGGTGCGCCTCCAGAATCTCTCAGCAACATACCTTCAGGCCAACAGCACTCGGACTCCATGGCATACTATGGCTACTTTAGCCACTGGGACACTCAGGGGTACAAGCCGTACATGCGCTACACCATGCTCGGTGGGACGGGCGGAGTCGCAGAGAACGGCGGTCTTGACTACTGCACCGGTTCGCCGCTGAACGCGACGTTGGTTACGCCAGTGCCGTGCAGCATTCAGACCATTGAGAACGGGATTGCCAATTCGGAATGGGGCATGATGAACAACGACCAGCTGTGCTGCAACAATGGCCACAGGGATAACATCCTGAACCCGTTGCACAACAAGGTATCGATTGGTATAGCCTATGACAGCTCTAGCAGCGCCATCTATTTCGTGGAAGACTTCGAAGATGCCTACACCTCATTTCACTCACCATTCTATTCCTCGGGCTTGGTCACACTCTCCGGGAGCACCACGGTGGGGATCAGCGTCGAGGAAGTGATGGTGGCCTACGATTCGACGCCTGCTCCCTTGACTCCGGCTCAGCTAGGTGCCGCCCCCTATAATGATGGGTACCAACCAGGCACCTCTCTGGGGGCTGTGTTTGCTCCATGCCCGCGAGACTATACGTGCTCTCCCAACACCACCGATGGAAGAATCGCTGTCTATGCCATGATATGGAACCTGAGCAGCGGCAACTTCGAGATCCAATTCGACCCTTCTAGGTTCTTCGCGCATGGAGCGGGGGTCTATACGCTGTACCTGTTCGATTCGAGCGGAAACATTTACACAACGCTTTCCATCCTCCATTCTTGACCGGTCACATCGACTCTTTAGCCGAGGCTTTTCGTTTCTCGACGGCGCCGGTCAGAAACGCCCAAGGATTATGGCCAACGCTTGACGAGTTCCCTGGGGGGCCCGATGAACAATCCTGGTAGGGATTCAGGTTCCCCTGAGCAGCGAAAGCAACTGTTTCCTCCATTCGCCTTCAAGGTCCATCGTCTTCGCCTCGAAGATCTCCCTGCCATCGACAATCACGACGGGAACCCTCGCCCAATACTTTTCCTGCAGCGCCGGATTCCCATCAATGTTGACCGTGACCGGGTTAGCCTTGATTCCCTTCATCGACCGAATCTCTGTCTCCACGGCTTCGCACAAATGACAGCCTTCCTTTCTGAAGATTATCACGTCCGGTGTTTCTATCGTCTCAGGCAACAGGCGCTGAAATCTCGGAACCAACTTCATTTCTACCTTTCGAAGGCAAAAAGCGCGGAAGTGGTCGCATCAGGCTCGGTTGCGTTTTATCACCGCCTCGAGGACGCGGTCAGGGAAATTGCTCACGATGCCGTCGGCCCCCAGCTTCAGGGCACTTGCTAGGTCCTCGGGAGAGTTCACAGTCCACACGAATGCGGGTCGGCCGACGCTTCTCGCGTAGTCGACGTGCTCCTTTGTGACAAAGTTCCACATCCCGTGCAGCGCGTCCGCATCGCCCTTCAGGAGGCCGGCGAACACAGCCATGTTGCCGATGAAGATGAAGCCCGTCTTCAGGGAAGGGGCTTCGCGCCTTAACCTCCTGAGACAGTCAAGGTCGAAGGAAATCAACTCGACCCGGTCCTCGGCGTCGTGCTTTCTGAGCTCCCGCACCACCCGTCTCTCTATGCCAGGATAGATGGAGGAGCCGTGCTTCACCTCCACCATCAGGGGAATCTTCCTCGGGTACCTTTCCAAGACCTCTGCGAAGGTGGGCACCCGTTCGGGCCTGCCCAGGGATGACTTCGCTGCCGCATCGAGCATCCCCAGTTCGGCGAGACTCTTCTCCGAGATTCTCCCCGACCCATTGGTCGTCCTGTCAACCGCCTCGTCGTGCATCACCACTAGGTCTCCGTCCCTGCATGGGTGCACGTCAAGCTCTATCATGTCAGCCCCCATCTTGACCGCCAGGTCGAAAGAGGCGAAAGTATTCTCCGGCATATGGCCCGAGGCACCCCTGTGTGCCACTACCAGAGTCCTATCCGCCCTCGACAAGATTACCATACCATGGCTCGGACCGAGGAACGCGATTAATGTTACCTCGGCGGACAGAACCCGCCTTCCATAATCACTTCGCAGTGTTGAATTGACGCATGCCCGGGAGGGCGACACCTACCAGGGAATTCGGCACCTATCTCTGAAGAAGCCGCCCGTTGGTCCGCCATCCGGTAGGGTTGCGAGCCAGACTGCGGTATCGGCCCCTTCGGCAGGGGACCCGGGGGCTCCAGCCCCTCCCATACGCGTTCGAACCCAACCAGGACAAACCGCGTTGATGAGCACGTTGCAGCTCTTCAGCTCGTATGCCAGAGTGGCTGTGAGCGCGTTCAAAGCGGCTTTCGAAACGCTGTAAGCGGGCGCGTAGGTGGAATTGGCGAGCTCTCCGAATGATCCTGCCCCGCTCGAGACGTTGACGATTCTGCCGTAGCGTCTCTCTTTCATGCTCGGAACGAAGGCACTGCACATCCGCCAGGCTCCGATGAGGTTGGTCTCGAGGGTTGACCCCAGATTGTCCATTGAAGTGACGCTTGGCGATTCTCCTTCGTCCAAGAGGATTGCGGCGTTGTTCACCAGGATGTCGAGCCCACCGAACTCCGATGCGACCATTTCCTTGACTGCGGCAACGCTTGTCTGCTCCGTTACGTCCAGTTGGACCACGCGCATCTGAGCCGCTGCAGTCGAATGGATTCTCTTGACCGCGCCTTCGGCCGATTTCGGGTTCCGCGAGCCCACAATCACGTGGTCCCCAAGTCTTGCGAGCTGACTGGCTATTTCGAAGCCTATGCCCCTGTTCGCTCCGGTCACCAGGGCCACTTTTCCGCTTCGGGTCAGGGTCACTACGCACTTCCACGCTCTCTTCTAGGCGATGGCCTGGTCCTCGATGGAATCACCTTCTTGACCATGTGTCGTACCTTCCCGAGGCTTGCTTCCAAGAACGGCCCCGCCTCTGCCACCTTGATCGAACCACACGCGTTCCCCCAAACGCACGCTTCGTAATCATCAGCTCCGATGAGCTTGGCCCTGATGAATCCGGCGTTGAATGCGTCCCCCGCCCCTGTCGAATCATTCGACCTCGCGCTGAAGCTCCTGAGAAGCCCCGGCTCGCCACGCCCGAGCAGGTACGCTCCCTTCTGACCAGCTTTGACCACCAGCGACTTCGCACCACAGTCGTTCAAGAGCATGTTTCTTCCGAAGTATTCCCTGTACTCGAACGCGTTGCAGAAGACGTGCACCCCTCGCAATTTGATCCTTCTGTGCGCTTGAGCGACTCCCTCCAGGTCGACGGACAGTGGGATTCCTCTCTCCAGAGCAGCGGATGAGAATTCGGAGAACGCCGCAGCCTGGCCTGCGTTGAGCAGGGTGTAACCAGAAACATGCGCCCAATCCGGTGATGCCCGGTCGAGCAGCCTGCTGGTCAGTCTGACCGTTTCACTTGCTCCTCTATGCCCAATCATTGTCCGTTCGCCACTTCTGTCCACGAGAACGATAAACGAGCCCGTCGGCGCTTTCACCCTAGTGACCAGTCGAACGTCTACGCCGGCCGCGCGCAGCTCGGCCAGCATGGATCTTCCGGCCCCGTCCTGCCCGACAGCGCCGAAGACGCGCACGCCAACATCCAGCCTGGCGAGGTCGCGGGCCACGTTTGCGCCCACGCCGCTGAAATCCACCCTCGAGTCACTGAGGGCGAGGTTGTCTCCGGCCTTCGGCAGTTCGTCGACCCGGGCGCTCTGGACGTAGAACAGGTCGCCGACGACCAGGACTTGATTCATTTCCTTCTGAGGCTTCGCACCTGGGACATGAACCTCTTGATTCGCTCGGGCTCGAGCTCGTTCATGACTGACCCGTTCTTTCTGAAGCAGCTCGAGACGATCGCTCCGTCGGCCAGGGGCAGCAGACCTTTCACGTTCTCGTGGCTGAGCCCGCTCCCAATCAGGACGCTCTTGAGCCCCTTCACCGCCTTGAGGTCCTCTGCCGAGGGCGGGCTCCCGGTCCTGGGGCCCGTCACGATGAGGGCGTCTGCGAGTCCCCTCTCGACCATGTCCAGGGCCGAGTCTCTGATTGACCGCACCCCGAGCGGGGACGCGTGCTTCACATGCACGTCGGCGAACACGGCGACGCTCTGGGCGCCGAGAGTCAAGCGCTTCCTCATGAGCTCGGCTGCCACGCCCTCGATTAGGCCCTGGTCGGCGACGTAGGCCTCCGTGAGTATGTTCACGCGGATCCACCTGCCTCCATAGGCGTAGGACAGTGCGAGCGAGGCCTCGGCGCAGTTCCGAAGCACGTTGACGCCGATAGGTAGCGAGGTCTTACGCTTCACCTCTCCGATCACTCTGCCGAATGACGCCACCGTCTCTGGAGGCGCGGTCGTCTTGAAGTAGGGAGCATCGCCCAGATTCTCGAATGATATGCCGTCCACGCCACCTTCCTCCAGAGTTCTTGCTTCGTCCAACGCCTCCTTGACAACGTCTTCGAGCGAACCTTTGAACAGCGGCGAGCCCGGCAGAGGCTTCAGGACCACGGGCCCGATGATTGGGTGATCTACTGAGAAGATCTCCCGAAGCTCCAACTCTCCTCGCACGCAGCCGCGCTGATTTATTGTTTCTTGGCGGAGGCGCAATGAACACTAGCGCAACGACGATCTATCTAACCAGGCGGAAGGCAACTCGACTCCGTGAGTCTGACCGCTCGCTCGGCTCGACCGGCTCTCCGTCTGACTCTGGATAACAAGAATCCCCCGCCAGCGACTGCTATTGCGGTCGCCGCCGCTGCGATGGCGTAAGGATAGACGCTGCCTCCGCCGGGTCCGCCCGGCGCTGATGTAGTCGAACTCGTGGGACTGGTGGTGACCGTGGAGTTCTCGTTCGAAGGGCCTACGAAAGTGTCTGACTCCACCAAGACCGGCTGTGGCGCCTGTGTGAAGTCGAACGAGTTCATCATGTCGTTTGCCCTCGCCACGCGGGGAGACACGGGCGCGATGCCGAAGATTGTGTCTGCGAGCTTTATCATCGAAGCGAACTCGTAGACGGTGTTGTCGATGTAGTGGGGCTTCGACCACGGCGAGATGACGAGCGTGGGCACCCTGAAACCCTCCCCATACTGGTCAACCTGTGGTGGTGGGACCTGATCGTAGAAGCCGCCGTAGTCGTCCCAGGTCACCACGACTGCTGTCGATGGCCAGAATTTGCTCCGCATCACTTGGTTGATCAGGTACGTCACGTAGTCCATGCCGCAGTCACTTCTCGCCGGCGGATGCTCGGACGGCCCGCTTCCTCTGCAGGCCGCGGGATAGTCCGGGGGCGCCCAAGACCCTGGGATTATCCAGGATACGGCAGGAAGGTTTCCTGACTGCACGTCTGTCACGAACTTCGCCGTGCCAGCCACGTCGTTCTCGAGCTGGGCCGGGTTCTTCTGGAAGTAGTCGAAGAGGGGCAGGACGTTCCAGATGGTCGGAGCGAGCGGATGCGCCTCCCCGTCGTACCATTCCCAGGTGACGTTCGCCTGCGAGAGCTGCTGCGCCAGGGTGGACCAGGTCAGATCGACCCCCTGCCAGCTGAACCCGGTCCCGGGGTTTTCGATTACCCCGTGATTCAGCACCCAGCTCGCTGTGTAGTTGGTCGGACCGTTCGAACCCGAGGCTATGTACAGGTGGTTTGGGAAACTGGGCCCCATCAGGGACGAGAAGAACTCGTCGTCGAGGACGTAGTGGTCGGCGTACGCCCAGTAGTTCGGGATGTCGCTCCTGTCGTAGTAGCCCATAGTCAGGTTGCTCTTCTCCGCCTTCACGAACCCATCCATCTTGCCATTGTCGTAGTCCAGGTGGGCGACAGACCAGGCGTGGCTGAGGTCCCGGCCTATGCTCTCGTTCGGGAGAAGGAACGGGGAGATGCCGGAGGAATTAGTGAGCGGGCCGAAGTTGAGCTGGTCCGGGTCCGAGACGCCGGGAGGGAGCTCGTCCCCGACGAGCGAGCCGGGCTGTGCGACGTTCAGGTGGAAAGGCCTGACCATGACCGAGCCAGTAACGTTCGGGTCCACAGGGACCTCGGCCCCGGCTTGGAAGCCGGTGGCTCCGGGGTAGGTGCCGAAGTAGTTGTCGAAGGAGTGGTTCTCCTGGATTATGTAGATGATGTGTCTGACCGGTATCGTCGAGCTCGCTGAGGGGCTCAAGGGGCTCGCCAGCGAAAGAGAGAGGAGAAGGCAGACCGACAGGGCCAGCACCGACCTCTTCATCATGCTGAACAACGATTCGCTCTCCTAAAAGCGGTGCTGATACCTCGACGCCCCATCCGAGACAGGAGGTGGAAACCCTGGATTGAGATGCTCAACCCATAGGTCAACCAACCCCTAGCGCTGTGTGGGTTTCCCGGCGGGATGCAATGAACTCTTTTATGACCAGTTCCAACGAGCCCTGATTTCAAATTGAATCTCCCCGACAGCATGCTGAAGCTGGTGGGCAATACGCCTCTGATACGGCTCGGAAGAGTGAACGATGGCAAGGGAGCAAGCGTGTTCGTCAAGCTCGAATCGACGAACCCCAGCGGGAGCTACAAGGACAGGATGGCCCTGGCCATGGTCGAGGCCGCAGAGAAGGGGCTAACCTGGAACAACAAGAAGCTGTCACCCGGCGGCGTCGTGTGCGACGCGTCCGCAGGGAACACAGCTCCCGCTCTGGCGTTCGTCTGCGCGGTCAAAGGGTACAGAGCGAGAATCGGCATCTACAGAACCGTCTTGGCCGGAGGCGGAGTGAGACTGAAAATCACGGGCGCCTACGGACCGGAAGTCTTCGAGTGCCCGCCGCCGACCAAGTATGTGCCGCAATCTGCCCTGGACGACCTCCCTACAGATGAAAGAGACCTCGCCTGGGTGATAGCAGGCAAGATGCACATGTACGAGCTGGAGAGGGACAACCCTGATGTGGTGTGGGTGGACCAGATCTACAACAGGTACAACACCGTGGGCCAGATGGGGATGGGCTACGAGGCCTACCAGCAGCTGGGCGGCGAGATAGACGCGTGGGGATGCTCGGTGGGCTCCGGAGGGACGCTCTACGGCGTGGCCATGGCGCTGAGGGAGAAAGGGGCGAGGCCGACGACCTTCGGCACCGTCCCCCACGGGAGCGAATCGTACTTGACCCTGAAGAAGCCAGAGGCGGTCAGAGGCGAGTTCGAAGCTTCCAAGACCAGGGAGAGACTGGTGGAGATGATGGGGCTGAAGAAGTGGCAGACGGAGAAATCGATAGTCGAAGAGATGATAGGGGCCGGATACCCCGACGAGTTCCACAGAGTAAGCGCGGAAGAGGCCCGCGACATGGCCAACAGGCTGTGCAGGGAGGAGGGCATCTACTGCGGCATGTCGTCAGGCGCGAACGTCCATGTGGCACTGAAGATGGCTCGGAGAATGAAGAAGGACCAGAACGTGCTGACCGTCATCGTCGACAGAAGGGACAGGTACCTCGGGGAATATCCCAACGACGTCTACGTAGTCTAGATTCACTCGACGGAGATGGCACAATCAGAACGGCGAAGAACTGGTGGGGTTTCGATGTTATTGCGAGAAAGCATGGGGGCTTTCGACGCCCGGCCAGGGCGCAATCGACAAATCCTTAATAGCGAATTTCTTTGCGTCTGTGCGTTTGTCTGGGGAGCAAGAGGCGAAGAACCAGCCAGCGAAGATGTCCGAACTAACTGACGACTACTCCCTGAGGCAGGTTCCAGAGAGCGAGCTCCAAGGAACCAGCGACCTGACCCTCGTGAGGATGGGCTTCACAGTTTCTTCCTCGGACCTTCTGTTCGGGTTCACGATCGGATTGTACTTCACGTTTTGGAGCGCCATAGGAATCGCACTTGGCTACTCGATAATCGTGCTGACCGTTTCGCTCCTGATGGGCTACATTGGCATGCGCGAACGCACATCGTTTGCGCTTACCTCCAGGTTCAGCTTCGGCAGGACCGGGAGCAAGCTTCCGTCGCTCATCCTCGCGGCGATAATAACAGGCTTCTACGGTTACATCCTTGGAATCACGGTCGATGTCTTCCCCGGCCTCAACCCGGCCACGATCATACTCTACAGCATAATCCTGGGAGCCGTGTTTCTCATAATTTCGGGACTCGGCTTCAAGCGAGGGCTCAAGTGGGCTGGAAGGATCGGGGTCCCCCTGATGCTGCTTTTGGTCGTGGTCGCAGACGTCCTTACGGTTGCTCACGCAGGGGGCTTCGGGGCCATCGTGAACGCGGTCCCGAAGGCGGCAGGAAAGCTGGCCCTGGCCAGCATAGTCGGCCTGGGGGTCTCGAAGTGGATGGGAGGGGCCACCGTGACTCCGGACCTGATGAGGTTCGCCAAGGGCACCAGGACCCTGGTGGTCTCCACCATAGGCGAGTTCATAGTCGGCAACTTCGGCTTCAACTTTCTGGGCCTCATCCTCGGCCTGGGTCTGGGAGTCGCCGACCTGGGCAAGGCATTCTCCCTCATCAGCATCTCCGCACTGGCAGTCGCAGCGATCTTCATCCAGGGAGTCACGGTGGAGATGAACGAGCTCTACGCCGCCAGCCTGGCGACCAGCAACATGGCAGGGGTGAAGCGGTTCACCAGCAACCTTGCCGTGGGAATCCTTGGAATAGTCATCGGATACATCGGCGTCAGCCAAGGCATAGTGGGCAGCTTCCTGACCTACATCGGGTACATCAGCTACGCTCTGCCGGCCATCCCGGGGATAATCATCGCGGACTACTTCGTCGTGAGGAGGATGCATTACCCCGAGGGCTTCGCGAACTTGTCCTCCATCAACTGGCGGGCTATCGTTGCCTATTTGCTGGCTGTGGCGATCAGCGTGTACATGGGACTGTACCTCGGTGACGTGCTGTGGCATTCCACTCCTCTGATAGGGTTCTTCCTGTACCTGCTGTTCTCGATTCCGCAGATTCAGAAGAGCTGGAGTTCGGCGGCGCAGCCTGCCCCCATGCGGTAGGTTCCATCAGAGAGACCGCGAGCTCGCCTAGTCGGGGCGCCTGAATCTCAACTGACAGCAGGCGCTGGGTCGAATCACCTCTTTTATAGTTCGGACCGAACCCGAGTCACATGAAGTTCGGCGTCGCCCTCCCCACTTCCAGAGACGGGCTGATGTACCATCCGGGATTCTGCAATAGGGACTCGATGGTGCAGATGACCAGGCTCGCAGAGGAGCTAGGTTTCGAGAGCGTCTGGGGCAACGACCACATCACCACACAGGCCTACCTGAAGCAGGTCCGGCCTCTGCCGAACTACTACGAGGTCCTGACTTCGCTCTCGTATCTGGCGGCGGTGACAAACCGGATCAGGCTCGGGACAGGCATCGTGCCCCTGCCGCTGAGGAACCCCGTGATACTCGCGAAGCAGTCTGCCACCCTCGACAACCTCTCAGGCGGGCGGCACGTCCTCGGCGTGGGCATCGGCGCGTACAGGGAGGAGTTCGAGTCGATCATGGGGAACGGCAGGAGGGGGGACATTTTCACCGAAGGCCTGGAGGCGATGAAGAAGCTCTTCGAAGAGAACGACGCGTCCTACTCGGGAAAGTACGTCAGATTCCATGGGATTGACCTCAATCCGAAGCCGATCCAGAAGCCGTTTCCCATCTACATAGGCGGCAACTCGCACGACCACCTGAGGAGGATAGCCAAGTACGGGGGCGGGTGGCTCCCGGCGGCCATGCCTGTCGACCAGCTTGCAAAGTTCGTCGAGGAACTGAAGGCTCTGATCAGGGAAGAGCATCGATCCATGTCCGAGATTGACGTAGCGATGGAGACCGGCCTGGCCGTGGCCTCGTCCGACGACGAAGCGAAGAAGCAATTCGCCAGGTCGCCCATGTACAAGCACCTCCAATCGTTGAAGGGCTCTACTCTCAAAGATCTCGACGTGTCCAGCTCCGACCGGATCTTTGAAGTGAACTTCGTGGGCAGGCCGGAATCGCTCGTCAGGAAGGTGGAGAGATACTCGGCCAGCGGGGCTACGACCCTCTGGTTCGACTTCGTTGGGGACTCGCTCGAGGAAGTCACGTCTGGCATGAAGCGCTTCGCCGGCGACGTGATGAGCTCCTTCTGAGCGGCCCCGAAGGTCGGAGCTCAGCGGCTCAGTCGGCGGCTCAGCTTCGACAGTAGGTCGTATCCGCGCCCGCGGACGACCAGGCAGTCCTCGACGATGAGCCCGCCCACCCCCAATTCGTAGTAGGGCGTCTCCAGGTTGATCACCATCCCCTCCTCGAGCACGGTATCATCTGTCTCGGAGATTGACGGCGGGTCGTACACCTCCATGCCTATGCCATGCCCGACGTGATGTCTCTGGTAGTGTTTGATTCCTCTGCTTCTGACTTCGTTGACCGCGGTCCGGAAGATTTCGGAGGCTTTCACTCCCGCCCTCACCTGGTCAAGGGCAGCTTCCAGGCCGGCGAGAGTGGCCCGGTACAGCCTAGAGACTTGGGCAGGAGGTCTGCCGATTGCGAGGGTCCTGCCCAAATCGGAACAGTAGCCATTCAGGTTGCATCCGACGTCGTATCTCACCAAATCGCCGCTGCGGAGCACCTCGTCGTCGCCCGGGGCGTTGGGGAACGCTCCGATGTTCCGCGAACCCACCACTGTGAACGTGGGACGGGCGCCCTCGGCTACCTCGAACTCGTTCACGGCCTGGACTATCTTCGATGTCGTGGAACCCGGCTTCGCCAATTCCATGGAGCCCTTCATGGCACCCTCGGTCACCCGCACCACCTCTCTCAGTTTCGAAATCTCTTCCTCGGTCTTTACCGACCTGATTTCCCTGAAAACCGCCGCCGCAGGCTCGACGCTCTTTGCCTCCTTGAGCGCCGCGCGTATCTTCTCAAGCATCCCATATGGCAGCCCGGTCTCGTCGATGCCTATTCTGGAGGAGTCGGCCCCCGCGTCCCTCAGTGCAGAAGCGACCGCCGAGACGGGATCCGGCGAGGCTCCAAGTCTGCAGAGTTCCAGAAGCTCCTTCTCAATCGGCGACAGCCCTTTCTCAGAAAGGACCAGGGGGAAACTCCCGTAGAGGCGGACAGATTCGGCTCCTATTCTGCCGGCCACGACCGCGTCCGATTCGCTGTAACTTGTCACGAGGGTGGGCGCGCCACTGCCTTCTCCCGACCAGACACCGAAGACCGGGGTCAGGGGATTGACCTGCTTCAGGAACGAATCGAAACCGGTCGAGTAGTGCACGTTCTCTCTCGACGTAGCCACCAGGCAGTCGAGCCCCTTCCTCTCCATCACCCTCCTAGCTCTTTCTTTGTTCATCGCACGCCACCTCCCCTAGAAGTAGCCGTAGGAACTCCACCCGCCGTCCATGGTGATTGCCGACCCGCTCATGTAGGAACTCTCGTCGGAGGCCACATAAGCCACCAGCCTGGCCACTTCCTCCGGACTTCCCATCCTCCCCATTGGGGTCCTCTTGAGAATCGGTGCCTTTGAATACAGCTTTCTTCTTATCCGCTCCTTCACGCCTTCCGTCTCAATCCAGCCGGGGACGACGCAGTTGACGTTCACCCCCCTGCCTGCCCATTCTATCGCCATCCCCTTGGTCATCATTATCAGAGCGGCCTTTGATGTGCAGTAGGCAAGTCTGAGCGGAAACGGCGTGACACCGGCGACGGATGCTATGTTGACTATCCGGCCGTACCTTCTTTCCAGCATGTGCCTGGCGGCGAATTTTGAACAGTAGAAGGCGGAATTGAGATTGGTATCCATCGTCTTCCTCCACCGGTCGAGGCCGAACTCCTCCGCTGGAGAAATCACTGTCATGCCCGCGTTGTTCACCAAGATGTCCAGCTGCCCAAAGGCCGAGATGGTTGCCTTTACGAGTCTCTCCGCCACCCCCGGAATTCCGACGTCGCCAACCATGGTCTTTGCTTTACCGCCCGCTTCAGCGATCGCACTGGCGGTGTCGCCTGCGGTTGCCCTGTGAAGGGAGTTCACCATCGTTCTGGCTCCTCGGGCCGCAAGTTCAATAGCGATGGCCCTCCCTATCCCTCTCCCCGCAGCTGTCACGAGGGCCACCTTCCTCTCAAGGCTTCTTGACTGGTCTGTCCTTGCCAATCACGACCCTCCGGAGAAGCGCCTTCCCAACTCCATCGTCAGATATGGCTCCCGGCAGACGGGCATGACTATCGGGGCGTCTAGACCTTCCCTGACCATGGCTCTCAGCTCGTCTTCGCACCTGGATGCGGTTCCCCTTACGACGATCTGGTCGATCATCTCGTCTGTGAGCTCGGCCTTTGCCAGGTCCACGCGCCCCTGTTTCGCCTCCGCCACGAGCCTCTCCAACCTGGCCGGGCTGTAGGTTCCTTGTTCGAGCAGCAACTCGGCCCGTCCAGGCCGGCTTAGTATTCCGAGGGCCGCGTCGATCGCCATCGAGTCGTCGCCCCCCATGGAACAGAACACGAAGGAGGCGAGGGCCGCCTTTCCAGGGATCTCCCTCTTCTTCAGACCCTCGGATACGGCAGGACGTATCTCCCGAAGATACTTCAGTGAGGAACCCGCGCTCAGGAGGATTCCGTCCGCCTTCGCTACGCCGAGGCCCACCATCCGGGGGCCGACGCCGGCGAGGTAGATTGGGACTCTGGGCTTCGCCGGGCCCCATTTGAGCTGCATGTTCCTCGCCTTGAAGTATTCTCCTTCGAAGTTCACCTTCTCTCCGTCGAGAAGCCCGCGTATGATTGTGAACGCTTCCGAGAGCAGGAGCAGGGGCTTCTCGTGATTCAGGCCCATCTGGTCCATCCACGCCAGGACGGCCGTCCCGAGCCCCAGAATCACGCGGCCGTTGCTCAGCCTGTTCAGATTGGAGAAGGTGAGTGCGGTGAGGGCCGGGTGCCTGGTGGCGGCGCCGACGACGCCGGAGGCCAGTTTGATTCTGGTGGTCAGGCGCGTAAGCGCCCCGAGGACAGCCACGGCATCGCCGGAGGAGAAGTGCTCTGCGACCCAGAAGTGAGCGAAGCCGTTCTTTTCTCCTTCGATGGCGAGGTTGACCATCTGGTCGGGCTGCAGGTAATCGGAGAGGGCGCCCAAGCCAATGGCGTTTGGTTCCTCGTCTGTTTTCATCGGCGTGCCCGTGCCAATCCGGGCTGCGGCTATAAGAGCTGGCCGAATCGAATCTTATTCATATTCGGGCAGGTCTGACAGGAGTCTTAGACTGCCCTACCGACGGCGGGAACCTTCGTCGTTTCAAGTGCGCCTATGATCTCCCTGCAGAAAGCCGGGAGGTCTGCGGGAAAGCGCGAGGTGATGACATTCCCGTCCCTCACCACCGGCCGGTCGACATAGTTCGCTCCTGCGTTGGTCACGTCTTCCTTTATCGAGCTGAAGCAGGTCATGGTCAGGCCTTTGGTCAGACCAGCTGATGCCAGGACCCATCCCGCGTGGCAGATCGCTGCGACCACCTTCCCCTGACCGTGCATCTCCCTGACGAAATTCAGGAGCGCAGGATAGCGCCTCATGTAATCCGGGGCATAGCCACCGGGGATCACGACTGCGTCGAAGCCGCGGGAATCGGCCTGGTCGGCTGTTATGTCTGGCTTGGCTTCCAGCCCGTGCTTTCCTCTGTAGAGCGGACTCGAACCTGTCCCGACCACAGTGACGTCGGCCCCTTCTTCCTTGAGGCGATAGTAGGGATACCAGAACTCGAGATCTTCATAGAGATTCTCCACCAGCATCGCCACCTTCTTTCCGGATATGCGCATGGCCTCTTGATTGCGGCCTGTGATTTAAGAGGTAGGCGTCAAATCTCTCGCCGTCTCGCCCGGTCTTCCAATCAGCGTCCGCTCGGCCTCTCGACTCCGGATTTGGTCTCCTTCAGAATCCAGTCCAGGTACCGTCTGCTGCCCCTTTCGACCTTGAGCGCTAATATCTCCGGCGTCTCGTAGGGATGCACCCGTTTGATCGTCCGTTCGAGCCTCCCGAAGAGCTCCGACCTCGTTTTAATCAGGAGCAGGTTTTCGTCCGCCGATTCCAACTTCCCCCTCCATCGGTAGCGGCTTCGGACTCCGCCGAGGATGTTCACGCAGGCAGCAAGCTTCAGCTTCAGCACCTCCTCGGCTATCCTTGCAGCGGCAACTTCCGGACAGGTCACGATGACCAGCAGGTACATGCCTCCTTGAGCGTGGCGTGTCGTAATAGACGTTGGGTCGCGCCCGTCAGCAGCAGCTCAGTGCAAAACTGGAAGTGGGATGTGGCTCATGCATCGTTCAGGCAGAACTTTCGTTGATTTCCCTTGCGGCCCTTAACCCGGACTCTACGGCCCCTTCCATGCATGCGAATGAACCCGAGGTGTGCTCCCCAGCAAAGTGGACCAGTCCTTCAGGCTTGGCTATGGTTTGCCTGAAGGAAGTCATCTCGCCGGGAGCGAAGTAGGCGTAAGCGCCGTGGTTGTACTCCTCATCGTCCCAGGACACCGATACACCCTTCGTCACTTTCGACCCGACGCCACCGTACAGCATCTCAAGGTTCGCGACGACGAAATCCAGTCTCTGGGTCCCCGACAGCCCGACAATCTTCCTTGCAGCCTCGTTGGCCGTGTGTGATTCGATGATGCCGCAGGTACCGGCCTGGGTGAACGTGTGGTCTTCCACAATCCCTATGGGCAGGTCGCTCGCGACCTGCGCAGTGATGTTCTCGTCTGCCCAAAAGCGGCTGGCAGTCTCTAGGAACACCCTGGTGACAGGAGTGTATCTCAACGAGTCCACCGCCCTCCTCTTCCCGGGCGACAGGGGAGGGGAGAACTCAATCCTGCGCAACGTTGTGAATGGTATCGCGCAGACCAGCCGATCAGCTGAGATCACGGTCGTCTTGCCGCTCCTGGCGTAGACCACTCTGACCTCGGTCGCGTCCTGCTCTATCCTGGTCGCCGAAGCGGAGTAGAGGATTCTATCCCCGAGTCTCTCTGCGAAGGCCCTCGGGAGTAGATCGTTTCCTCCCTTCACGCAGAACTCGTCACTGGTCCTCGAGTAGTGCGCCATGACAGAGAGCCAGATCG
>JAFMAU010000016.1 GCA_029784825.1 Nitrososphaerota archaeon | reverse complement strand
GACTTTAGCGACTCGCGCGCTCTCCTAAGGTAGCTGACGCAGTCGTCCAAGTCCCTGGACGGGTATCTGAGAGAACCTGCCCTGGGCACGCGTCCGAGGGTTGATTATTGCCTAATTACGCCTTTTGGCCTATGCCAAAATTAGGCAATTACCGGTCCCGGTGAAGGAAATTGGCCTCACCAATCGCCAGAATCAGGCTGGGCATAATGGCATAGCGGCCGCGAAGCCGAGGCTCAGAACGCAGGTCTGGTGCGCGAAGGTTCGCGGGGCGCGGCCTTCGGCTCCAACGACTCCTTGATGGAGACGAAGTTGTTGAGGAACCTCCTTCCGCTGTCCGTTATTTCGTAGAAGACGCCGCTGGTTCCGACGACCTTCTGCAACGCTCCCACGTCCTCCAGTCTGCTCAGCGCGTCTTCCAGATCACTCCAGGCAAGGTTCGCCTTATACAGAATGTGCGTCCGTCGCAGCGGTCCGTTTTCGCTGACGGCGCCAAGTATGTCGATGTATCTTTCCAGTCGCGACCGTTTTGAGATTTTGGATTCGTCCGGTCGGAAGTTTGTTGGTTGCGCCTTTGGTTCTGCGCGGCCCAAATCGTCGGGCGCAGTCTTCTCCCAGACTTTTTTGCTCATCGTCCTACCGCCGAGAGAATCTCAGAGCGGACGCATTGCCGAAATAATACGCGAGTAAAATTGCGACAGCGTATGTCTCCAGTGTCGTCGTGTCTCCCGTCTGCCGGGAGGAATTTCTGCGTCGGGTTTTTTTGTCGGACAAGTTGGGCAATGCCACCAAGGCAGCGGATAGGCGCAGCATAGATAAGAGTCGTGCGGTCAAATAGATTAGAGCAGTCGTATTTTTTCGTCAAAAACCGCATTCGCATCCAGAGCAGTAATCCATGACTGCCCTCCCGACTCCGCCGATGGACATCTGTTTCCGAACCGTCTTATAATTTCGGAACCAAAGCGTCCTCGAGAAAATGTCACTCAACCTACCAGACCAACCTGAAGCCTTCATCGAACAGATGAAGATTCAGTCCATCACACAACTGGCAAGACCAAGTGTCGCAGTGCTCGGAGTCGGCGGAGCCGGCTCCAACATAGTGAACTGGATCAAGCAAAGAGGAATCGCTGGCGGCAAGCTGATCGCCGCCAACACAGACGCACCCCACCTGAGCATGACGCAGGCTGACCGGAGAATCCTGATCGGCGAGAAGCTGACCATGGGCAGAGGATGTGGCGGTTACCCTGAACGAGGAATGCAGGCGGCCCAGGAAAGCATGGCCGAAATCAAGCGGGAGACTCAGGGAGCCAATATCACCTTCCTCTGCGCAGGACTCGGCGGCGGAACCGGGACCGGCGGAGCGCAGGTCATAGCAAAGGAGCTGAAGTCGCAGGGGAGCCTAGTCATCGGGGTGGTCACCCTACCCTTCTCGGTGGAGAAATACCGCTATGAGATTGCTAGGAAAGCCCTGATGAACCTCGAGAGGCTTTGTGATTCCGTAGTCACCATAGACAACACCAAGCTGAGCCAGGTAGCCGGCAACCTCCCCCTGCAACAGGCGCTGGGGGTGGCCAACGAGCTGATCGGCCAGTTTGTGAAGGGAATCACCGAGACCATCACCACGGCTAGCTTGATCAACATCGACTACGCTGACGTCAGGGCCATCATGGAGAGGAAGGGCCTCGCCGCCATAGGGGTGGGCGAGGAAGATGGCGCCAACAGGGTGGAGAATGCCGTGAGGCACGCCCTCGACGCCCAGCTGCTCGACATCAAGGACATATCCAAGTCCCAGGGAGTGCTGGTCCACGTGGCAGGAGGCGACGACGTCACACTCGAAGAGGTGACGAGGGCGGGAGAGCTCGTAACGAGGTCTCTACCCCCGAACACCAGGATCGTGTGGGGCGCGAAGGTGGACCCGACCATGAACGGAAGGGCCCGCGTTATGGTCGTCCTCACGGGCGTGGAGAGCACGTTCCTTTCGACAGGCCAGTCAAAGTGGAGTCTAGGACCACTGAAGGTGGGGAGGTAATCCCCGCCTCTTTTTGATTAGAAATGTACCTCCCGAAGCTACTGAGGAGGAGGCTCAGGTCGAGCCTCAAGGAGCCGACGCTGAACCTCGCCTACCGGGCGGCCGGCTTGGTCCTGTTCGTCTCCTGCGGAGCGGGGGCCTTGGTGGCAGCGTACCACCCGTCGCTCATCCACGCATCCCCCGTGTGGCTGGCGGTGGGTTCCGGCTTCGGAGCGGTCTTCCTTCTGGCGGGCTTCGCGTCGGCCGAGGCCTGGGAATGGGCCATGAGCAAGGTCAACTACGAGGCTTACGCGTCGCCCTACAGGAGGAAGAGGCTGCTCCTCGTCACGGGCGTGCTGTCCTTGGCGATCGTGGGCATAGTGCTGCTGCTCGTTCTGTGAGGGGCGTCGGTTGGCGAGTGGGGACCACGGCGTCAGCCCCGAGGCCCTCAATCTCCCGTTCGCCATCGATTCTGGGACCGGGGCGCCCCTCCCCAACGAGGTCGAGGCGCTGCTGGGCTGGCTGTCCGTTGTGAGGAAGGTCCCCCTCGCGCGTACCAGCCGGGCGGACAGGCCTCCCATCGACGCCTTGGCGAAGGTCTACCTCCCTCTGTGGGTGGTCAGCCTGGGGGGGCGGCTGGCCCTGGTCGACCCCACGGTGGATCGGGGCTCCAAGATAGAGTACAGGGAGCCCGACCGCATCGACGGCTTCGTCGAGAGGCTCCAGGCGACCCACAGGAAGGTCTCCATGTTCAGGAACATACTGGAGGCCTACCAGAACGCCTTCCCCATCACGAACACGACCAACGCGGTGGAGGTGCAGGGGCTGATAGCTGGAAGCGAGGTCGGGACCATACTGCAGCACGCCAGGAAGATGACAAACGGGGGACTGCGGGACTTCTCGAACCCTCCCACGCTGGGAGACGGAAGCTACATGGCGGTAAAGGGAGCGGTTTCATCCATCCAGCGGGTCTACAAGACCTTCTCCGAGGGCATAGAGGAGCTCAAGCTGGCAAGGAGCGTCCTCAAGGTGGAGACCGAGAGCCAGCTGAAGAGCCTGAACGAAGAGGTCGCGACGCTCAGGACAGAGTACAACTCGGAGATAGAGGCCACCAAGGACCTCGCTGACAGGACCATCCAGGCCCTGTTGACGAAGAGGGACGACGAGATCACGATCATCGCCTCCAGGTTCACCGAGATCAGGGAGATGCTGGTCTCGGACCTCATGAACATGAAGAAGGCCCAGTCCGCCATCCTCCGGGAGGAGGGCTACCTCAGGAAGATCGCTGCGGCGAGCGTGGCGAGCAGGTTGACCCCGGGCTCGGACATGGTCAAGCTTCTCCTGGGCGACCACGCCAGCAGGCTGAGGACCATGAAGGACGAATCGTCGAAGATTCAGGTGCTGGTCGACGAGATAGAGAAGGAGAAGGGGAGGGAGCTGAGCGCGATAAAGGACCTCTACGACGAGCTGATCATGGCCAAATCCCGGGTCATCAGCGACCTCCAGATTGAGCTGGAGGTCGAGGTCGAAAAGCGGACTGCAGAAGTCGAAGAGCTGACCGAACTCCAAAAGTCCCTGGACAAGAGGTTCGAGGGCGTCACCATCGCCAACGAGGACCTCCTGAAGAAGCTGGACTGGATGGTACCGGACGACTTTGGACTGAGGGCAAGCGCGCCGCTGTACGTGACAGTCTACGCGGGGCTGGCCGAAGGCGAAGACAGGCCCCTGCTGGCCTGCTCCCCGGGCGTGTTCTCGTCCGGGCTCCCTCCCATGGGGGCCTCCTACACCCTGGAGGAGAGGCTCAAGCCGGTCTCGAGCTACCTGAAGACCCTGGTTGAGGTCCACTTGGTCAACAGGATGCAGAGGGAGCAGGACTTCAGGCGGAAGACCGTCCAGCTTGTGAAGTCAAAGGACATGCTGCCGCTCCTTCCCAACCTCCTTCCCGTCGGGCTGAAGACCGCCCTGGACAGAGGATGGACCACCGAGTCAAGGGCGAGGGATATCGGAGCCTTTGCGGCGAAGTACGCGCCTACAGCTGGCGGCGTGGCCTTTGCGGGCCGTGGCCGTAGCCCAGGGTGACGATGATGTACTCCTTCAGCGCCCTCACGAACGAACGGATGTAGGTGACGTCCCCCTTCCTCAGGGTCAGGAACGGGAGGGAGAAGCTGACCGAGACCGAGGTGACGGGCGCATCCTCTTCGCCCACGACGGCGATGAACACCTGCTTGTAGGCCTCTTCGAAGGAGAAGGTGAAGACGTTCCTTCTCAGGTTACCCTTCTCGAAATGCAGCAGCTTCCCCTGCTCGCTGACCAATTTGTAGCCGAATCCCCTGATGTGCTTGAGACAGATCTCCTTGATGTCCCCCCAGTACCCGTCGACCGTGAAGGCCTCCGTGTGCTCCCCCATCGTCTCGTCTCGCAGCGGCCGAGCGGCGTATAAAGCCGTTAGTCCTTCCGTCGCCAACGGCAGTCAGGGGAGTCCCGGAAGAGGCGGGCAACGTTAAAAAGGGCTGAAATGGGTTCGTTTCTCGCTTTTTGAACTGCGAGTTCTGCGGGAGGGAGGAGTCCCTCCCCTTCGTCTGCAATTACTGCGGGGGGGTCTTCTGCTCGGAACACCGACTCCCCGAGGCGCACATGTGCAAGGGAGACCTCTCCCAGAAGCGGACCGTAGTGGCGCCTCCGACGACCACGTTCACCTACTCGGAGCCCGGCTACACCGCCCAGCTTAGGCAGCCCGGCGCTCCGGTCTTCTCTGGGACCGAAGTCAGGGACATCGTCCTGGCCTGGCTTGCCCTCGGCGTTGCGTTCACGATCGCCATATCCTCGCGCGCCTTTGGCACCGCCACCTTCAACGACCTTGCGACTGTCTTTGTCACGGCTCTGGTCACCGTCGGCTCGGGCTTCGTGCTGCACGAGCTGAGCCACAAGTTCACAGCGGAGAGGTACGGGTTCTGGGCCGAGTTCAGGGTGTGGCCCCTCGGGTTGCTCCTGGCGCTGGTCACTGCCTTCATCGGGTTCATCTTCGCAGCTCCAGGCGCCACCTACATCTCAGGCACGAACATCTCCCAGTCGGAGAACGGCAAGATCTCCATTGCGGGTCCGCTGACCAACGTGGCTGTCGCAGTCGCCTTCCTCCCGCTGATCCTCTTCCCCGGCATTCCTTTCTTCTGGGTCCAACTGGGCTCAGAAGGGGTCTCGATCAACATCTTCCTCGCGCTCTTCAACCTGCTTCCCGTGCCTCCGCTCGATGGGGCCAAAGTCTTCGCCTGGAACAAGCTCCGGTGGGCAGCTGTCTTCCTGCCGCTCGCGCTCCTCTTCGTGTACCTGTTCCTCGGGTGAGCGCCCGGGGTCGTGGGCCCCACCTGGCCCGCTGATGGCACTGAGCCTGACCGTATCCGAGCCCGAGTTGAACCGTGTCCCTTAAATATCTAGCAGTATTACTGATATTACTGGTATGTCAAAACGTAAGGACAAGCTGGTCAGGACAACCATCGCCATACCCGCCTCGCTGAAGGAAAAGATGTCACAAGCCGACGTGAATTGGAGCGAGGAGATAAGAGAGATGGTGACCCAGAGATTGGAAGATGAAGGCCAGCCCGACATGGCAGAAGCAATCATACTCAACGAGAGAGTGAGACGGCCCGCGCCGAAGGGTTGGAGCAGTCTCGGAGTGATCAAGCAGTGGCGGAGAAAGACGAGTTCGTAATTGACTCGTCGGTCGTCACGAAGTGGTTCGTCAGCGAACATGACTCCGACCAGGCAATCCGAATCAGGGACGATTTTGCGACAGGCAAAATCAAACTGGCAGCACCGACGCTTCTGTTCTACGAGGTGATGAACGCGCTGCGATTCACCGGTGCCTTCAAGGAAGACGACTTGGTCCTCGCATCCGAGTCGCTCAGCAAGTATCGATTCGAGATGTGGAGGCCCCGGGGGAAGCTGTTGGAGCTCTCGACACAACTCAGCGTCAGAGGGGACGTGACTGTTTATGATGCGTGTTACGTCGCGCTGGCTCAGAGAATCGGTTCGAGGGTCATAACAGAGGACAATGAGCTTCTCGCCAAGTTCCCGAAACACACGATGGCCATGGACAGACCAAAATGATGGATTGAGCTTATTACCCTTGGAAGAGGGTTTGAGCGCTGATAGAGAGCAACTCCCAGCGGATTGGCGTGGGTCCCGTGCTCCAGCCGCTAGCTGAGCGGCAAGAATTGCGGAAAGCTGCAAGGAAATCCATGGCGAGAGGTTTCCGCTGAGATTTTGCAGCAAACGGGGGTAGGAAGTCCCATGCGGTTGCTAGTATAGAGGATTCTCAACACTTTTAGCCACACAATCGCATGCGGCTCCCGTTGAAGACAACAACCGGCAGCAAAGCCCTGATCGGCTTGGTGCTCCTGTGCGCCTGCGTCTCCTACGTCGCCGTCCAAGTGGTCCCGGTAGTCGCCCCAGTCTCGGCGGCCATAGTCCCGGGGACCGCGTCTCCCATCGGGAACGCGCACTCCGGTGGCAGGGCCTGGTTGCACGACCCGGCCGGCGGAAGCCCTGGACTACCAAGAGCAGACTAGGGCCGGTTGCAGGTAGAACCGGCAGTTGGCTGAGCCGAGTCGTCTGATGGACGCAGTGGACGCCAGGGTCCTTACCGCTCTGTCTCGCGACCCCGTCGCGAACGAGAGGAGCCTCGCAGTCGCGTCGAACCTGAGCCGAGCCGGGCTCGCAAAGAGGCTGAGGAAGCTGGGCGAGGCGGGGGTGCTCTACCCGGGGTTCGCAAGGGCTCAGGTCGCGTATCCTGCCGTGGGTCTCGAGATGAGCCTCGTCTTCGCCGGCGTCCCGAACACCGAACGGAAGCGGTTCGAAAGAGCATGCGACCTCCATCCGTACACTCAGTTCAGAATCCGTTGCATGGGAGAGGTGCAGGGGAGGAGCTTCTTCACGCTCTTCGCCTATCCTTCGTGTTCCAGGCACAGGATGCTGGCCTATCTCGACGCCCTGAGGGAGGAAGGCGTGGTGGATTCATACTGGGCGGAAGTCCCCATAGCCGCTCCGAAGCGTCAGGAATTCGATTTCACGTTCTACAACCAGGAGACCGGGCGCTGGGGGGTGGACTGGGGGAAGTGGGAAGGCTCGATTGGCGACCAGGGGGAGGAACTCCAGGACCTGGTCGGTTCGTCGCTTCACCTCCTCGACTCGAAGGACATGAAGATCCTCAGGCTGCTGTCGATGGACGCCAGGGAGGAGAAGAGCAGGATAGCCGAGAAGGCAGGCGTAAGAGACTACGAGCTGAGCAGGAGGCTCGCCGCATACCGGGAGAGGGGGGTCATCTCTGACTACAGGGTCATCCACGCCAAGAGCATCTCGAGCCTCGCGATTACCGTGGTCGCCTTTGCGAGGGCCTCGGTCAGCACGACTGAGAAGATATGCGGAGCGCTGGGCAGGCTCCCCTTTCAGGGCACTGTCTACCCGATCGAGGGCGGGATGGTCTACCTGGGGAACGTGCCATCCAGCGAGCTCGCGAACCTGACCAGGTCGCTCGAGGCCAACTCTGACGGCGTCGAGGTCGGGCTTTACGACTATACCACCAGCATGAGGTACATCTTCGACAACGACCCCTCCAACTACGTAGAAGGGGCAGGATGGAAGAGAGACAGGGGATACATGGTGGACGCTCCTCTTGCCGCTCTTGGGCAGCCTGCAGTCCCAGCCACCACAGGGAGCGGAAGCTGAGGAGACTACCCGCGGCCAGGGTCCCAAGGGCTCGGTGCCAGTGGGGACCGGCAGTTCGGAACATTTGGGCGGGCATGGGCCCGGAGCTGCGGGGGAGGCGTCAGCAAGACGGCGCGTACGATTTTCTCTGAAAACCTCGCCCAAGAATGCTTATTTGTCAAGTGTGGGGGTTCATCCGCAGGCAGTTTCGTTGCGACTCGGCCCAAAGGCGACCGTGACAGCTTGATGCCGCCTCTGCGGAGGCTCTTCAATCTGGCCGCAGCGCTCCTTGTTGTCTCCGTGCTCGTGGTCGGTGCCCAGCCCGCGCCCTCCCAGGCGAGCTGGTACCCGATTCGGCACGTGATCGTGATGGTGGAGGAGAACCACTCGTTTGACAACTACTTCGGCACCTTCCCCGGAGCCGACGGGATAGCGAACGCTGCGCCTGCCGCTCTGGCGAAGCTGCACCCAATGACCCACTCGACCAGAGACCTCTGTCACACAGCCGCCTGCATCCAGGCCGACTACGACGGCGGCAGGATGGACGGCTTCAACGACACAGAGGCGTACGGCTACTACGCAGCGAAGTCGATTCCCTACTACTGGCAGCTCGCCAAGAACTACACCCTCTTTGACAACTACTTCAGCGGCTTCTTGGGCCCGTCGCTGCCGAACAGGGTCGTCATGATAGCTGGCTCCAACTACGGTGGGACCACCAACCAGGCCGCCTACGACGGCTCGATGCTCAATTCCACCATATTCGACAGGCTCAACTACGCAGGCGTTTCCTGGAAGTACTACACCGGCTACCCCGACTCATTGAACGGCTTCAACCCGCTCCCGCTCACCATGAGCAACCAGAAGGCCACGGATTACCAGACCTTCAGGAAGGACGTGCAGTCCGGCAAGCTTCCGAGCGTCTCCTGGCTGCAGCCGGATTCCGACGAGACCAGCGAGCACCCGCCCTACGACATCGACGACGGAATCAACCAGGTAAAGTCCGCAATCACGACGGTCATGAAGAGCAACTACTGGGGCTCGACCGCCATCCTGCTCACCTGGGACGAGGCTGGGGGCTTCTACGACCACGTCCCGCCTCCTAGCGTGGACTACGGGATGCGCGTGCCCCTGATCGTGATCTCCCCGCTAGCCTACAAAGGATTCGTGGACCACCAGCAGTCCAGCCACGTGTCCACCCTCGCGCTCATAGAGAGGCTCTTCAGGCTGCCCTGTATGAAGCTCGACTGCGCGGCGAGCGACCTGATGGAGGCCTTCAACTTCGGCCACGGAGACGTGAGCCGTTACTTCGCGGCGCGCGCGTGGCACGGCGGGGGCTTGTCGCTTGTGGTTGGTTCGGGCACCTTGGGCCCAGGGTCGCCCTGCTACCAGCTCGCAATGGCTGTCCCGACAGCGCCTCGGCAGCAGCCGGGACTGTTCTAGTCTGGCCCAGGCCCAGGGTTGTAGGTTCTCGCAGTCTGCTCTGCCCTGGGCGGGGCCACCCTGGCGTCCTCCCGCAACAGGGCGTCGGCCACCTTCTGGCTGAAGTAGTCCACCACCAGGTTCAGGTTCTTCCTGTGCTGTATCTTCGCGATCACCTGCGGCTCCCTTCCCAGCCCGCCCTGCTCCCGCGGGAGCCCCTGGTGGGTTGTGTTGGCGTACCTCAGCGAGTGGGTGTTGAATCCGAGGTGCCTCCGGCTGAAGTTGACCATCGACTTCGCAGTCACCCCGTCGCCGAGCGCAGCCCTCACCGGGCCCAGGTCCGCATCCTCGACCTCGGCTGGCACGATCATAGTCCTTGTGTCCGCCGAGGGCAGTTCGGTGAACTCGGCTGCGTGCCCGGTCTGGGCGAAGTGCCTCTCCACGGTGTTGACCCTGGCCCTCTTGGAGTAGGTCCTGCCGCACTCGTTGCACCTCTTGAGCGAGCCCTCCTTCCTGGCCCTCACCTGGTGCTCCCTGGCCCCGTCCTTCGCCCAGGCGTCGACCGCGTCCCGGGCCTCGGAGACCCTGGAGCCGTTCTTGAGCTGGGTGAGAAGTATGGCGTAGGAGGCCACCCTCTTCGCCCCGAAGACCCCCCTCGTGGACCTCGCCTTGGCCAAGCCGTTGATCAGCGACAGGCGGGCGGCGTTGTAGTCCACTCCCATGTCCCAAGCGTACCTGCCCATTTGCCCCCGGACCAGCCCCAGCGGCTAATACCTGACAGGGAGATTCCGGCTTGACAAACTGGTGGACGTTTATACATACTGCCACAGCTCTGGTTTATCGACGTCGTTATCAATATCGATAACCTCCGGGAGGAGGGTTTCCTGGCCTTTGGGGGCATGGTGTCACCGCCTCCGAAGACGGCAGTCGTCGCATGGAGCCGACCGCCGCGCTCTAAGGGTACTTGTTGCTCCTGAAGGCGCCGACTATGAGCGCCAGTCCCACTATGACCAGCAGGGCCGGCAGGAACGGAACGTTGATGCCGAAGAAGATTATCGGCGTGTAGACAACGGTCAGCAGGATGCCGAGCCCCGCGGTGAGGATGCTCAACTTCAACCTCATGGTGGACCTGGCGAGGTTCAGGAGGAGCAGGAGCAGCCCCGTGCCCAGGGCGAAGAGCGGGGAGTCGACCACGTCGAAGGGGTCGCTTCCCAGATGGGCCCAGAGGACCCCGAACCAGATGAGAAACAGGCCCCAAAACACGTTGGTCAGTGTCTCGTTCTGCACTGCCGAAAGCGTCTCGAACCCGTCTTAAATGGGTTGATGCGGCTCAGATTGAGGCCGCGGTGGCGAGCGCGCCTATGACGATTGCCACGACCCCTATCACAAGCGTCACGACGTAGATGTTGTTCCTCTTTGCGAACCGCAATGCGGCAGATATCACGACCAGCCCGACCAGGGCGGCCGCGACGACAGCGAAAACGACTCCGACTGGGTCGACCGCAGTCACTGCGGTGTTGATCTCGGCTCGGCTCAGGAGTATCGTTGT
Source organism: Nitrososphaerota archaeon (assembly GCA_029784825.1). Next base: position 29,532 of record JAFMAU010000016.1, on the reverse strand, counting down.
GGCGAAACCTCCGAGGGCGGCGGGGATGTAGGCCAGATAGGAAAGGCGGAACGCGTCCCCGGGTTCCATGCCCATGAAGAGCATGGTCGAGACCGTCATTCCCGACCTCGATACGCCCGGGAGGGCAGCGATCCCTTGGGCAACGCCGATCGCGACGTAGTGTCTGAGCCTCATGTCCTTCAGACCCGCCATGCGAGGGGCCAGCCGTGAATACCTGATGTAAACCGAGTCGGAAACCAGGATCGCGCCCAATATCATCATCGGTATGCCCGGGCTGTACGCTGTCGAAAGCAGCTTCTCGGCCACCACGTAGAGCGGGACGCCGATCAGACCCGTGAAGAGGGTGACTACCAGCAGGTAGAGGAGCAGCCTCCTGTCGTGGAACAGCGAGATGATGTCCCTGCGGAAGTAGGCGGACGCAGAGGCCAGGGAGCCGACCTCCATGAAAAGGCCGAAGGCAAAGGCGACCTCGACCGGAAGCCCGAACAGGTAGTTTGAGACCAGAAGGACCTGGGTCTTGCTGCTGATCGGCAGCCACTCCGATATCCCTTGCACCACGCCGACCATTATCGCGTAGAGGAGATTCGACAAACGAAGCGGCCCGTTCAGGAGTTGATACATAAGGGATTGCGAGGCCCCGCAGCGACGATGCGCTCGGTGAAGGACTCTCCGATGGCATCCCTGCGAGGCTTGTCCGGCTGCCGGGTAGACGATGATAGGGGATTCCTCCTACCAGTGGGAAAAGTGGCATATCACACGCTTGGGCCCAACGCCAGGTCCCGCAATCGAAAATGAGAATCCGCGCAAGGCATATAATGAGACCGGAGGGTCACCCTCCACAGGCGCAGAATGCCCCTCCGCATGCTGACCCTGGATGACGTGGACCTAGAGGGGAAGCGCGTGTTTCTGCGGGTCGACATCAACACTCCCGTTCATCCTCAGACAGGCAAACTGATGGAGCAGGAGAGGCTCGAGGAGGCCGCCTCGACCATAGCCGACCTTTCCGAGGCTGCGGTGGTGGTCGCCTCCCACCAAGGGAGGGTCGGGCGTTCGGACTACATCGGGATGGGAGCCCACGCCAGTGCCCTCGAGCAGATCCTGGGCAGGAGAGTCAAGTTCGTCGAAGACGTCATGGGGCCCGCGGCCGCGAGGGAGATGGACGACCTCAGGTCCGGGGAGATCCTCCTCCTCGACAACCTCCGCTTCACAGCCGAGGAGAACCAGGAGTACAAGCCGGCAGACGCGGAGAAGTCGGTGCTGGTGTCGAGGATAAGAAAGCACGTCAACATGAGCGTGCTCGACGCCTTCTCGACCGCCCACAGGGCATCCCCCACCATCGTGGGTTTCGCCGGGCTGATGCCGACCTGTGCCGGCAGGGTGGTGGGCAAGGAGCTGCGGAAGCTGGACAGGATCTCGGCGGTGGAGAAGGGGCCCTACGTGACCGTACTGGGAGGCGCCAAGGTCAACGACAGGCTGGAGGCCATAGACGCGCTGATCGCCAACCACAGGGCCGACAAGGTGCTCCTCTGCGGCCTGGTGGGCCTGGTCTTCCTCAAGGCAACGGGCAAGCTCAGGAGCGAACTCGGCATGGACTCGGAGCAGAAGTTCGTCCAGAAGGCGAAGCAGCTGGTGGAGGAAGAACCCGACCGCTACGGCATCCCGGTGGACGTGGGGGTGAAGGTGGGCGACGGGAGGAAGGACATGGACGTGGCTGACCTCCCCCAGGGGGCGCAGGTGCTGGACATCGGAGAGAAGACCGTGGAGAAGTACGCAAGGCAGATCAAGGGGGCGGGAACGGTGTTCATGAGCGGGCCGCCGGGGGCCTTCGAATGGGAGGAGTTCAGCTCCGGGACGGAGAGCCTGCTCAGGGCCATGGCCTCTTCGCTTGGGACCACGATCATAAGCGGCGGGCACCTCTCCACCGCGCTCAAGAAATACGGCATAAACGACGAGATCGACCACGTGAGCACAGCGGGCGGGGCCCTGGTGCAGTACCTGGCGGGGAAGAGGCTCCCGCTCATAGACGCCCTGGAGAGGTCGGCGGAGAAGTGGGGAGACAAGCGCTGACAACCATTAAGAGCGCAGAGGAACGGCGGAGAGAGGCATGATAAAGGTCGGAGTGAACGGCTACGGGACCATAGGCAAGCGCGTGGCGGACGCGGTCCTGAAACAGAAGGACATGGAGCTGGTCGGCGTCACCGCGATGCATCCCCACTACAAGTACGGGATAGCCCTGCAGAAAGGGATAGGGTTGTACGCCGTCGACATGAAGAGCATGGAGAGTCTGAAGGCTGCGGGTTATCCGGTCAAGGGCGTCGCAAACGACCTCCTCCAGCGGGTGGACGTGGTGGTCGACGGCGCTCCAGACGACATTGGGGCGGAGAACAGGAGGCTCTACAGCCAGGCGGGCGTCAAGGCGATCTTCCAGGGAGGAGAGGAGCACTCTGTGGCCGGGACCTCCTTCGTGGCGCAGTGCAACTTCGAAAAGGCCGTTGGGAAGCAGATGGTGAGGGTGGTCAGCTGCAACACGACCGGCCTCTGCAGGACCCTCCACGCCATTGACGAAGGGGCAGGGATCTCGAGGGCGAGGGCCGTGCTCGCGAGAAGGGCAGCGGACCCGGACGAGGTGAAGAAGGGACCCATAGACGCCGTCGTCCTCGACCCCACGACGCTCCCGTCCCACCATGGGCCAGACGTGCAGACTGTGCTCGAGGGGTTGAACATCACCACCATGGCCTTCAAGGTCCCCACCACCCACATGCACCTCCACAGCCTCATCCTCACGCTCAGAAAGCCCGCAACCAGAGAGCAGGTCGTCCAGTCGCTGGAGAGGGCGCCGCGGATGCAGCTGGTAGACGGCAAGTCGGGCTTCAAGTCGACGGCCCAGGTGACGGACTTGGCGCGAGAGATGGGAAGGCCGAGGGGCGACACCTACGAGGCGACCGTGTGGAAGGATTCGGTCACGGTCATTGACGGCGAGGCGTACATGTTCCTGGGGGTCCACCAGGAGGCCATCGTCGTTCCGGAGAACATCGACGCGGTCAGAGCCTTGGCGGGAGGCTATTCGAGAGAAGAGTCGATGAAGCTGACAGACGAGTCCCTGGGCATCGTGCACAGGTGACTAGGGCTCAAGGGCCTTCGGCAGCGACTTTAGCACGTACTTCGGCTCCCTGAAGTCCTTCACCAGCGACCTCACTCCTCTCTTCACGAAGTCGGCCGGCTTCTTGCCGAGCACGACCAGGCTGATCAACTCTGCCACCTCCTCCATCTCCTTCCCGCCGTAGCCCAGACGGGTCAGCTCGGACGTCCCAAGCCTGCCGCCGTTGTCAGAGATGATGTTCGCCTGCTCGAGCCTCTCGGCTATGAACTTCAGCTTGTCCTGCGGATAGTCGAGAAGCACCTGATGCGACTTTGTGAAGCCGACCGATGCGCCCCTGACCTTGACCCCCCTGCCGTCGAGGCCCTTCGCCAGCCGCTGCGAATTCTTGACCACGGCCTGGGCGTAGGCTTTGCCGAACTGCATCATCTCGGTCAGCGTCACCGTGAGGGAGGCCACCCTGTTTAGGTGTATGTTGTCCACGATCCCCAGGTGGATGTTCCCCGAGACTTTGGAGAATATCTCCTCGTTGTTCGACAGTATGATCCCTCCCTGGGGACCCGGCAGGCTCTTGTGGGTCGAGCCTATGAGAAGCGAGCAGCCTTCGCGCAGCGGGTCCTGGAACTCTCCGCCCGCTATCAGGCCGAGGACGTGGGAGCCGTCGTAGACGAAGATCCCGTCGTCGCGCGAAGAGGTCAGCTCCTTCGTGGGGTGCGGCAGCGGGATGAAGCTCGAGCCGAAGAAGACCAGTTTCGGCTTCTCTGCGCGTATCATAGCCCTCGCCGGCTTCACATCGATGTTGATTGCGTCATCGTCGTAGGGGAAGTAGAGGTTCCTCAGTCCCATTATCTTGCCGAACCCGAGGTGCGTGATCCCAGGATAACCACCGTTTTCCGGCGAAACCGAGAGCACCTTGTCTCCCGGCTCAGCCAGCGAGAGGAGGACCGCCATGTCTGCGGTGTGACCCGAGAGGGGCCTCACGTCGGCGTAGCGGGCGTTGAACACCTTTCTCGCCACCTCTTCCGCGAGGGATTGGAGCTCATCGAGGAAGCGCGTTCCTCGGTAGAACTTGTCGGGAGCGTTGTACCTGTTGCCGATGTCGGTGGTGAACATGTGCCTGGAAAGGGGGCTGCTCCAGTTCTCCGAGGGAATCAGGTTGAGGCACTCGCCAAGCCTCCAGTCCTCGTGCTGCTTTATCGTGCGCTCGAGCCTGTCGAGATACGCGTGTGACATTCTCTCCAACCAACTCTTGAAGTTGGGACGCGCTCCCTACTGCCCCGCTGCGGAGCCAGTTTGATGGGTGTCGAGAGATTCCCTAGTCGTCAACGAATCGACAATTTCTGGGCGGTCGGGGAGCGATACTTAGGCGTTTCTCGGCAATTGGACGCGGCTGTAGTCAGCCTTGTGCGTATCGCACGCCGTGCCCGTCGCGTTCGTGGCGGAAGAGGACCATCTCGGGCGGGCCTATGGCGCCGCAGGAACCGCAGGAGACGCATGCGACGTGGTCGAACCGCAGCTTCGCGCTGGCGATCTCTTCACCGGAGAGCCGGAACGCCCTGCTCCTCAGGCCGGACGGACCTTCCTTGCTCTCCGAGAGCAGCTGGAGATTATGCTCGAAGAGGTCCTTGAAGGAGGCGAAGACTCCCTTGGGCGTCACTATGGTGTAGCAGTTCACCGGGCAGACCGGGACCCACGGTTTGGTGATGGAGTTCGAAGCCAGTTCCGTGTCGACTGCGATGTGCGAGTAGTCCTCGTCCTCCTCGTACTTCAGAAGGCTGGTGCCGTCCTGGACCCTCTGCACGGCGCTCCCGCGTGCGGGGCCACCCAGGGCCTGCTTGGACCTGTAGTTGCGGGCGAGCATGGGCGTCCCGAGGACCAGGCCGGGGAGCTGATGGTAAACGAAGGAGCTCTCGGAGATGAAGCTGTCCCGCCCAGACCTATCGACGTCTTCGTAAATCGGCTGGAGCAGGTCCCTGTATCTCGACAGGTTCCTGCCTCTGAACGACCCCGACGCCCTTGCCTCCATGTAGGCTGTCGCCGCCATCATGCCGGAAGCTATGGCCCGCCTCATTCCGTCGATCATTGGACCTATCTTCACAAAGGAACCGAGGGCGTCGCCGGTCACCATGAAGCCGTCTGCGTAGGGCCTCTTGAGCAGGCACTTGAAGCCCTTGGGGACGTTGTGCGCGGAGTACTCTATGGGCTGGGCCCCGTCCAGCAGCTCTGCGATCATCGGTTGGCCCACGAACTCGTCTTCGATGTCGATGAGCTTGCCGACCTGGTCGAACCTCTCCGTCGTGGCCCTGATGAGGGAGTCCATCGAGACCACCAGTCCGACCGAGAGCGAGTCCTCGTTCGTGTAGATGAATGCCCCGCCTCCCACGCCGTGCATGAAGTTGCCGATGAAGAAGAGTGCCTTGCCCTCGCCCGGGTTGGCCCTGAACCTCCTCTCGATCTCTTCGGCGTCCAGCTTGTAGACGCGCTTGATGCCGTGGTACAGCTGCCGGGGGACCAGCCTCCCTCGGAGGCCCGCTTCTTCGACCAGGTTCGAGGTGACTCCGGACGCGTCGATGACCATGCTAGCCCTCAGCTCCTCCCTGCTGGTCCTGACGCCGACCACGCTCTGGCCGTCCTTGACGAGCCCCTCGACTGTTGCGCCCACCGAAAGCATCGCGCCGGCCTCGACCGCCTTGTTGGCGAACCAGCGGTCGAAGGGCCTCCTGAGGACGGTGAAGTCGTGCCCGGTCTCGAAACCCATCGGGAGGAAGCCGATTTTCGCGGCCAGCGAATTCTTCGTGAATCGGTAGTACCTGTTGGTGCCCTTGGCCGGGTCCGGCTCGCCCAGGACGACCACTTCGTGGGACAGGATTCTGCGCTGGAGGGGGGCAGTCCGCTCAAAGTCGGGCATCAGGTTGATCATGCCGAAGCTGCCCTCGAAATCTCCGTAGAGGACGCCCCCGGTCATGCTCCTCTCTCCGGGGACCTTCGCCTTCTCGAGCATCAGGACGCCGACGCCCTTTCTCGCCAGCGTCAGTGCTGCAGCGGCGCCCGCAGGACCGGCGCCGACAACTATGACGTCGAACTCAGGCTGCACTTGCGCCCGCTCCTATCAGTTCGATGAGTCTCGGCAGCTCCTCGTACAGGTCGCCGACGACCGGATAGTGGGCGACCTGGAAGATCGGCGCCTCGGGGTCGGTGTTGATGGCCACTATCTTGCCCGACTTCGACATCCCGACCTTGTGCTGAAGGGAGCCGCTGACTCCTATGGCGAAGTACACGTCAGGCGAGACGGTCGCGCCAGTCTGGCCTACCTGGTTCTCCTTGCCGATGAGGCCCTCCAGTTCTCTGAGCCCCGCGTAGATCAGGGCCCTCGTCGCTCCCAGCTCCACCTTCAGCTTGTACCTCCGCTCGACTGCGCCCTTGAGCCCGACGGCGAGGTCGTAGGCCTCCCTCGGGTTCCTGCTCTTGCCCGACCTGTCGCGAAGGATCCCGAGGCCGAGGGTGATGACCACGTCAGCCCCGCGCAGGTCCACGGCGGGTCTCGGCAGTTCGACCATCCCCTTTACTGTGGCAGGGCAGTCCTTCGGAGTGGGCAAGAATCGCTCCAGGGCTCCCTTCCTCCCAGGCTTCCGCTCGAGCTGGGTGAAGTTGCCCGGCCTGATCGTGGCCATCTGCGGTCTCGCTCGCGGGGTGTAGATCCTGGCCAGTCTGGTCCCAAAGTCGGGCCTGATCTGTATCATCAGGTTCCTGAAGGTGAGGTTCAGCTGGGGATTGAAGTAGTCCTCGACCGCGAGCTGGACGTTGTCTGTCGCGAGGCCGGTGCCGAGCCGGTATGCGACGCGGCCGGCCACATCCTTGCCGAGCTCGTTGGCGACGAAGAGGAAGGCGTAGGGTCTTCGGGCCACAGCCATTTCGTAGATGGCATCGGCGTACCTGAGGTTGAGATACTCTTCGTAGGCAGGGCCGTCCACGTAGAGGACTCTGTCCGCCCCGTATTCGACCGCCTCGCGCGCGACACCCTCCACGCCGTCGCCGATCAGGACTCCGACCACCCGTTGCCCGAGCTTCTCCGCGACCTGCCTCCCGGCGGCTATGGCCTCCTTGGACTCGGACGTCAGACCTGCCCTGTCGTGCTGCAGGTAGACCCACACGTCGGCGGGCTCCGCGCTCAAGGAAAGAGTTCCTCCAGCAGAGACTGGTAGCCGAAGGTGCCTACCTTCCCTTCGGTCCTGAGTTGCTCAGCCGCCGCCGGCGGCAGAGCTGTGGCAAGGTCTCCTCTGTCGAAGGGGCCGAGCTTCTTCCCATCCTGGTCGAAGGCATCCACGTGCTGCAGGAAGACCAGGCTCTTGCCGACGGTCTTCTGGACGGGCGGCTTGCCGATGTCTATTCCGGGCCCGACTATGGTTGGGGACCCCGCGAACCCCAGCCTCTTCGCATCGGCGCCGAGGTCGTCGGCTGTCCATTTCATGACCTGGAACACCTTCCCCCTGTAGTTGTTCAGCCTCGCTTCCGGTTGCCCCGCGGCTTCGACTACTCTGGGCCTGTAGGCTTCGTAGACAGTCAGGAGGGCTGGGAGCCGCATCTCGACTGTCTGGAGCAGGTAGCCAAGCCGCCTGGCAGCCACGACCGTCCCCTTCATCTGGTCTACGTCGAGGTCTTCGACGTAGGTCGCGTGCGGGACGACCTTCCCGGTGAGCTCGGAAACGCCCTCGGACACCTGCGGTCCCACGCTGCCGGTCTCCCCGTCGGTGGTCTTCACGCCGGTCACCACGATGTACTTCTCGAGCGAGTCGTGCACAGCCTTCAGCTGGGCGACCGCTTCAACAGCCGAGAGCTCGCCACTCATGAACCTCTGGATGATGCTGCCTTTGACCGAGGGGAGCCAGGTGTAGACCCGGTTCGGCAGCAGGTTGGCCTCATAGAGGCTGGAGGCCTTGGAGACAAGCGTGTCGGAATAGCCGTCCTTGTTGACCGCCTCCGCCAGCTTGTCGATAGCAGCCGTGTGCCGTTCGACGACCTTCTTGATACCCAGGGAGACGGCGTAAGAGGTGGCCAGCGTGTCCGAGCCGGCCATCTTCCTGTCGCTCAGGACGCACTCCTCGTCGACGCCGAAGACCTCCGCGTCGAACAGTGGCTTCATGATGGGTATCAGTTTCATCTCCGGCCCCATGCTGAGGGCGACGACCTTCCCGCCCACCTTTCGTTTCACGAAATCGGCGGCCTCGACCGCCTTCGCGTCGTGCGGATTGAGCACGATGTCCATGGCCTCTCTGTTGAGCACACCGCCCACCTCCACGACCTGGGTAGTTCGCGCGGGGACGCCCTTCAGCAGGACGATGATCAGCATTCGATTCGACGCCGATTGGCTCAGTTTTTTAGCCTTCTGATGGAGTGGCCGGGTCCACCCGTCGGCTCGTCAGCCCGGTGCGCGTCGGCCCCGCGGGGCCCTTGGAGCCTAGAGGGGCGGCAGGGTGGCTATGGCCTCACGGAGGGTGTCCGCGCCCTTGTTGAACCAGTCCCTCTCCCTGTCCGAAAGCTTCAGCTCGTAGATCCTCTCGATGCCTCCCCTTCCTAGCTTCACAGGCACGCCGATGCAGAGACCCCGGATGCCGTACTCTCCCTCGAGGTAAGCGGACGCGACAAGGACCTCCTTCTTGTCTTGGATTATCGCTTCTGCCATCCGTGCGACGGCCCTCCCGGGGGCGGCTATGGTGGCTCCCTTCTTCGATATCACGTCGGCCGCGACCTTGCGCGTGTCCTCTATGGCCTGCAGCACCTGGTCCTCCGAGAGGAGGTTCGACAGTGGCACTCCGCTCACGTGGGTGTGACTGGCGATAGGGATCATGTTCTCGCCGTGCTCTCCCATCACCAGCGAGGTGACGGACGAGCGCGAGACGTTCAGCGTCTTAGCAAGCACGTACTTGAACCGCGAGTTGTCGAGGACCCCGCCCTGGCCGACGACCCGCTGCTTCGGGAATTCGGTGGCCCTCAGGGCGACGTAGGTCATGACGTCCATAGGGTTTGTCACCATCAGGATTATGGTGTTGGGTGCCTGCTTGGCGACTTCCTTTGTGACCGGCGCTATGATCGCGGCGTTCTTCTGAAGCAGGTCCATCCTCGTCATGCCGGGCTTCCTCGCCAGCCCCGCAGTTATGATCACCAGGTCGGCGGTCCTGAGGGTGGTGTAGTCTGACGAGCCGGTGACACGGACGTCAACACCTGCGTCCGAGAGCCTGTGGCTGATGTCCAGCGCCTCCCCCTCCGCAAGGCCGGGGATGATGTCGACCAGGTTGATGTCGTCCAATCCCGCGGAGGCGATCTCGAGCGCAGCCTGCGCGCCCACCCTGCCCGCTCCCACCATTCCAATCATTGATGAAAAGGGGTCTTCGGACCGCTATTAACCGATTTCCCCAGCGCACACCGGCCCTGGTGGCTGGGGTTGCCACGCCGATGGGGGTCCGGCTAGAGCTCGTAGACTATTCCGGGTATCTTCGGGAATGGCTGAACTTCGCCGATGTGCTTTGTCCCGGCGATCCAGCCCACAAGCCGCTCCACCCCGATGCCGGCGCCCGCTGATGGAGTCAGCCTTCCTTCGCTGGCGAGCTTCAGGAGCAGAGCGTAGTTCTCCTGCCTTACGCCGTCCCGCCGCATCTTCTCCCTAATCCTCGAGTATTCCCATTCGCGCCTGGCCCCGGAGAGAATCTCGCCGTACTTGGGCACCAGGAGGTCGAAGTTGTCCCATCTTCCCGACGTAGGGTCTTCGAAATCATAGAATTCCCTCGGCATGTTGGTGACCCACGTGGGCTCGGAAATGTGGAGGGGCAGCACCTTCTCCCAGTCGTCCCCGAATTCGTCCGCGAGGGCCTCCCTGTCGTACGCCTTGAACGGCCTGACAGGGATTCCCAAGGGCAGATGATGTCTCAGGGAGGCAAGGTCTCCCCTGGCCCTCTTCTTCAGGTGCCTGATCAGACCCACGATGGTCTCTTCCACCAGCAGCCTGACATCCTCAAAGCCCGCTCCCCTCATCTCGAAATCGAGCTGGGTGAACTCGTAGGAGTGCCACCCGGTCGCTCGCCTCTCCCTCTTCTCGACCCTGACGTTCGGGGAAAGGACGAACATCTTGGGGTAGGCCGTCGAGCAGGCCACCAGCTTGTGTATGATCATGCTTAGCGTCGTCCTGACCGTCTGCCCGTAGATCTCCGTCTCGACCCTCTTCTCGATCGAGGCCCCGGGGTCGGGCCAGAGCGGGTCGGTCGACCTTGAGAGCACGACCGGGAGCAGCCAATCGAACCCCTTGCTGGCGAAGGCTTCGGTGAGGTACCTCAAAGTCTCGGTCGAGACCCTCGCCAGCTGGTGCTTCCTCGCGAGCTGCCGCCCGGAGAGCTCCTCGAGGGGTCGCGGAATCTCGGGGCCCTCGGTCGTCTGGACGATCTTCGCCACGGAGCCAGGGCGGCCCCACAGAGTATAAGCATTCAGACGAGATTCCTGACTTTTTGACGGAATGTAATTCATATAAGCGGCCTTCTTCCGTCATTATGCTGGGATGCTCGACAGCAAGGACGAGAAGATAGTGAGGCTTCTGGTGGAGGACGGAAGGAAATCTGTCGTGGACATCTCCAAGGAGCTCGACCTTCCGAGGGCGACCGTCCAGGAGCGGTTGAAGAGGCTGGTCGACTCGGGCGCGATCAAGAGGTTCGTCGCCATCCCGGACTATTCCAGGATCGGAAGACAAGTGACTGCGTACATCTTCGTTTCTTTCAGAAGCGAGGGAAGCCTATCCCAGCGAAAGCTGGCGGAGGACATTTCGAGGATAGCGGGCGTCTACGAGGTGGCCGTGATCTCCGGGGAGTGGGACATGCTGCTCAAGGTCAGAGCGGCCTCCGTGGAGGAGATAGGCGGGCTGGTGGTGGACAAGCTCAGGGCAATGAAGGGAATCGAGAAGACCCAGACGTGCGTCGCGTTTCAGACCATAAAGGAGAGCTTCTGACTAGAACGGCAGCGTCTCCTGCGCGCCCGTCTCGGCTCTTCTGCGGAGCATCTCGGCGTCGCAGTCTCCGTCGAACGGCTGCAGCACGCTGGCGCAAGCCTCTGCGAGGAGTTCGATGTAGCGCCCGCGGTCGTAGCCCGACTCGCCCTCGAAGTCAGCCGGGACAACCCTCCTTGGGCCGCTCGACCGATAGTCCCTGATCACGTACCTGATTCCTTCGCCGGTGTGAAGCTCGACCCCTTCGTCCGCCAGTTGCCTGACGGCGGAGGCCTGGATTGTCCTGTTGACGTATTCGTCGGGTTTCTTCGAGAGGTCCACAGAGAAGACGAGCTCCTCAGCAGGTACACTGCGGTCCCGCAGCGCCTCGGCGTACCTCAGGAAGACTTGGACGCACATTGGGACCCTCCCTCTCGCCTCCTCGACGGAGCCTGCCTTTGCGAGAATCTCTAGCATCTCGATCTGGCACCTCTTGAAGAGCGGCGGAGTGTCGTGGCGCCTTGCCTCTATCCCTCGCACCTTCAGCTCCCCGCTTTCATAGGCCCCGAAGTACCTGTTCAGCACCGGCAGCCCGGCGTCGACCTTCGAGGGAGGAAAGGCGACCCACTTGTAGAGGCCCTCGAAAGACATCGGGAACCCGGTTTCGACCTCTATCGCCTTCTTCAGCTCGAGGTAGTCAGCTTTAGTTGCACCCTCCCTCCTCAGCCAGAGCGAGTCCACTATGCCGTGGATTACCTCGTAGCCGCTGCGTTCCGCCACCCTCGCTGCGTCCACCAGAATCTTCCTGTCCCAAGCGCAGACCGCTATGTGTGCGTCTATGCGGCCGAACTTCGCGTTGTTGAAGCCGAGGTACCCGAAGGTGGCCACTCCGATCCACTTGAGGGCCGCCAGGCACTGGTCGTACCTTTCCTTCGCCGCCCCTGTCGAATCCTTCTTGAGCTCCTTGTACCTCAGCCTTTTTTTCACGATTGTCTCCATCGACTTGGGGACCACGCCGGTCCTCTTCTTGCAGACGTTCCAGCCGAGCTCTGGGACCCTGTTGTCCGAGTCAGGGCAGCAGGGACACCTGACTGTCTCGGCGGAGATGTTCTTCCTGAGCATGATGCTTGGATACAACGAGCTGAAGTCCAACTCGGCGACGCCCTCGTACAGGCCCATCTTCGGTTCGAAGACGAAGCCTCCCCTGTCCGCCACCAGCAGCTCGCCCCTGTCTTTGAAGCGCTCTGCCAGGGTCGGTTTCCACGGGATGAGTATCCCCATCTTGGAGGCCTGGTAGAACTGGAGACTGGAGAGGGCCTTGCCTATGCTCGCCCTGCTGGCAGTCTGGAGGGGCATCCTGCAGATCCTGCTCAGCTCGTAGAGGCCGTAGAAGCCTGCTTCGGAATAGGAGAAGGAGTTCGAGGTGTCGATGTGAACCCTGCCCTGGAACTTGAAGGCCGAGGGCTTGTAGTGTATCTTGCCGTAGCTGAAGAAGGAAGTGCCCTTCTTGGCAGGGAGCCTCAGTATCGTCCCGTCCCTATCGAGGCTCAGTCGCTCAGAGACATCGTTGGCCTTCGCCCGCGTGACCAGGTAAGGCAGCAGGAACGTGTCGCCGTCCCTGGTGGTGATGAAGTCTGGGTCGAGCCTCTTCACGGTCCTTACCAACTCGAGTATCTTGTCGCCCTCGGACCCGGAACCGATGGCAAACCCGCCCTCCCATCCGTTCAGCTTCAGCTCCTTGATCCTGTCCGTGCTCTTCGGCAGCCTCCCCTGTCTGTCTATCACGGCGTCGAGGCTCAGAATCCGAAGGGGCGGGAGCCGGTAGTCGTATGACTCCACGTCATCCTCAAGCCGCCAGACCAGTCCGCCTCCCCTCTGCTCTACCTCGCAGTAGGCGAGGGGGAAGAGATCCCGCTCGTAGAGGTAGCTCTGGTTGGGCGGGACGTCGGCGTTGTAAACCCTGAACGCGCCGAAGGGGCCGAATCGCTCTATCCGCCCCGCAAGCTGCTGGATGCGCTTCGCGTCCTTCACCTTCGCCTCGACCACCTCGCTCATCCCTTGGTCCGTGACCCTTTCGCGCCTCTGGACTGCGTGCGTCCAGGAGCGCTCCTCCCCGACCATCTTCAGAGGGATGCCTAGGTCGGTCCTGTCGTCGGCGGCTATGTAGATGGAGGGCGACCAGCTGTCGACGAGCCTGACCGCTTCGCCGTCCTCGCGCTTGAGCCAGACGACCATCTCTCCGGGTCTGCCCGGATAAAGGTCAAGAATCCAGCCGCGCATCCTTCTGCCCCTTCAGTCGCTCTATCTCGCGGGTCAGCCGTGCTATCGTCTTGTGCTGCAGGAACAACAGGCTCATGAAGAGCGGCTCGCTGGGGAAGGGCGAGGCCTTCGCCTCCATCGCGGGTATGTACTCGTAGCAGAGCCTGATCATCTCCCTGAACAGCTCCCTGTCCTCTGCCCTGAGCGCGTCTGCGAAGCGCCTCCAGCTCTCGATCTCCTCGACCATCTCCGAATCAGCCAGTGTCATGGTGCGTTCTCGTTCAGAGTAGCAGAAGGCGGCTGCCGAAATTTAACAGCAGAGGGCGCGCCGAAACTGTCTGTCAGGAGAGATGGATGAAAGTGGTCTGCCGCCCGCCTACCTGCCGACCGACTTCTGCATCAGGACCCTGCTGGTGCCCAGGGGCCCGACCCTCACGAAGCCCTCGTGCTCGAACATCCTGGGCGTCCCGAACCAGAGCCATTCCGGCACTGCCACCATCTTCTTCGAGACCACGGGGTAGGCTTCCACTACGCCGCCACCCTGCTTCTTGATCGACTCTAGGGCGGCGGTGAGCGCGGCCCCTGCCACCCCCTTCCTTCTGTAATCCCTGTCCACGAAGAAGCACGTGATCCTCCAGAGCCTGCGGCCTTGCGCGGGCATTTTCGCTGCGCGATAGAAGCGCCCCGCATCGATTCTGGGGAGCTCCTCCTCCGGCCCGTACTGGCACCAGCCCACAGGCCTGCTACCGTCGTAGACCAGGATGGCGTGCGATCGTCCCTGCCGAACAAGCTTGCGTTTGTCCCTGCTGTTGGTCCTGGCCCATTCCGCGGTAGACCTGCTCCTGACGGGCCTGGCCCGTTGGTAGTACATGCACCAGCAGCCGCCCTGCCTTCGGGCCAGCAACGAGAAGTCTTGGTAAGTGTCCCGGCTCAGCTCCTTGACGGAGAACCTCGACCCCATCACACATCTCTCTTTGGGAAGAAGATGCCAGCGGGGAGCCTTCCCGTCGGCCACGAGACTAACATCAGATGAAGGTCACCCCGGGGAGGGACTTCAGGTCCTCGTCGCCGGTGTAGAGTCGGGCAGAGAAGCGTCTGGCGGTCGCATAGACGAGGGCGTCCGCGAAGTGGAGACCGAGCTCGAGGCTGTAGTCCGCCGCCTCCAACGACAGAGATTGGTCTATCTCCGCCACTCTCGTCTGCCCCATGGCCGCCACTGCCCCGAGGGCGGTCTGTTCTCCCTTCTCTTTCTTCACCCTCCTGTAGACCTCATAGAGCGCGACCACGGACGTCAGCACATCGTTCGGCGCTGTCTTGTCGATTACCTCGTTGTACCGGCTGGACTTCGGGCCGCTGGTGAACCTCTCAATCCAGCCGTGGCTGTCTATGCTGATCATCAGCGGTCGGACTCGTCGCGTATGCCCTTGGCGTCCAGCCCCAGAATCATCCCTTTCGTCTCCTTCAGCGTTCTGACTGGGACGTACTGGAGGACCCCGTGCTTGGCTATTGCCATCATCTCATCCCCCGCCTTGATGTTCGCTTCTCTGCGGAGCCTTTCGGGTATCACTACTTGGTACTTGCTTGAGACCTTCACGGTTTCCATCGTTATCTGTAACGTTGAACGGTGGGGGCATCGATATAAGGGTTCGTCCGATCGGCTCTTGCTCCTGCCAGTGTTGTCTTCGGTGCGGCCCAACCACGTTCTCCTTGGCTAGAGCCGCCTCCTCGACGCATTGGGTCAGAAGCCTCTGGTGGTGGAAGATTATGGCCATGGCCATCCCCTCGAACCGCGACGTCCTGACCGCTGCGGACGAGGCCGAGGTGTACAGCCTTGCAGTGCCCAGCATCTCGTCGAAGACGCGCCTCTCCCTCCTCGGCAGCGCTTTCCTGAAGCCCTTCCACTCCCCGAATTCCTGGGCCTCGGCTATCCTGAAGGAAGGCACAGTCCTTCCCATCAGCGGACCGCCCTCGCATCCATCGACGGCTTGAGCAGGCTGGCCACCCTGAACTCGGAGCTGATTGTTCCTCCGGATCCACGCTTCAGGAGTTCGGCCCTAGTCCTGCAACCGTCGGATGAGAGTCTGACCAGGGTGTCGGCCCAGCTTCCAACCTGTTCGTCGTACCTGTTGGGTGAGGGCAGGGTCGTGACTACCAGCGCCTTCTTCTTGACCTCAGCGATGCCCTGTTCTACAGCGCTGAGAAGCCTCCTCGCTTCCCTCTCGTCAAGCTCCGGCTCATTGAATGTCCCAAGCAGGTCGGAGATTACCACGAGCTGGGCTCCGTAGTCCTCCATAGCGGGTGCGAAGTGCTCGGACACCAGCTGTGCGAGCTGGTACGTCGTGAAGACCCTGCAGTTGGCCACCCGCCTCAGCGCTTCGTTGGGGTTCACCCCGTGTTGCCTTGCGAAGGAAGCGAAGAGGTAGGGGTCTGACCGGTTCCCGCCGTCGATGAAAAGCACAGCCGAGTCGAGGCCCCCCTTCTCGAGCGGAAGTTGGGCCCTGAAAGCTGCGAGCTCGCTGACCGCAGAGGAGCCCGGCCCCGTCAGCGTGACCAGCCTCCCGGGGGCGAGGGGCCTGAGGACCGAGTCTAGGGGCGCGAAGCCGAGGGAGAAGTGCGCTAGGGATGAGGCGGGCTGGAAGAAGGAGCGCCTGGCAGCCGCAGCCCTTTGGGGGACCAGGTCGATGGACGTCCAGTCCTCGGGTATCGGGATCAGCCTGCACTCGGTCGCGCCCTCGAGCCTCCTCCCGCAGCCGGGGCACGCCCCCTGCAGCGTGTCGACCAGCTCGCCGACGGCCCTCAGCTCCTTTCCCACCCGCAGGACGCAGCTGCAGCTGGAGCAGAGGTAGACGAACCTCTCCCTGGAGCCTCCCTCGTTCTCGTAGATGTAGTGTAGGGACTGCAAACGAGAAGGGGATAATCGGCCGGGGTGATATAATCACAGGCGGCGTTTCGCGCGGTCCCAGCGAGAGGGGCGGGTGAAAGTGCGCGCGGGGGAAGACCGTCGGGTCTACGTCGAGCCGGACGGCATCTTGATGTGGTTGACCCGCATGACCTGCTGGATCGGCAGCATCACTTCAAGGGTGGTCGGTTCCCAGTTCTCGGTTGGCGCCCTGATGGCCTTGACGTCGAACCTGAGCATGCCGTTCTCAGTCTTGAACTCGTCTGTGTAGTAGGCGGCACCGCCTACGGACAGAATCTCGTACTTGAAATTCTTGGGGACTGGTCTCGAGCTCACGTTTGTCCCTTGCTCTATAGCCTCAAGCCGAAAGACTGCGCGAAGTGCTCGAAGTTGGAATAAGCCCCAAGGAATTCGATGCCGCGTTCAGAGATCATGTACTTCGAAATCTTCTCCTGGTTCATCTCGAGGAGAAGGCCAGCGCCCACCAGCTCGGAGAGGAGCTTGGTCATCCTCGTGTAGGACATGTTCCCCTTTCTGAGAAGCGTGGTGATTCCGACGCCAGCGCCCTCCGTATTCATGTCTCGGGCGGTGCTGAGAACGTCGGCGATTATCCTGACCTGCGTCCTATACTGTGCCATTGAGCTTTGCTCCTCCCAGTGTGAAGTTCAGGACCGGTATGAACAACACCATTAAGCCTATCTCTTTTGTAATAATTTGAACAAGTGAAAGAAGGTCGACTTGGAAGTATAACAATGATAACCACTGGATGAACGTCCCCACCCCTATCAAGGCGAGCCCTCCAGCTATTAGGAGTGTGTCCGGATTCCTGTTGCGTGCGTAGGCGAACAGCGTCTCGACCACGCCGTACAGAACGAAGTAGAACGAGAGGATGCTGAGCACGTCCGACAGCTGCGGACCGGTCAGGCTGATCATCGGGAATATCAGCAGCGCGTAGCCGAGCCGCTTCGAGATCATGACGTCTATGGCATGCGAGAAAGCCAGGAAGAAGTATCCCGTGGTCTCGAGCAGCAGGCCAGCCACGACCACTGTCGTTGTCAGCATCGCAAGCTGCGGATAGTAGTAGCTGGCGCCCACGAGCGCCTCCACCAGGAAGCCCAATCCCAGGAAGACGAAGGCTGTGGCAAGCCTGAGCAGCGACGTGCTCTCGGTCTGCCTCACTCCCCGGAAGGAGACGTAGGCGATTGACAGCGAGACGAATGCGCCAATGAACTGGAGAATGTCCTGAATCAGGGCCATGTTGGCGTCCGCTGGCATGTTCTACGACCGTAGCGAGGCCGTTCGCATATAAAAGCGTGATGTGCGCAGATTGGTTCTGGTAACTTAGCGGCATCTCCCTCAGAATCGTCTCGCTGTTGACTGTCGGCATCTATGTCTCGTTTAGGATGTCATCGACGGTTTTGAGAAGGATTTCCACGCCCTCCTCATTCTTGACTCTCGCAACCTCCTCATAGGCTCCTTTCCCGAAGCTGAAGGCGACGATTACACCTTTCGTCTTGCCGTCCCGCTTTATCGCGGTCTCGAAGTTGTCGATTACATTCCTCCCTACTTCGTCCTGTTGCTTGACTTGAATCGGCGTCCCATCCAAGTAGAAACCATCGATTCCCATGTCGCCGCTTTTCCTCGGACTTGGCCGAGCGTATAGCTTCTCGTTGACCCAGTTCTGGAACTCGAATGGTGGAATCGTCCTCAGTTGGGCGGCGGTTCGCGGAAGTCCCACCTCTGCAACCTTCGCCCTTAGCCCCCTGAGTCTCTTCGCCATCAACTTGCAAGCCGTCGGGGATACGTCTATTCCGACCCATCTCATTCCGAGTTGATGAGCTACTGCTATCGCTGTCCCGCAACCGCAGAAGGGGTCTAACACGATGTCAGTAGGGTTAGCTGAGACTTCGAGAATGCGTTTGAGTAGTGCTTCGGGCTTCTGAGTAGGATATCCAAGTCGCTCTCCTTTCTGGATACCTCGGAGCATGGAGATATCGTCCCACCAATCTTGGAATGGAACGCCCTTACTTTCGTCGAGATACCTCTTCATGTAGGGTTTCCGGCTCTTCGAATAGACAATCAGTCCCTTCGATTCCAACTCCGCCATCTTCTCCTTCGAGTAGGCCCAGTATCGTCCGGCAGGCGGCTTGACCCCATGCCATTCATATTTTGTGTCGCCTCCAGGCTTGGCCGCCGTAAGGTCGGCCATGTTGTATCGCCTCCCAGTTCCAGCTTCGACATGCCTATACCACTTGTCCGAAGTCGAGGCGGATAGCGGATTGAACTTCACGTTGAAAGTGTAATCGTCGGACTTCGTGTAGAATAGAATCGTGTCATGGATGCGACCGTAGGCTTTCGCCCCTTGTTTTGCGTCGCTATGTGCATCGGAACGCTTCCAGACAATCTCATTTCTGAAGTTGGAATCCCCAAACAACTTATCGAGTTCGACTTTCAAATAATGCGAGGCGTGCCAGTCGCAATGGAGATAGAATGAGCCCGTTGGTTTAAGGACGCGGTAGCATTCGGTAACACGTTCCATCATCCAAGCGATGTAGTTCTGAATCCCGCCCTTCCATCTGTCCTCGAACGACCTCTCTTCGTAGCCATCCTCCCAGATTACCTCGAAGTGGCGATTCGAGAAGAACGGGGGGTCGAGATAGATTAGGTCAACGGATGCCTCTGGGAACCTCTTGAGAACCTCCTTGCAATCCCCGCAGTAGATTGTGTTGGGCTGGAAGCTCACGGCCTCTGCTTCGGTCATTTCGACGTTAAGTCTTTCTTGGCCGAGTTCTGGATTAGAGTAAGCCACTTGTTATCGCCTTCGACCTTGATTCCCGCCTTGTCTGCGGGAGTCGCGCCCTTCAGCCCTTCGTGCGGCCTGATGAAATTGTGGTAAAGCTGATACCCCTTTAGGATAGGCGTGTCCATCCTCTTAAGGCCCCGCATGACTTTCTCTCGGTCGCGGACTTCACCGTTCATGCGCTCCATTTTGTTGTTGTGAATCACACCTCCGAGCGTGATGTCTTGAATGTGTCGAGCTTCGGGGAACTCTTGGCGAGAGGCTGTCCGACATGACTTTAGTTGGTCGGTTATCAGCGTCTTAGGTTCCTTCCCCGCCGTCTCCTTGGCCTTGCGGAAGAGATGGCCCACATCCGTGTTCTCCTTCCAATGGGAGACCTCTTGAGCAATCCAAAACCGTGTCTCGTCATTCATGACCGCGAAGAGATACTTCCGATTCCCCTTGGACTTCACATGCACTTCGTCAGCCCTCCAAGTGTCCGAGACCCGAGGGGTCAGCTTGTCAAGATACCTTAAGGTAGCGGAGAAGAAACGACTGGGAAGTATCGAGGTCACAGTCAAACCAAACCGTTCGCAGAGGGCTCTGTCAAGTTGGCGGGGGATAAATATGGGTGCTGAGCATCGAGTGATGAAATGAAGCAAGGCTACGGGAACATTCTGTTTGCGGCCGTGGTCATCTCAGTAGTCATTGTCCTCTTCGCTGGCAGTCTGTCATACATCCAGACCAATTCGCCGACGGTCTTTGTGAAGCAACTTGCTATCCGAACACAAGTGCTTAGGTTCATCAACGGCGGCGGCAACCTCTGCGACTGGTCGATTTCCCTTACGAATGAAGGAAGAGTCCCAATAACTGCGATTGGTGCTACGCTCATGCTCTTGAATGGGAGCGTAAAATACGTCCAAAACTCATTTCTCATCGTCTCTTACGTCGGGCCTCCAGCTACGTCGTTTGTGCGAAATCCGCCACTTCCCTTCGTTAGCACAACCGACCCTCTCTTCTTCAACGATACTGCCTCGAACAGCGTGACTATTTCTTCACGAGGTCTCGCAGTTGGAGAGTCGATACCAGTGGTAGTAACTGTCACTTATGCCAACGGGACGCTCTCAGAAGCTGCGACTTCTGCTCATGTCGTGTTTGTGTCGTTTGGGTGATGAAAAGAGCAGGCCCTTGCTCGTTGCGGGAACGGCGATTCTCTTGGTAGGTGCCTTCATGGCCCTCTTCGGGGCGGCCTATTCCGCGACTGTCACTGTTTACTCTACGAACCCCACTATCGGAGGGTCCTCTGGCGGTATGCAAGCATCGGACGTCACATCATACTATCTGTGTCCGGTATGGTCCAACTCCAACATAGACATAACTCCCTTCAATATAGCCAGTTGCATGCGTTTGACCGGGTCATCTCTCCCTTCTCAGCTCGCTTTTCTTTCCCCGTTGGGGCGAACAGACTACTTGCCCAACTTCATAGGCGTCGTCTTGATGTTGCTTGGCGTCGTGATGGTGGTGAGGGGATATAGCCGGCACCCGAAGGTTGACAGCCCTAATCAGCCCCCGTCAACTTGACAGAACCCGTGCACGGGTTCGGGTTCTGATGCGTTTCCTGGGCTTCCGCTTAGGAGCGCGGTCTGCGCGACTCCAGCCACTCTAGAACATACTCGTAGATTATGACTCCGCCCAGGCCGGCCAGGAGCCACACGACTATCGACGGAGCGAAGAACAGGTCCGCCAGCACAAGGTACAGGAGGGTCAACGCCAGGAGGGCAAGAAGGATGGCGGCAACCTGGTCGACGATGTCCATTCCCGCTCGCCGACCCTCTGTACCCGCGGTGTCCATCTACTTTGTCACCAGGGTTATGACATCCTCGTCCATCAGGCGGTGGGTCATTCCCACCTTCTGGCCGCCGAACTTCACGCTCTTTCCCCAGATTTGGGCGTAGCGGAAGTCGTCCTTCATCGCCCTGTGCACCTTGTTGCACACTTCGAGCACCGTGGAGCCGTTCTTCACAATCATCGGTTCCTCGAAGTCCGTCTCCCCGGTGCGCCTCCTCATGTATATCCTGACGAAGTCGAGCTTCCTGTAGATCTCCTCCCTCAGGGCGGCGATGTTGACGTCGCCCTCGGCCGAGATGGGGACGAACTTGAAGGGAAGCTTCCGCGCGAGCTCGTTGGTAAAGCCGGCGTTGACCAGGTCGATCTTGTTCATCACGGTCAAGGAAGGCACGTAGGTCCGGTTGCCCGCCAGGACGTCGATCAGCTGGTCCGGGGTGATGTCCTCCCTGACGAAGACCCGCGCGCTGCTGACGTCGTAGACCCGCAGCATGTCCTTGATCAGCGCCTCGCTCATCTCCGTCATCCTGCCCTGGACGCTGACCGCGATTCCGCCTGCGCTGGTGGTCTCGACGACCACGTTCGGACGCCTCTGGTCGACCCGAATCCCGGTGTTCCTGAGCTCCTTCTCGAGCAGCGCCCTCGCCTCGGGCTGGAACACGTCGACCATGAAGAGCACCAGGTCGGCGTGCCTCGCCACCGCCAGCACCCGCTTGCCGAGACCCCTCCCCGAGGACGCGCCAAGTATGATCCCCGGCAGGTCGAGTATCTGGATCCTTGCGCCCTTGTACTCCATCAGCCCCGGAACCACCTCGAGGGTGGTGAATGCGTAGGACGCCACCTTCGACTTGGCGTTGGTCAGCCTGTTCAGCAGGGTCGATTTTCCGACGCTGGGGAGTCCGATGAGCACCACGGTGGCGTCGCCGGACTTCTTGACGTCGTAGCCCTTTCCTCCGCCAGATTTTCTCGACTGCTGCTCCTCCTGCTCGGCCTTCAGCTTGGCCAGTTTCGCGCGGAGAAGGCCGACGTGGTGCTCTGTCTTCTTGTTGACCTGGGTCCTGAGAAGGTCCTCCTCGATCTTCTTGATCTTCTCAGGAACGCCCATGCCACAGCACCTTGCAGCCGTTGTTCCGAAAGTCGGGTTTAAAGTTGTAAGCCGCGTTCGGGCGGGGCGGTCTGGCGCTTATATCGGCCGCCGAGCACGCCCCACTGTCCAAGGGATGAAGTCTGTCCTCCTGAAGAACGGCCCGGAGGGCAAGGGCCTGAACGCCGCGGTCTCAGACGTCGAAGTCCCTTCCATCGGTGAAGGAGAGCTACTGGTGGAGATGAGGGCCTGCGGGCTCTGCGGGACAGACATGGAGAAACTCAGGGGAGAGTACACCGCAGCCATGCCTGTACTGGGCCACGAGGCGGTCGGAGTCGTGAAGCGCATCGGCGGCAGAGCGGGCGACATAGGGGTGGGCGACCGCATATTCCCCCACCACCACGTCCCCTGTCTCAGCTGCTACTACTGCCGGAAAGGGAACGAGACCATGTGCGACAGGTACAAGACGAGCAACCTGGACCCCGGAGGCTTCTCAGAGTACTTCAGGGTGCCCGAGTGGAACGTGAGCCACGGAGGCGTCCTCAAGCTCCCTGACAGGCTCAGTTTCGAGGAGGCGAGCCTCATCGAGCCAGTCGCCTGCTGCATGAGGGCGCTGGAACGATGCGAAGTCCAGGGGGACGAGACCGCCCTCGTCGTTGGAGCTGGGCCGGTGGGGATGGCTCACGCGCTCCTCCTGACCTCGATGCGAGCCAAGGTGATGGTCAGCGACGTGAGCGAGGACAGGTTGAGATTCGCAGGAGCGGTGAGCGCCGGCACAGTGCTGGACGCGGGGAAGAAGGACGTTCCGGAGGAGGTGAGGGCAAGGACCGAAGGCCGAGGCGCAGACCTTGCCATAGCCGCCTCCGGGAGCCAGCGGGCGATCGTCCAAGCCCTCCGTTCGGTCCGCAAGGGCGGCAAGGTGTGCATCTTCGGGGTGCCACCGAAGGGGTCGGTCCTTGAGTACGACATCAGCGACCCCTACAACTCAGAGGTCACGATTCTGTCGAGCTACGGCGCAAGCGACTCGGACACCGCGAACGCCCTCCGGCTGGTGGCCAGTCGCAGGGTCGACTTCGGGGCCCTGATCACCCACAGGTTCACCATAGGGGAGTTCAACGACGCAGTCGAAGCGGCGGCCTCAGGGAAGGCGATGAAGGTAGTCATAACGCCGTAGCGGGGTTCGGGAGCCCACTCAGTTTAAAACGGCGCCAGAGCGGTTGTCTGCCCGAAGGGGAGAAGGATGGACTGGGGCATGCAGGACAGGCTGTCGAGCATCATCAGGCCGGGGGGCACGGTCATGCTGGCTGTGGACCACGGGTACTTCCAAGGACCCACGACAGGCCTTGAGAACCCCAGGAAGACCGTCGCACCGCTCCTCCAGTACGCCGACTCGCTGATGCTGACGAGGGGAGTCCTGAGGACGTCCGTGGAGCCAGGCACCGGCCTTCCCATCGTGCTTCGAGTTTCAGGCGGGACGAGCATCCTGAAGGAACTCTCCAATGAGGTGATTTCTACGTCCATGGACGACGCGATCAGGCTCAATGCCTCGGCCGTTGCCGTCTCCATCTTCGTGGGCGCAGAGAACGAGAAACAGACGCTGCAGAACCTCGCCCAGCTTGTGGACGAGGGCGAGCGGGCGGGCATGCCGGTCCTGGCTGTCACAGCGGTGGGAAGGGAGATGGAGCGGGACGCCAGGTACCTGGGGCTGGCCTGCCGCATTGCCGCCGAACTCGGGGCGAGAATCGTGAAGACCTACCACTGCGAGGACTTCCAGAAGGTAGTCGACTCGTGCCCCGTCCCGGTGGTCATAGCGGGCGGGAAGAAGACCACAGAGCGGGACGCGCTGACTCTGGCTTCAAGGGCGATGGCAGACGGAGCCTCCGGGGTCGACATGGGCAGGAACATCTTCCAGTCGTCGGACCCGGTGGGCATGATAAGGGCGGTCAGGGCCGTGGTCCACGACAAGGCGCCTGTCGATGAAGTCTTCCGGGCGTTCAGCGAGCACTCTGGCGCCCGCCGCATGGTGGCAGAGCAGAAGAGACCCACGGCGAACCGCTAAGCCTACCTCGGCAGCCCGGAGACGTCCTCACAGTCCAACAACGCGCCGCACTGCGGGCACCGATACTTGCATGCCTGGATCTCGACCATCGCGCCTCCGCACGCGTAGCAGATCTCCTTGGGCACTCGCCCAAAGGCCCTCCCGACGGTTTTAAAGCGTCGGTCCCTTTCGCCCGAAGGACGTCCAGATGAGCGACCCTCCCGAAGAGAAGCCGCGCATGACCAGAAAGAGTCCCCTTGCGCCCGTCGTGAAGCTCTGCCCGAAGTGCACGGCGCCCCTGCAGAGGGGCAGCGAGTTCGGCGGCTGGCTGATCCCGCAGGACTACTACTGCGAGAAGTGCGGTTACAGGGGGGTTGTCTACCTTGAGAGGCCCCTCAGCAACGGCGAGAGCCAGTGACGAGCGAGTCCCCGCAGCGGGGCGTCTCCGCAGCCGGCAAGATGATCTCCTTCGCCTTCGTCATCCTTCTGCTCTTCACCGCAGCTCTCGTGGTGGCCTCTTTCCCTGCCGGGTTCTACACCGTCTTCTTCACAAGCCTCTCGAACCAGTTCAACGCCGCTTCCGTGGTGCAGGGAGTGTACCTCTTCATCGGACCCTTCGTCACCTCGATGCCCCTGGCAGGGAGCATGGGCGGGTTCTTCATCGCGCTCAGCGCCATCTACGCGGGAATGCTGGTGCTCTCTGCGCGCCAAGGCCGGGGGATGGTCTCGTCGCTGAGGGGGGCGTTCACCGAAGGTGTGGGCGCGCTCTTCGGGAACACCTTCTTCGTGACCCTGGTTTCCATCTGTTTTCTCGGATTCACAATCCTGATGATCGACTCGGTCGAGACCTCGGGTGGGGTCCCCATAGGCGGCCTGTCAGGCGATGCCATGCAGCTCTTCATGAGCCTGACAATAGCCCCCCTCCGGGAGGAGTTTGGGTTCAGGATGATCTTGGTCGGGCTTCCCGCCCTGGCCCTCTGTCTCGGGAGGTCGTGGAAGCTGGCCCTGAAGTCCCTCTGGCGGCCTTCCGCGTCCTACGAGGGCGAAGTCAACACCACCTTCCACCAGGTGATCCTCGCCGCGGCGGTCGTGGTGAGCTCGCTGCTCTTCGGGCTGGTCCACGTCTACTCCGGCTCCGGGTGGGCGGTCGGGAAGCTCCCGGAGGCGGCCTTCGCTGGCGTGGTGCTCTCCTACCTCTACATCAGGTACGGCTTCCATGTCGCAGTGCTGACCCACTGGGGAATCGACTATCTCGACAGCGTATTCTCCTTCTTCGGCCAGGGCGTCTACGGCATCCCATGGACTGCGGACAACGGATACATCCTCCAGCAGGTCACGGCCTTCGACGTCGTGGCGCTGTTCGGCGCTGCGAGTTTCCTTGCCGTATGCTACCTAGGGATGAAGGCCTGGATTGCCCGCAGGGCTTCGGCAGCGGCCTCGGGGGCATAGCTTTGAGTAGCTTCGGCCCGGCAGGTGGGCCGCCGTGACGGTCCTGGGAGCGTCGGTGCTAAAGGAGCTGGTGCGGAAGTACAAAGTGATCAGCCCTGCAGTGGAGGGTGCCTTCGACGGCGACGGCTACGTCCTGACGGTGAGGGAGGACAGGACACTGAACTACCTCGAACACAGGAACATGATCTCCAAGGAGATAGTCTTCACTCCGCCCGACTGCGTGGCCCACCTCACCTCCAAGAGCAGGTTCGGGAGGCTGGGCCTGTCGTTCCTGAACTCGGTGAAGGTGCACAGCGGGTTCGTGGGCAGGCTCGCCCTGGAGCTGGTCAACCTGAGCAACGAGAGGACTCCGATCACCGTCAAGGAGGGGGACCCGCTCATACACATAGAGTTCCTTCGCCGTGAGGGCGAGCCCTCGCCCTACAGCGGCAGGTACATGTTCCAGTACATGGACGAGGCCGAGATCGAGATGTACCTCAAGGTGCTGACCCAGGAGTTCCCGCGAGTCTTCCGGAGGTCGGACCTGGAGGCGACACGGAAGGAAAGGCTTCTCCGGGACACCGACCCCAAGGCCATGGGGTAGCGCTAATTGATCCTCGCCAGGGAGACGTAAAGGTTGCCTCCTTGCACGAGGACTCCGAACTCCGGGAGCGGGGAGGGGGGCGGGCCGCTCTGAACGCTACCGTCGACTGCGCTGAAGTACGCCGAATGGCACGGGCAGTAGAGCGACTGACCAGACGGCTCCACGCTGCAACCCGCGTGTGTGCAGACTGCGCTGAAGGCGCGCCACACTCCGCCCGACTGCATTAGGATCGAGCTCGAGTAGGCGGGGTGATTGAAGTATGCGTAGGACTTGCCCGACAATGCCGTCAGAGGCGCCAGCAGGACGTAGCCGCTGGGAGCGACCGGTCCGGCCGAGCTCGCCGATTGGGCCGATGTCGTCGCAGTGGCGGTGAGGGTGGCGCCCTGGGCGGCCGCGACGGCGTTCGCCGTACTCTGGTTTCCAGCCGCCAGCTCCAGGACCGAGACTCCCCCCATGGCCAGAAACGAAGCCCCGAACACAAGCCTCTTCAGGAATTCGCGCCTGTTCGTCGCCAGTTCACCTCAGGGTTTCCCTCATCTTGGAGATGTGGTACCCTCCGTTCAGCACCGCGACGACGGCAATCGAGGCCAGGACGACGGGCGTAATCGGCGAAAGAACCGCGGAGGTCGTGGCCGCATGGGCGAGGATCAGGGCCAGCAGGACGATGGTCAACTGCCCGTGGAAGACCAGCGAGTCGCGCACCCGCTCGACAAAGGCGCTCCCGGTGAGCCAGACAGCCGTCCCCGCTGCGAAGGCCCCGTAGCCAAGAATCACGCCGTTGGTCAGCGGGAAGCCGACAAGGAGGCTGACGTGCAAAGCGAGAGCCGCAGCCGCCCCAAGCGACAGGGCGAAGTGGGTCCAGCGAACGGTGGCGAGCTTCGTCCCTCCCAGAAGGAGCCGTCTTCTGAAGGCTATGAACGCCGAGGATGCGCCCAGGAGCAGGAGCGCCGCGACTCCGGAGCCATCGGCCAGCTGGAGCTCTAGGGGCGTCATGGGCGTCCCGTTAGTCGTCCAAGCCGCCGGGCCCGTCGTCTCCAGAACCGCCTGACCCGGTTGGGGGCGGGCTTGTGAGGAGAGAGGTGCTGTTCTGCGGCTGGGGTTGGGCCGTGGTCTGGACGCTCGCCGGAGCCTGACTCGGTCCGGGCGCAGCGACCGCATGGGTCGGACGCACCATTGCCTGGCCGATCAGGAACGCCGAGGCGAAGGTTCCCAGCACGATTAGAGCGACTATGGAAGCCAGCGTGAGCCTTTGCACCCTCCCCCGGGTTCGGGGAGGCATCATAAACCTAGGCTATTGAAAGCTCGCGGCAGCCTCTCGAAAGCGGCGGACGGAGACGTCCGACCGAGCCCGGACCGTAACTGTGCATCTGAAGGAAGCTGCCCGGACCGGACGCCTTGCGCTGAAGCTAGATTCCCAGCGCGGACCGGAGGCCCTTGTACCTGTTCCGGATGGTGACCTCGGTGACTCCCGCTGCCTCGGCGACGTCCTTCTGCGTCTTGTCCTCGCCTTCCAGGGTGCACGCTACGTACAGCGCAGCTGCGGCCAGCCCCATCGGGTCTTTGCCGGCCGAGATCCTCGTCTCCTCGGCCCTCTTCAGAATCTCGAGCGCCCGCCTCTTCGTCTTCTCGGTGAGCTGTGCCTTGGAAGCGATTCTGGAGATGCACTTTGTCGGGTCCACCACCGGCATCTTGATGTCCATCTCCTTGAGCAGGAGCCTGTAGCACCTCGCGATGTCCTTCTTCTTGACGTTGCTCACCGCCGCCAGGTCCTTGAGGGTCCTCGGCGTCTGGGTGTCCCTGCACGCCGCGTAGAGCGAAGCGGCGATTATCGCAGAGATGGACCTGCCCCTGACCAGGCCGCGTTCGAGCGCCTTCCTGTAGACGTAGGCGGCCTTCTCGACGACGGCGTCGGAGACAGACAGCTTGTCGGAGAGCCTGTCGAGCTCGCTGAACGCCTGCCTCAGATTCCTGTCGACCGGCTCGTGCACCTGGCTCCTGCTGTCCCAGGTCCTGAGCCTCTCCACAGTCGCCTTCATCGAGGCGGAAAGTGACTTTCCGGAAGCGTCCTTGTTCACTCCTCCTATGACCGTGGCCAGGCCCATGTCGTGCATGGCGATCGAGGTGGGGATCCCTCCCCTGCTCCTGTCGTCCTTCTCCTCCTTGGAGAACGCCCTCCACTCGGGCCCGGTCTCTTCTATCTTCTCTTTTACCACGAAGCCGCAACTGCCGCAGAAGAGCTCGCCGCCCGCAGAGTCGACGAGCATGGGGCCCTTGCCGCAGCGAGGGCACTTGTCCATCGCCTTCTGAAGTTTCATCAGCCGCGTGAAATCTTTGTCAGAGAACATACTCTCTTACCAAAAACCCCGGGATACCAGATTTCGCCTCCGAGATTTGTATTTAAGTGTTGTGGGCAACTGGCGCACTTTATGAAAATGACTGTGTTAGTTTCAAAGGAACGCTCAGGAACTCCATATCCCGTACCCGATTTTGTGCGATTCTTCTCCAATATTCGGACGCCTACAATGATTTTAGCCTTTCGACCGCTCCGTCCGATACTGTTCAAATAAGCTCACCCCCAGGAATGCATCCCGTTCCCTGATGCCACCTTAGATGGTTGTAGTACAGCATGAAGAGGTTGAGGAAGGCCTCCAAGGAATGAATCTTCTCCCTTCTCGCGTTGATGTTGCTGTAGAAACGCTTAGTCCTCTCCTTGAAGGTCCGATAGAACCTCTCTATGGAGTTCCTCTCCCCGAAGGTGATGTGGAGCCATCTCAGTCCGTACCTCTCCAGGGCCCAGGGGTACCACGGCCCTCCGTCTACTAGGATCACCGGCTTCCCCTCGCAGGTCTCTAAGACCATCTTGACGAAGATCAACGCGTTGATGGAAGACCTCTGGTACGACGCATACACTGCGAGGAGCTCCTTCGTCTCTGTATCGATGGCGTCCCAGACGAACAGCTGCCTCCCGTTGACCTTCTGCTTGGTCTCGTCTATCGCCACGACCCTCCTCACTCTCTTCTGGACCCTCGACCTGATGCCCTTCAGCTGATGGACCCAGTAATGGACCGAGCGATAGCATGCAGGGATGATCCCCGTCTGAAGGGTCATCCCTCGGTAGGAGAGTCCAGCAAGGTAGAGCAGACAGGCAAGAACCTTTGTCTCCAGTGGAATTTTATTCCTCTGGAAGATTCGGGCGTCATGGACGGCCTTCAGCAGGGTATCGTATTGGCTCATGAAGATGCGATATCTTCTGATGGCCGTTCATCCAGTCGTGAGAAGAAGGTTAGATAGAGCGCTCAAATTCCTTATTTGAACAGTATCGCTCCGTCCAGCCGAGGCGTCCACCCTCCTTCCCCTGCAGCGAGGCTTGGGGACTGCTTCAATCCAACGACCAGCAACGGGGCGTGCGCGTCCGAATTCAAGAATGGACCCCGAGTGCCGCCCCAGGGAGCCTGCACGTTCCGACGGACCAACCCGCCGGCCTCCGGTCGCAGGCGCGAGACCGGCCGTCGAGCGTTCTCCAGAAGCGGGCTTTC
>JAFMAU010000015.1 GCA_029784825.1 Nitrososphaerota archaeon | reverse complement strand
TTGGATACCACTGCCTGAGAAGACCATCGCCATATGGAGCCTGGCGAGCCTCAGGTCTCTCCCGCGCTCTGTCTTGACTACCAGAATTGATGAAACGCGCTCCCGGTAGAGGTACGATGCCGGAGTGGGTCGCGAGTTCAGGCCGACGACGTTGACCCCTTTGAGCGGGACGACGTAACCTGAGTCGAGGGGCTTCTCGCCATACAGGCCCTTGTACTTCTCATAGGTCGCTGCGATCGGCTCGAAGTGCATGTTGGCATCGTTGCTGTAGAGAACCTTCGTGTCTCCGCCGACGCACTTTCCGCTCCCGAACTCGCCGAAAAATTCGGTCATCGCCCAGGTCTCGATGCCCCCACCCAGGAGGTCGTCGAGGTTCTTGGAACCTGTGGAGACCCTGTCGATGGCCTTCCGCTTGACTAGGAGGTCCGCGGCGTTGATGAAGTCAGGCTCCAGGCGGTTCATCTCCACGAGCTTCTTCCTGGCCTTGTTGTTCAGCTCCACTGCCTTCGACACGTCTATGTCCACCGCGTCGGCTATGTCCATGGGGCCCGAGGTGGCCAGATCGAGGATGGTCTCTATGCCAGCGTCCTTGAGCTTCTGCTTGGTGGCCGGACCGACGCCCGGAAGGGTGTCAAGTTCCAGCTCTTCTTTGGCCTCCGTCGCCGCCTTTGGCTCGGACTCCGCTTCCTCTACCTTTTCCGCCTTCGTGCCAGCCAACTTGAGACGCGACCCCCTTCAGGGTAGATAAGTGTGCACTAGGGAGAGATGCGTGAAACTGTCCTCGGAAAGAGGCTGGCGGACCTTATGTGCTTGAGCCCGGCTATCCACCTGGTCGTCCGCTCGACCCCGATTCCGAAGCCGGAGTGCGGAGGCATCCCGAACTTCCTGAGCTCCAGGTACCACGAAAAGGCCTCCTTGGGGAGCTCCTGGGAAGCGATCCTTTCCATGAGCTGGTCCTGGTCGTGTATCCTCTGCCCGCCGGTCGCCAGCTCCCCGATCCCCTCGGGAGCGATCAGGTCAGCAGACTTCGTCACCTTCGGCCTGTCCTGGTAGGTCATGTGGTAGAAGGCCCTGGCCGAGAGAGGATAGTCGGTGATGAAGAAGGGGGCTTCGAAGGACTGGCTGATGGCCCGCTCGGCCTCGGCCCCGATGTCGTCCCCCCATTCGAATCCGACCCCCTTCTTCTTTGCGATCTCGCTCGCTTCGTCGTAGGTGATCCTTTGCAGCGGGAGGGCCACCTCCTTCAGGGTCCTCCCCAGGGTCTTCAGGTCATCCTGCCTGTTCTCCAGGACGCGCCTGACCATCGAAGCGAGTAGGCCCTCGAGCAGGCTCAAGTTGGCCGGCTGGTCGGCGAAGGCCTGCTCCGCCTCGATCATCCAGAACTCGGTCAGGTGCTTGCTGGTCTTCGACTTCTCCGCCCTGAACGCGGGCTGATAGATCCAGACCTTCTGGAGGGCCGGAAGGGCCGCCTCCTCGTAGAACTGGGCACTCTGGCTCAGGTACGCCTGCTTGCCGAAGTAGTCGACCGGGAAGAGGGTCGAGCCTCCCTCGACCGCGGCTTGGACGAAAGACGGGGCGCTGATCAGTGTGAACCCGTTGCTGCGGAAGTAGTCGAAGGCCGCCCCGACCACCTCGGTCCTTATCCGCATGGCGGCGATCGCCTTCGGGCCCCTGATGCTCAGGTGCCTGACGTCGAACAGGTAAGACCCAGACTTCGCGGCCGTCTTGGTTATCGGCCACGTCTCAGCCCGGGCCACCACCTCGAACTCCTTGACTGCCACCTCCTTTCCTCCGGGCGCCCTCCTGTCCTCCTTCACTTCTCCCCGGACGACGACGGCTGCCTCGCGAGTGACTCCCTTCATCGCTTCGAAGTCTCTTTCAGGGAGGTTGCCTTTCTTGGCCGACACCTGGACGTAGCCCGTCCCGTCCCTGACGATCGCGAACACGAGCCCCCCGACCGCGTGCTTTCTGGCTACCCATCCCCTGAGTTCCACGTCTTTGGCGCCATGCCCCCTGACGACCTCCGCGGCGGTCGAGAGCTTGAAACCCGAGGCCTTCACGTTGGTGCCTCGGCTGGCACGTGCTAAAAGCGTGATGCGCGCTCAAAGGGTTAAAGGAGCCGGCGGGTGGCGAAGGGCAAGCTGCCATTGAAGCGGTCCGCGATACTCAGATGGACTGGCGCAGGGAGCCTGCGTCGTCTTTCGGCTTCCGTCGGCGTCATGCTGGATGCCCACAAGCTGGGAGGGGAGGCGTCCGCTGTGGGGGAGACCATCGTGGTCCGC
Source organism: Nitrososphaerota archaeon (assembly GCA_029784825.1). The sequence goes on along the minus strand of JAFMAU010000015.1, from coordinate 39,524 downwards.
GGGCCGGAGCCGATAGAGGTCGCGTCGGTCTTCCAGCACACCCCGGGCATCAGGTGGATAGCCGCGGGTTTCGCGGGCCCCAGGTCCGAGATCGGTGGGGCAGCTGTTGCACTCGCCAAGCTGTACCTCCGCCGGGGAGACAGGTTTTCCGTCGGCGCGGAAGGCACGGGAGGGGCCCTGGCGTCTGACGTGGCTGGGGCGGTCACGTCGAAGATACTCGACGCCGTCAAGGGCGCGCTGGTCTCAGAGAACCCGAGGGTGATCTTCAGGGCGGCAGAGGACGGGAAGAACGGGGCGGTGGGCGTCGAAGTTAGGTCAGGCCCGGGCGGAGTCCCGACTGGAGTCGAGGGTGTGACGTGCATGGTCTCCGGGGGCGTGCACAGCGCAGTGACCGCCTGGATGGCGCTGCTGGGCGGCTTCAGGGTCCGCCTGGTGCACGCGGCTGTGAGCGACCAGAGCCTGCTCGCGGTCGCCAGGCTCTATTCTGAGCTCTCCAATCGGGTGGACCCGAAAGGGCTCAGCCTAGAGGTCCTCGGGGGCGGACCGCCCTCCGGCCTGATTGCGAGGTATGCCTCCGGGCACAAGGGCACGATGTTCGGAGGGTTCCACTCGAACGGAGCGGCTCCGGGGGCGAGCCTGAGGGTCTCCAGCCCCCTCTACCTGCTTCCCGAGGAGAAGTTCGCTGCAGAGTTCGACTCCCTCGGCGTGAAGGCCTTCGACTTCGAGGAGGACTGGCACCGGACCGGCGGGGGGAGGCTGACCTCGAGAGGCTTCTCCGGAGGGCCCGCTGACGTGAGCGCAGTGATCGACGGGCTCGCCTGACCCCGTCAGGCGGAGGCGTGCCGCAGGACTTTGCCCCCCGGCGCTTCCTCGGCGAATATCTCTGCCTGGAAGGTCTGCACTTCAGTCTCGCTGTCGAGCCACGAGTCAGGAGGCAGCCCTGCCTTCATGCAGGCCTGAGAGAGGAACTCGGTCTGGTCCATACCGAACTCGGTCGCGACCTGCGGGAGGAGCAGGCCGCTGAAGCCATGGCGGGAGACAATCAGGCCGTCCTCTCCGATCCTGACCTTGGAGGGGAGGTCGCGCCGGTTCTGGACTGAGAGGGGCTCCGGGGGGGTGAGGATGCTCACTTCCACGACAACCGACCCGAGCTCGGACTTCACAACTGGAGGGAACCGCGGGTCTTCTGTAGCGGCGGCCACTGCGGCGTCTCGGATCGCCGCCCCGAGCGGCTTGACCGGGTAAGGGAAGCCGATGCAGCCGCGGAGCCTGTCGGGGACCTGCTCCGCCCTGTTGATCGTCACGAAGACCCCGCGGAGCTCTGTAAATGGATGTTCGTCTGGCGTGCCTTGCGCCCCCTTCCCCGAGACGCGGGCGTCTATAGCACTCCTGGCCAGCTTGACGGCCTTCCTGCCTGCTTCGTCCGGGACGGGCACGCTACTTCTCCTCGAGTCGCCCCGCGAACGACCTTAACTTTTTCCAATGGCTGCCGTGCCAGTATGGCTGCCCGCAGGAGGCGCAGCGGTAGAAGAGCCTGTGGCTCCGCTCCACCGACGGCGGGACGAGGCCGGAGAGGTCGGCCCTTGCCACCTTCTCGAGGGCCCCACCGCAGAGCGAACAGAGAGAGTCTCCTCTGACGAGCCTGATCCCCGACCTTGCGGCTGCTCGGGAGACCTCTCGCAGTCGCGAGCCGTCGGTCTTTCCAGCCAGCAGCACCGTGGGGATGCCCTTGGAAGAGGCGCGTGCCGCGAGGGAGCGGTCAGACGTAAGGAGGACCCTCCCCTCCGCTGCGGCCAGCTCTATCACCCCCTCGTCCTCCCCTGCCTTGTAGTAGGAGGCGTCGAACCCGATCGCCCTGAGCTTGCGGGCGAGGGACCCGTGCATCGCATCCACCGCGAACCGGGTCCTTTGGCCTGGGGCGGACGGACTACCTCGTGATTTCAGCGGCCTTGACCGTTTCATAGAGCCTCCGCGCCGAAGAGTCCTTCTCGAAATGGTCCCGGATGGGGGCGATTATGCTGTCTAGCGCCTCCCCGACCCCCCGCTTTAGGTCCGCAGGGTGCAGCGAGCCGGCCCTGAATGCGCTCTCGAGTTCGTCCGCGGAGAAGAACTCGACGGTTCCGCCGTACTTCTCAGGCCTCTCGACTCTGAGAGACTTTCTCTTCCTGAAGACTATGTACCTCGAATATTCGATCAGGGCGTTGCCTTCGACCACCTTCTGGGGGCAGTAGGCCCCGTTCACCTTCTTCATGATCGCCTCGGTGGAGTCGTGGACGAATATCGAGGTCTCCGGCTTGCTCTTGCTCATCTTGCTGGCGATCTCCGAGTCGATGGCGTGGTTCTCGTCGAAGGACCCCTCCGGCTCCTTCTTCCCCTGGAGGCCGATGAGCATGTGGTGGTGCACTGCCACAGGCTTCTTCCACTTCATCCTGTCCGCGATCTCGCGGGCGAGTATGTTCGCCCTCCTCTGATCGAGCCCCAGCTGGCATATGTCGACGTCGAGCCAGAAGATGTCGGCCACCTGCATCATGGGATAGAAGAGCTGGGCGGTCTGTATCGCTTCCTTCGTCGTCCTTCCGGCTATGGTAAGGGCGCGCTGGGCCCTGGCGAGGGTCGAGTTCTGGGCGACCGTCACGACCTTCTTCCAGTACTCCTCGTTGCGCGCGGCGTCGCTCGTCCACAGCACCTCGACCTTGCTCATGTCGACCCCCGCCGCCTTCCAGACTTCGATGAAGTAACGCCCCACCTCCTGGATCTTCTCCAAGTCCCCTCCCATCTTGTTGTTGACCCAGGCGAACCAGTCCGCGATCCAGAGCTTCATCCTGACCCCGGCCTTCAGCATGTCGTCCACGAGTATCGGGCGAAGGACACCGAAAGGCAAGTGGGCCAGGCCGCTCGGCTCGAAGCCGTCGTAGGCTGCAGGGTGGTCGTTGGTCTCGAGGAGGGTCCTGAGCTCCGCCTCGGTGATGATCTCCTCGCCGACCTGTCTGACGTGCGACAGCCTTGTCTCCAGGTCCAAGGCTAGCTCTCACGTGAATTGGGAGTTAAAACCGTTGGCCACAGTTGGAGTGCGAACGGCGGGAGTAGGCAGAGACTGCCGCTCCTATTGCCGCCTGAAGGAGATCGCAGCCGCGCCCACCGTGAACCCGAACACCAGCAGGGCGAGCGCCTGGTGGAGGGTGACGACCGGGGCTGACAGGCTGGTGTTCACCACGACGCCGCCCACGACGATCTCTGCGATTATGGAGCCGAGCGCGAGGTAGAGGAGCCTCTTCGACGCTGGCGAAGCCGAGCTCGATCTCCAGAATGCGGCCGTGGTGAGGATAAGGAACAGCCCAGAGAGCGATGCGAGTATCCTGTGGGAGTACTCGACTATGGAAGCCGCGTCAGGGGGCGGGACGAGCTGTCCGTTGCAGAGCGGCCAGTCTTCGGGGGTATTCACTCCGCAAGCCGCACCGTAGCCGGCGACCGTGACGTAGGCCCCGACGACCAGAAGGGAGAACAGCGTCGCCATCGTCAGGCCGAGGAGGATGTTCCTGCCCTGCATTGACGTGGGCCCCTGAGCCTGTTTTTTTAACGGTTCTGCAGGAGCGATGCTACGTCACTACGAGGGCCTCGTTCTGCATGAACGCGTGTATTGCGCAGTAGACGCTGCAGTAGATCCTGAACGTCCCTGCCTTGGACGCTGCGAAGCTCAAATCGTACGACTGACCCGGCTGGATCGATACGAGGGACTTGTCGGCGTAGTACGATATGGCGAATCCGTGGGCCTCGTGCGAAGCGCAATTGATGACGCGGATCGACACGTTCTGGCCAACGCGGACGTTCAAGGTCACCCACTGAGCGGAGGTCCCAGCGTAGTAGCTCCCGTTGAACCCGGCGTAGGGGCTCGGGGGGTCGGCCGCGACTATTAGGAAGTAGGCATGGCCACCGCTTCCGCCCCCCGACACGTGCTCGACCACGGGGCCGGCCTCGTTTGGAAGGGAACTGCAGGTAGCATCCATGAGGCTCGGACCTCCTGCGCCCTCCTTGGTTCCCGTCGAATAGGCGTAGGCCAGGAGCACGACTGCTGCCGCGACCGTTACGATTACGAGCACGGCGGCCGTCGTCCTGTTTCCAGCCCGGCCGCTGCCTCCTGTGAGCAACTGCCTCCGGACGCCGAACGCGATCTTTACCCGTTTAAGCCTTCTTCAGGAGGGAATCGACTTTGCCCTTGAGCACCGGGGCCGGGACTGCGCCTATCACGATGTCTTCGACCTTCCCCTTTGAAAAGAACATCACTGTCGGTATGCTCATGATCCCGAACTGCATCGCCAGTTCCTGGTTGGCGTCGGTGTCAATCTTCACAAACTTCACTTTGCCGGTGTACTCGTCGGCAAGCCTGTGGACGACTGGTTCGATTATCTTGCAAGGGCCGCACCAATCGGCGTAGAAGTCCACCACGACAGGGACGGATGACTTCACGACCTCGTCCTGGAACTTGCTCCCCTGGATGGCCAACACTGTATCTGCCACTGTCTCACCTTGGAATCGCCGAGATTTCCCTGCTTATATTATTGCTTCCGAATCCGGCCGAATCGGGGCCGGATAGCGGTCGCGGACCTTCGGAGCCGACTCGGTCAGGGGGAAGTGTTTGAGGACAGCGCCGGCCGGGTTGTATGTCACGATGGTTGCCTTGTCCACCGACTTCCAGACGAGATCCTGGAGGCCGAACCTGTGGACGTACTCTGACACCAATTCCGCCTTCAGCCGCGTCCTCGGGTGCCGCGTGATCATCGCGCAGCAGTCCTTGTAATCTTCCAGCGACATGTCGTAGGTCCCTATCTTTCTGGCGAGCCCGACTATCTCGTCCTTGTCGTAAGTGAGGAGGGGTCTCAGTATGGGGAGGGACGAGCCGGAGTCGAAGGGTGCAAGGTTCCAGATCGTCTGCGACGCGGCCTGGGAGAGCGAGTCCCCAGTCGAGATAGCCGTCGCCTCAAACCTGGGGGCGAGCCCCTCTGCCACCATGCGCATGAACCTCCGGAAGAGCGACGGCTCGAGGTCGGCGGGCACCCCCGCGGTGGCTAGCTGGTACTCCGCGAACGGGACGAGCACCAGCGTCGACTTTCCGCCGAATTCTGAGAGGACCTTGACCAGCCGGGTGATCTTGCTGTCGAGCGCTGACGCGGGGGTCGGGGCCAGATAGAAGTGGAGGTAGACAGGGCGGGTCCCCCTCTTCATGAGGAGCCAGGCGGCGACGGGCGAGTCAATCCCTCCCGAGAACAGGTGCATAACCCTGCCCGCGGTCCCCAATGGGAGGCCCCCCACTCCCCTCCGCTTGTCGGTGTAGACAAGTGCGCCCCCTCGGACGACGTCGACGTGGATGGCAAGGTCGGGGTTCTTGAGATCCACTTCCAGGCCCGTCCGCTTCTCGACCTCTGCGCCAAGGCTGTTCGCAAGTTGCTGCGAAGTCAGGGGGAAGGCCTTGTCCGTCCTCCGCGGCACGATCTTGAACGACTTCCCTGCCGTCGACTTCGCAGAATCCAGCACCGCCTCCAGCATCGATGGATAGTCCTGTTTCACCCGGGTGACCGGAGCGAACCAGGAGACGCCGAAGACCCGCCCGAGCCTCCGCGATATCTCGTCGGGGTCAGCATCCGAGGTGATCAGCAGCCTCCCTTCCGTAAAGACTCCGTCGTGGTCTATCCCATGAAGGGCCCTGTTGATGTTCTTCCTGAAGGCCCGGACGAACTCCGGCCTGTTGTTCCCCTTCAGGGCGACCTCCGAGTAGTGGACCACGAACTGATTCGGCATGCCCTGTGTTCATCGCCTCGCCCGATGAGTAAAAGGTTGCTGGCTCCTATCGGAGGACCGCGGCCACCATGGCGGCGATGAATATGACCGCCAGATACGGACTGGAGAACTTGAACGCCAGCCAGGCGTTCGCCTTCGTGGGGGATCTGAAGAGCTTGATGTTGGTCCCGAGAAGCAGGAGGTCGAAAACGACCGCAACCGCCACGTAAACGATGAATCCCAGCCCTAGGAAATAGGTGACGTACAGCAGGCTCACCGGGATGAGCAGCAGGGTGTTGACGACGATGTACCTCGACGCCGCAGCCGGACCGACCACCGACGGGAGCATGGGGACGTTTACGGCCGAGTAGTCGTCCTCGGTTATCACCGCGAGGGACCAGAAGTGGCTCGGGGTCCAGACGAAGACGAGGGCCCCAAGCAACCACCCGACCGCCGCGTTGCTGGCTGTGACCGCGTACCAGCCCGCGAGGGCCGCGCAGCTTCCCGCGGATCCTCCCAGGACGATGTTCCAGCTCGTCCTCGGCTTCAGGAATACGGTGTACACGGGGACGTAGACCAAGGCACCGAGGCCGATGAAGAAGGTCGCCGTGAGGTTCAAGGTGAGGAGCGAGACAAGGACCCCCGACGCCAGCAGCCCGGCGCCCAGATAGAGCGCGTGGGACGGCGGAACGATCTTGCCCGATGGAAGGGGCCGTCCCATGGTCCTCTTCATCTTAGAGTCCATCCCGATCTCCAGGTAGCTGTTCAGCGTCAGAGCCCCGCTTGCTGCGAGGGCACCGCCCACAAGCACCCCGAACACGGCCGCAGTCGGCGGGAGCCCCCTCGACGCCACCACGCTCGACCCGAAAGCGGCCATGAGGAGGAGGGGCGTAATCTTCGGCTTGGTGAGTGCGAAGTAGTCAGAGAAGCTCAACTGTTCCCTCCGGGTTTGTCGGACGCCTTCCGCGCGTGTATTTTGACTTTCCGCGCAGTGGGTTTAAGAGGGCAGACCCCTCCTGAAGCAAGTGGTGCACCTCCGCCTAGCCCCGCATCCAGCGCTCCTGGCAGGCATGCTCGCTTTCGCAGTCGGGTGCATCTGGGTGGCGCTTTCGGCGGTCGGCTGGTACTGGTCGCAGCGCAGTCTGGCCCTGTACGACCAGGGGGAGCTCATGTCGCTTGTCCTCTCGTTCTATCTGGTTGAAGCACTCTCGATCTGCATCGTGGTCTGCGGAGTCTACCTGATCTACCGGGGGCTCGTGGGTGGCGCCGAAGGTCTCGGACCCGACACGATCCGAGGGTCTCTGTCGGGCGCCCTGAGCTCCAGCGGAGACCTCAGGATAGGGGCGGTCGCGGCGCTGGTCTACGGGCTGCTCTACCTTGTCGTCTCGAGCATGCTTGTCTACCAGCCGGGGGTCGATTTCAGTTCCGTGTACGGCGTCAGCGCCACGAGCTGGGCGGCGGCAGCCTGCTGCGGGTCTCCGGGGACGGTCCCGGCCTTGGTGGTCTACCTCCTCCCGGGGGCTCACCTTGCCCTTCAGGTCCTCCCTCTCGACGCCCTCTTCGCAGTGATCGTCCCCATCCTAGTTGGGATGAACGTGACAGTCGCGGCGCACTCGTTCAGGAACAGGGCGCTCCGCACCAACGCCGGCTGGCTGGGCTCGGTCGGGGTGATTGCGGGGCTCTTCACCGGGTGCCCGACCTGCGCCGGGCTCTTCCTCGCAGGCGCGCTCGGAGGACTGGGCGCCACCACCCTCGCGGTCGCCCTTGCCCCGTATCAGGTCCTGTTCGTCCTCGTGAGCATCCCCCTCCTGCTGGCAAGCCCCCTGGTCATCGCGGAATACTCGAGAAGGACCCTGAGAGCGTGCGCAGTGCCGGGTGCAGCCGGCGGCCCGAGCTAGTGGAACAAGGCAGCAGAATACAGGCTCAGGAACCCGAGGACGATGGCGAAGGCCGTCTTCGCAGAAGCCCACCTGGACTGGTCGGAGGATCCTGAAAGGGCTCCGATCACCTTTGTCGCTGCGTAGGTCGAAGCCCCCAGGCCGAAGGCGAACACGTACGTGGAATCGAAGGTCAGAGAATACCCAGCCGCAGCCCCAATGAGGCCGGGGAGAACGAAGACCAAGGCAAGGATTGCGAGGTCCCTCACGGTGTCCGAGGAGCTCTTCGCGTGCTCACTGGCGTAGGCCAGGTACACGGCGCCGACGATCACAGGCTCGATCAGTTTGTGGGTGACAAAGGAGACGGCGGGCGAAAGCCCTCCGAACGCCGAGACGAGGTCCTGCGCGGGTGTCGAAGCAGCCACGGAGCTGAAAGCCGCGCCCTCACCGAAGCCGTGGATCCCGACCCCCAGCGCGACCAGGAGGGGCACCCCGAACCAGAGACCGGCTCCCGCGTGGTGCCGGTTCGGACCCCCGTCGATCGAGGACAGGACAAGCGCGCCTGCGATGAACAGGACGATCAACGCGCCCTGGCCTGCTCCCCCGCCGAGGCCAGAGTTCACGCCAAGGTAGGCAGAATCCCCCAACGTGTCGACGAAGAACCACAGGTAGACCCCAAGGGCGAAGGCGGCGATGTGCCTGAGGCTCGCAATCCTGGAGGCAGCCCAGACTATGGCGAGGCTCGCAAGGGTCGGCAGCGCGAACGCCCCCACCATCGCGAGGAACGCGACTGTGAACGAGAGCAGGCGGATTCTGTCCCGGAGGACGGTCTTAGGCGTTGCGCCGACCTCGAAGCGCGAGGGGCCTGGAGTTGAAACCCTTAAGAAATCTCGGGGGGTCGGCCGGCTGTCCCGCAGTAGCTCAGCCTGGTAGACCCGAAGGGGCCACAAGCTTCCGGCTGTAGAGGTCGGCCATCGGCTGACCCGTCCAGCCTACTCAGGCCACAGTCACCGGAGTGTCGTCGGCTCAAAAGCGCCGAAAGGCGTCTGAGGTTCCGACCTGCGGGACTTTGAATTGGACTCCTTTCTTCATTCTGAGCCATTTTCGGTCTTTTCTGGCATAACGCGCTGTGAACCAGGCGAATCTCTGACTCGGCTCCGTTGGAATCATCTCGACCAGTGAAGACAGCTTCTCCGCCTTCTGCGCGTTCCGAAAGCCCACTCGCCTGTAGGACATTTCGGCACGGGCATCGCCTCGGACTAGGATGTGATAGACGTCGTGCTTCCTTGTCCACACCTGTCCGCGGATCACCATCTTCTGCCCCGCCTTGTTAGTTCGGTACAGCCTGAAGTCAATCCCCAACCGCGCCAGTAGGTATCCAATATGGTTCAGGTAGTCCAGATTCGTATTGGCGGCACCGACAGTCAGGTTCCTGACTCTTCGTCTGGCCATATCGACTGAACAGATCGCGTGTCCTTCTGCGTCAAAGAACCCCTGGAGGAATCCCTTGAAGTCTCGCAGATACTCGACAAGTGTCCTAAAGTCTTGGTCGAGGAATGTGCTAAGAGCGACCGAGTCGTAGTCCACCGTGTAGAACGTGCCGTCCCTGCCGAGGGGCTTGGGGTCCCTCCCGAGGAGTTTGGCGACGAGCCCTCCTACGTATTCCAGCTGTCCCTCGTCTGCCAACTCGAACCTGACCTTGTGCTCCTCTCCTGCGCCCTTTCCGTCTCCCAAGTAGAACCCAGCGACATATGCAAGATCCCTGCTCGGAGCAAGATCAGGCTCGTACCGCCTCACGCGCTTTGGCTTCTGACCTGCAAGCCACAACCTGACCGTGTCTTTGCTCACGCCTAGCTCTAGGCCTATTCGATGGGCCGAAAGACCTGTTTCGCGAAACTTGAGAGACTTGGCATAGAGCTCGAGCCGGCGCCTCAGGTCTTCTGGGACTAGTTCGCGAGACAACGCAACAAGACGCACGAGGGATACTTAACGGCCAATGAAGTGCAACGCGTTCGAGAGCTTCAAGGGTCGACGTATTTCCCCACTTCGACCCGGAGTTGGCCCTCTGGCAGCGATGAGACCAGCGGCAAAGGCATATTGAGGCGTCTGCAAAGGCCGGGCGAATCCGATGAAGATTTGGCTCCCTGTCGCTGTCGGTGGGCTGATAGTCGCGGCATACTTCATCTTCTACATGATCAGCGCCACCGAATCTTCGGGCTCGACCTCGCTGGGATTAGCGAACGCGGTCGGTCTGTTCGCCGTGCTCGTGGGGCTCTTCGGGGCGGGCCTGATACTACGGAGAGGCGCTCCTCCTGCAGAGACCCGAGAATCGAGTAATGCTTAAGAAAGGTTTGAGGCCCGTAGGAATCTGAACTTTGGACAAGGAGTTCCTTGCGCTCTCAGTCGTGTTCATGCTGCTCGGCATAACTGGGATAGTGCTATTCAGCAGCCTGTTCTCGTATGGGTCCATATTTCCGGTCATGACCCCGTCCGGGGACGCGTGCTACTGCATGATATCGAGCCCCGAGCCAGGCGCAGCCCAGGGGACGTCGAGCATCATCCTGGCCCTGGGGGTCATGTTCTTCCCCATGGGTCTCATGAAGGGCGGGCTCCCGTCTTTCAGGAGGATGCCCTCGGGGACAGGGAAGGTCGAGCTCCCCAGCGGCAGGGTCGTCACCCCGGTACAGCTGATGAGCGGGAACTACTTCGTCTTCGGACTGCTCGTGCTTCTGGTCGGGCTGGACGCCGTCCTCGTGCCCGGGTACCTGGTGTTCAAGAGCGTCTACATCGAACTCGCTGGGGCGATGCTGACGGCTGCGGGAGCTGTCGCCATGGCCTGGGGGCTGCGGAAGCCCAAGGAATAGCCGGGCAGAGCAGCGCGAGGAACCGTTTTATCCCCCGTCTGGGCGGGCAGCCAAAGCGTTGAGCAAGTCTAATCCTCGCAAGGGGACGGGGAAGAAGAAGGAGAGCGTAGTCCAGGAGATCGAGGAGGAAGCGAAGAAGATAGAGGAAGGAGTGAAGAAGGAAGCGAAGAAGATCGAGAAGGCGGTCGAGAGGAAGCCGGCCAAGGCGCGCCCCGCGAGGCCGGCTGGGCGTGTCCCAGATGCGGTTGTGAGCTCAAGGAACGGCACTGAGATGGTGACTAGGGTCGGGAGGGGGTTCTCGTTCGGCGAGCTGGCAGGCTCCGGCCTCGCACCGTCGGTCGCTACAACATGGGGAGCAAGGGTCGACCCCAGAAGAAGGAGCGTCCTGCAGGGGAACGTCGACTCGCTGAAGGCGTGGGCCTCGCACCCCAGAGCAGCCGTAAGGGCAGAGAAAGAAGCGAAGAAGGTCGGGGAAGAGCTCAGGGAGGTCGCAGAGGAAGTTGAGATGGAGGCGGCCGTGGTCGAAAAGGAGGCGGTGAAGGTCGAGAAGAAGGTGAAACGCGAAGTCAAGAAGGCCGAGAAGGTCGTGAAGGCCAAGGTCGAGAAGAAGGCCAAGCCCAAGAAGAAAGCATAGGTCACGTTTCTGCTTCTCTGGCCGCCACGTACAGGTACTGCTGGGCGTAGCCCGCGTAGGCCCCGAAGCGCCTCCTGGCGGATGCCGAGATCCTTTCGTATTCCCTGAGGGTAAGCTTCAGCCTGCCGTCCCTTTCGAGCCGAGACCTCAACTTGGGGTCGAGGAGCCTCGGGAAAGACCTTGCCAGCGCCCTGGCGATCCAGACGTCGATCGGGAAGGCTTCGTCCTTGCCGCAGGAGTAAAGGAGGACGCAGTCCGCCACCTTCGGACCTACTCCGAGCAGGACCTTCCGCCCCAGGACCTCGGTGAGGAGGGCCTTTCGGGCGGCTCCGTAGTCAAGCCTGGAGATGGAAGCGAAGTCCACCTTCCCCTCCGAGACCGACTCGGAGACTCGCTTCAGGAAGGGGGCCCGGTAGCCCAGCCCGCACCCGGAGAGCTCTGAAACAGAAGCCTGCGCCAGGGCGTCGGGCGAAGGGAAGGATCTCCATGTGTCCCCGTCGAACTCGAAGGCGCTCCCGAACTTCGCGCATATCGCAGAGACCATCTTCTTTATTCTCGGGATGTTCGCGTTGGTCGCCAGGACGAAGGAAGCGAGGCACTCCCACGTGTCCTGCCTCACGAGCCTGAGGCCGTAATATCTCTGGACCGCCCTCGCCATGGTCTGGTCCCTCGAGATGGAGGCGAGTACATGGTCGAGGTCCTCGTCGAGCCTGAAGTACCTGGTGACGAACAGGCTGTCGGCCCCTTCGCTGCTCGACGAGCAGCGAAGGACGTCCCCTTCCTGCTTCACCTTGAGGGCCCACCCGCCCACCACCCCCTGCCACCACTCCCCCCTCCTCTCCCAGCGGAAGAGCTGGCCGCTTTCGAGTGTGTGCTCGAGGCTGAAAGGGGAGCCCAGAGGGACGGTGAATTCCAACCTTTGGCCGAGAGCCAACGTCGTGATAATTGACTCTTGTGCCCGGAACGGACTTGAAATAGCCGCGCCGGGGCACGATGGGAGGTTGTCCGAGCGGTACGAGTCCAGGACGCGCGGCTCGAAGCGCCTGTTCGAGAGGGCGAAGAAGGTCTTCGCGGGGGGAGTCAACCACAACGCCCGCTTCTACGACCCCTACCCGCTGTTCGTGAGCAGGGCCAAGGGAGAGTGCATCTGGGATGAGGACGGGAACAGGTACACAGACTACTGGATGGGTCATATGGCTCTGATCCTCGGGCATTCGCCGAAGGTCGTGGTAGATGCCCTGCGGACCCAGGTCCCGAAAGGCACGCACTATGGGATGGGGAGCGGGCTCTCGGTCGAGCTTGGAGAGGAGATTCAGAGGACGGTCCCGTGCGCAGAGGCCATCAGGTTCTGCAATACGGGTGCGGAGGCCACGATGTACCTGGTCAGGCTGGCCAGGGCGCACACCGGCAGGCGGGTGGTGATCAAGATGTCAGGAGGGTGGCACGGCTACAACACCGAGCTGAACAAGGGGGTCCACCGCCCGTTCGACAGGACTGAAAGCGCAGGGATACTGGAAGAGGAGCAGGCGTACGTGAAGAACGTCAGGTTCAACGACCTGCATGCTGCCGAAGCCGAGCTGAACCGGTCGAAGGGGGACGTGGCGGCGGTCTTCCTTGAGCCTGTCCTCGGCGCGGGCGGATGCATACCTGCAGACAAGGACTACCTGATGGGGCTCCGGGAGCTGGCGGACGCCCACGGCGTACTGCTCTGCTTCGACGAGATCATCACAGGCTACAGGCTCGCGCTTGGGGGGGCACAGGAGTGGTATGGGGTGACCCCGGACCTTGCGACCTTCGGGAAGATAGCAGGCGGAGGCCTTCCCATCGGGCTGGTCTGCGGCAGGCGCGAGATACTTTCACTTGCAGACCCGGGGCGCAGGTCAGAGAGGTTCGTCTCGATAGGTGGAGGGACCTTCTCCGAGAACCCACTCACGATGGCCGCGGGCCTGGCCACCATCAGGCACCTGCGGAAGAAGTCGAGCTCGATCTATCCGCGCCTGGACGGCATGGGGAGAGAGGCCAGGACGAAGGTCGACAGCGCGTTCGCGGACTTTGGAGTCGAAGCGCACACGACCGGGCTCGGTTCGCTATTCCTCACCCACTTCGGCCCGGAGCCCAGGGACGCAGAAGACGCGGCCAAGGATGACAGGAAGGTGGTCGCCGACTATTCCCTGTCCCTCATGGCGTCAGGGATCTTCGTCCTCCCGGGGCACCCGGGAGGGATATCAACGGCGCACTCCATGGACGACATCAGGAAGCTAGCGGCGCGCAGCGGCGAATACGCCCGGAGCAGAACAGGAACAAAATAGGGAGGCGAAGGTCTTACTTGACCTTCGACAGCCTAGAGTCCACATCGGACCAATTCACTACGTTCCACCAGTTCTCTATGTACTTCGGCCTGTCTGGGCCCACGTCATACAGGAAAGCGTGCTCCCACACATCTAAGCCGAGCAGGATTGTTGCACCGCTCAGGTGCATCAGGTTCTGTTTCTCTATCTGGGTGAGGACTAGTGATTCGGTGAGTGGGTCATAGAGAAGGAGAGCCCAGCCTGCCCCTTCGACAGTCTTGGCAGCATCTGTAAACTGCGCCTTGAACTTGTCAAACCCACCGAAGTCTCGACTGAGTGCATCGGCAAGTTTTCCTCCAGGCATCCCTCCGCCTTTTCCGGCGGGTGCCATGTTGGGCCAGAAGATCGAATGGAGGATGTGGCCATCGTAGTTGAAGCTGTAGTCCCTCAAGACTGCCCTCGTGTCGATTTGCATTTCGCCTTTTCTTGACTTCTCGAGCTTGTCGAGCGCGGCATTCGCGCCGTTGACGTACGCTTGGTGATGTTTCGTATGGTGAAGAGTCATTGTCTTTTCAGATATGTGAGGTTCTAGTGCCTTGTATGAATAGGGGAGTGGCGGAAGTGAATATGTCTTAGCCATTGGAAATGGCGAATTCTCATCTCGTAAAAACTTGTCTGCTATACCGTGATGGAGGCCCTGGCTTTCTTGGCCTTCTCCCAGTCGTCGAGGAACCTCTTGAGGCCCGCGTCGGTCAGCGGGTGCTGCATCATCTTCTCCATCACTTCCGGGGGCATGGTGGAGATGTCCGCCCCTGCCTTCGCTGCTTCGAGGACGTGCTGGGGGTGCCTGATGCTCCCGACGAGGACCTCCGACTTCAGCCTGTAGTTGTCCCGGATCTTGACCAGGTCTTCGACCACTTCCATCCCCCGCTGCCCGATGTCGTCGAGCCTTCCGATGAACGGGCTGAGGAAGGAGGCCCCAGCCTTCGCCGCCAGCAGCCCCTGGTTCGCTGAAAAGATGAGCGTCATGTTGACCCTTATCCCCTTCTGGCTGACTGCCTTGGTCGCCCGCAGACCCTCGGGGATGATGGGGATCTTGACGACGACGTTCGGGGCGATGGCGGACAGGTGCTTCGCCTCGGCAAGCATGCCGTCGAAGTCGGTGGCTACCACCTCCGCGCTGACGTCCCCCTTCACCTCCTTGCAGATGGCCGCTATGATCTCCTCGAACTCGCCCGGCTCCTTCGCGACGAGGGTCGGATTGGTCGTCACCCCGTCGACCAGCCCCATCTGGTTGAGCTTCCTGATCTGCGCGAGGTTCGCGGTGTCGAGGAAGAGTTTCATCTTCGGGACGATGCCCCCTGTTTCATATTAAAGCCTAGTGGGCCTTGACGAGGGCCGACGCGGCCTGCTCGATGTTCGCCGCCGTGAGCCCGTACTTCTTCAGCAGCTCGCCTGCGTCCCCGCTCTCCCCGAAGGTGTCCATGACCCCGACCCTCTTCATCGGGGTGGGCTGCTCCTCGGAGAGCACCTCCGCCACGGCCGACCCCATGCCCCCCATTATGTTGTGCTCCTCGGCTGTGACGACCCTCCCGCACTTCTTCGCGAACTTCGTGATCGTTCCCGAGTCGATGGGCTTTATGGTGTGGACGTCTACGACCGCCGCCGAGACCCCCTTCGCTTTCAGCGAATCGGCGGCCCTCAGGGCTTCGGGGACCATGATGCCGCACGCGAACAGGGCTACGTCCGAGCCGTCCTGGAGGACGTTCGCCTCCCCGAACTTGTACTCGAAGCCCCCTTCGTATATGACAGGGGTCGAGGGGCGCGTGAGCCTGACATAGAACGGGCCGGGGATGGAGGCGATCGCCTTGATCGCCCCCTTGGTGGATGGGGCGTCTGCGGGCACGATGACCTTCATCTTGGGGATAGCCCGCATTATCGCTATGTCTTCGATCTGTTGGTGGGAGGCTCCGTCGGGCCCCACCGAGATGCCTCCGTGAGAGCAGACGATCTTTACGTTGAGGTTAGGGTACGCTATGTTGTTCCGGATCTGGTCGACGGACTTTCCGGGGACGAATATGGCGTACGTCCCGGCGTAGGCGACCTTGCCTGCGAGGGCGAACCCGGCGGCTATTGAGACGAGGTTCTGCTCGGCAATCCCGACGTTGAAGAACCGTTCCGGGTACTTCGATGCGAAGACTCCCGACTTCAGAGAGCCTGTGGTGTCAGCCCCGACGACGACCACGTCCCTGTTGGCGGCCCCGAGCTCGAGGAGGGCCTCCCCGTAGGCGTCCCTCATGGCAGCCTGCTTCGACAGCATCACGCGGGCCTCCTCGCCGTCTCTGCCTTCTTCCTGAGCACGGAGATCGCTCCGACCGGGTCCTTCTTCGCGTAGACTCCGGCCCCAGCGACGAGCACGTTCCCTCCCCTCTTCACGACCTCCTGGACGTTCTCGGGCTCGACCCCGCCGTCGACTTCGATGTCGGTCCCGGTCCCTTCTTCCGCAACTAGCTCGCTCACCTTCTGGAGCTTGGGCATCACCGACATGTCCATGCTCTGGCCGCTGAAGCCTGGGTTGACCGTCATCACTACGAGGGTGGAGATCTTGTCGAGCCTGTCGGCGGCCCACCTGGGGAGCTCGGTCTTCGGCTTGACGGCGAGGCCCACCTCCTTCCCCTTCGACCTCACGACCCTGTAGAGCTCGTCGAAGGAAGGACCGCTGAGCACCTCGGCATGGAACGAGAGCAGGTCGGACCCCGCGTCGAGGAACTTCTCCGCGTAGAGCTGGGGCTGGTCCATCATCAGGTGCGTGTCGAACTTCAGGTCGCATCGGCGCCTCAGCGCCTTCACTGTCCCTGGGCCGAAGGTGATGTTCGGCGCGAAGTGGCCGTCGATGACGTCGAGGTGCAGCTGGTCGGCCCCTCCCTTCACGGAGATCTCCACCGCTGTCTCCAGGTCCCCGAGGTCCCAGGCGAGGATCGATGGCGCAATCCTGATCTCCCTCAATGGCTCACTTCAGCTCGCTCAGCACGTCGGAGAGCTTCTCCTTCGACGGGGCGGTGCCGTGGTAGTGGGGGGACCATTCCATGAAGGATATTCCCTTCCCCTTCACGGTGTGTGCTATGATCACCGTGGGCCGGTTCCGCGTGCTCATCGCGAGGTCGAAGCCGTCCATGATCTGGTTGAGGTCGTAGCCGTCCACCTCGATGACGTTCCAGTTGAACGCCCTCCACTTCGCTGCCAGGGGCTCCAGGGGCATGATCTGCTCGGTGAGGCCGTCCTGCTGTATGCCGTTCCTGTCGATGATCGCCGTGAGGTTGTCGAGCCTGTACTTCGAGGCAGCCATGGCAGCCTCCCAGACCTGCCCCTCCTGCTGCTCTCCGTCCCCCATCAGGACGTAGGTCCTGCACGTCTTGCCGTCCAGCTTGGCCGCCAGGGATGTGCCGACCCCAAGGGAGAGGCCGATGCCTTCTGAGCCCGCCGGAGCCTCGACCCCGGGGATCCCCATGGACGGGTGCCCCTGGAGCCTTGACCCGGTCTTTCTGAGGGTCATCAGCTCCTCTTCGGGGAAGTAGCCTGCCTGCGCGAGGACCGAGTACAGCAGCGGGGCCGCGTGGCCCTTGCTAAGGAAGAACCTGTCCCTGTCTGCCCACTTCGGGTCCTTGGGCTCGTGGTGCATGACGTGGAAGTAGAGGGTGACGAGGAGCTCGACCGCGGAGAGGGAGCCACCTGGGTGCCCCGACCCCGCCTCGGCCAGGCTTTCGAGGATTAGCTTCCTGGTGTTCCTGGCGATCTCCTTCAGCCTCACGACCTCCTGGGCTGTCTCCATCAGCGCCGCACCGGGACCTGCACTATGCTGTGCACGAATTGTTCGACCTTCTGGCTCCTGGCCTCGAGGTCCTGCAACGAGAGCGAGACGATCCTCGGGAGATCGCTCCTCGCCTCCCCTGCTACGTTGCTCAGGACCGCGGCCTGGTAGGGGTTACCGCCGGACGCCACCGCCAGGCTGAAGACCCCGGTCATCGCGTCCCTGACCCCGACCTTGCTGAACAGGTTCTTCTTTCCCCCGATGGGCGGGAAGAGGGTGACGTTCTCCTTGTCGAAGAGGGTGAGGCCCGCTTCCCCCCTTGTGATCAGTATCGCCTTCGACTCCAGCCTGCTAAGTAGGTTGACCCCCATGTTCCTCAGGCTGGTCTCGTTGACCATGGCCATCCCGGTCGCATGGGCAGCCTCCTCGAGGTTCGACTTCACGTATGTCACCCCCGAGAAGTCCATGTAGTGGTGCATCTTCGGCTGCCCCACGACGATCTTTCCGGAAGACTTCGCGGCAGACACTATCCCGCTGATCAGATAGCTCGTCACCGCCCCCCGGTCGTAGTCTGAAAGCACGACGCAGTCCACGTCCTTGATTTCGGGCTCTGCGTCCGAAAGCAGCTTCTTCGCCACCGCGAGCGGCACGTCTCTCCTGTCCTCCCTGTCGACCCTGAGGGTGTGGTATGCGTTCACCATGTACCACGTCCTGAGAGAGGTAGGCCTCGTCTGGTCGGTGACCACCCCGTCCGACTTGACCCCGTACTTCGAGAACTCCGACTTCAGCCAGACCCCGTACTCGTCCGACCCTACCAGCCCTACCAGCCTCACCGAGGCGCCGAGGGACGACATCTCCCTGGCGAGGTTCGCAGCGCCCCCGGGAAGCAGCGTCTGGCCCACAAAGTCCCCGGCTGGGACTGGCGCCTCCCTTGCCAGCTTGCGGGCTGCGATCTCGACGAAGCGGCTGACGATTACGTCCCCGACTACGAGAATTCTTCGTCCCTGGAACTGGCGGAGGACCCCGGTCAGCTTGTCCCTTTCGACCGAGTCCAGGGGCATCCTTTTTCGATTTTGCTCGGCCCGTTGCCCTCTTTAAGGTTTGGCAGGGTGTCGGCCCTCGGACCCCTTCTCTTCTCTCCACTTTTCAGAGAGTAGGTCTCCGATGACTCCGACTGCCTTCTTCAGCTCACGGTCCATGGCGAGAGGGTCGTACCCCTTGGGCGGAGGGAAGTCCAGGAACTTTTGATTGGGGTCGGCGTTCAGGAAGTCCTTGCTGGACTCGTATATTGACATCAGGGCGGGGCCGTCGAGCTTCTCCAGCTCAGACCTCCATGCGTGGTGGAACCCCTTGTCAGAGAGGAAGGTGAGCTTGACGTCTCCTTCTGCCTCCTTCTTCACGTCCTCCCAGAAGACCCTGTCGAACTCCCCAGCCGAGACCGCTCCAGACTTCAGTTTCGCCTCATATGCCGCGATCAGCTCCCCGACCTTCGCCGTGGAGATCTCGAAGTGCGCCGCGAGCTGGGCCCTGTCGAGGCCCAGGCGAGAGAGGTGGTAGCAGCCTTCTTCGAGGACCTCCTCGTCGATTTCGCCGGTCTTTGGCAATGGCCTGCTGTGAGGCCCCCCCGCTTTAAGGCGTGCTCGGGGGCCCGGCGTCTTTCTCATAGAGGTGGTGCGAGCGGTTGAGGAACGGGATGGGGCTGAACCAGTTCCACTTCCCCACCTTCGACATCACGGCCGGGACGAGGTAGGTCCTCACCACCAGGGCGTCTATCAGGATGGCGTAGGCGAGGGAGAACCCGATCTCCTTCAGCAGCAGGTCGCTAGAGATCATGAGAGCCCCCAGGGAGCCTGCGAGGATTATCGCTGCCGCGGTTATGACAGCGCCCGTCTGTTCGATCGCGCCGACTATGGCTTCGTTGAGGGGCTTTCCCTTTGTCGCCTCCTCGCGGATCCTTGTCAGGATGAAGATGTTGTAGTCCATCCCCAGTCCGAGGAGGGTGACGAAGAGGAAGAACGGGGTGATGAAGAGTATCTGGTAGTCATAGAGCTGCTTGAACACTAGGGCGGTAGTCGCCACGGTCCAGACTACGCTCATCAGGATCGACAGGACGGCGAAGACCGGCAGGAAGAGCGACCCCAGGACCGCGAGGAGGACGATCGCGACCCCGACGGCGACTATGGGCACTATTGTGTTGAACTGGGAGTCGAACTCGTTCTTCGTGTCGAGGGTCGAGCCCGAGGCTCCGCCCACGTAGATCCCCGTGACCCCCGGGGCCGGGCCGTACTGGGAGTGGAGGGTCTGCCTGATGGCCTGCGCGTCCGAGATGGCGGCTGTCGAGTAGGGGTCGATCCCGAAGTTTATTGTGAACAGGACGGTCTTGTTGTCCCTGCCTATGCTCTGGAGGACCCCTGAGAACGTCTGCCGGCCTTCGGCTGTGGAGAGATTGATCTTGTCGTAGGCTACGGCCTGGCCGTACAGGACGGTGGGGCTCGATACGTTTCTGACGTCTCGGAGGCTAGCGAGGTACGAGCTGACGGCGCTGACCGTCCTCATCTCCGGCAGGTTGAACGCGTCATGCGCCACGAGGGGCTGTGAGAACGTCATCACAACGTAGGTCGGGAAGAGCGTCCCACCTCCGAAGGCAGAGGTCAGCTGGTCGGATGCGGCGACCGACGGGAGGCTCGCCGGGGCCGCGGAGAGGAAGTCGAAGGTCGGGGAGGTGTTCGAGTATACGTAGAGCGCAGGCGCGGTCGCGACCAGGGCCAAGACGATGAGGGCGCCGGCGTGCTTGACGGAGAACGCGCCGCTCCTGGAGAAGTACCCCCGCTTGCTCTCCAGCTTAGTCAGGACCGACCGGGAGTACTTCGTGAAGCGCTCCCCCGAGTAGGGCCAGAAGGTCCGCCCTCCTATGATGCTGGCGACTGCGGGGACCATGGTCAGGGCGATCAGGAGCGCGACGAGCACCCCCAGCCCGACGACATAGCCTATCGTCTTGAGGTAGACGACGTTGGTGAAGGTGAGCGAGAGGAACGAGATTATGACCGTGGCCCCGCTGGTCGTGATGCTCTCCCCCGCCCAGGTGACGGAGGTCTCGACTGCCCTCTGGACGTCCGCTCCCTTGACCCTCTCTTCCCTGTAGCGCGCCAAGATGAAGACGCTGTAGTCCGTCCCTACCCCGATCAGGATTGTGAGCAGGATGGTGGGGACGGTGAAGTCTGCCTTGGCCACCAGGGCGCTGACCAGGACTATGAAGACCTGGGAGATCCCCAGAGCGACGCCTATCGTCCCGAGCGTCACGAATGGGGTGAGGACTGACCGGAAGAACAGCCCCGTCGCGACAATCAGCAGGGTGATAGTGACTGGGAGGATGAGGCTAAGGTCGGACTGGGCTGACTGGCCGAAGTCGTAGCTTATCGCGTCTCCCCCGGTCACAAGGGCCGACCCGACCGAGCCCGCCCCTGCGGTCCCCAGGACCGAGGACACTTCAGACCTCAGGGCAAGGACGTTCGAGTTGGACGACTGGTCGAAGTTGAGGGTGACGAGCGTGATGTCGCGGGAAGGGGAGACGAGGGAAGAGATCAGGGTGGAGAGCGCCCTCCCGACGCCGTACTCGCCGGGCTTCCAGATGATGCTCCCTGCGAGGGCGAAGAGGGACGAGTTGTCGTACGACTTCCCGAGACCGAAGGACGAGCCCACGAACTGGCTTGAGAATCCCGTGGAGTTGGAGACATACGACTGCGCGAATGCCGCGAGCTTCGAAGCCGTTTCTGCGCTGCTACCGGTGATGTAATCTGCAAATGATACCGAACGCAGCAGAGAGTCAGCGAACTGCTCTGAACCGCGCATGTACGAGGCAGCGTACTCCGTCCCGGCGGTCCTGGCAGCCATGGAAGCCCTGGCGAGCAGGGTGAGGTTGGAGAGGCTGCTGTCTGACCAGGACGACGACCAGGCGGTGTTGAAGAGCGCAAGGAGGTGGGACGAGAAGTCCCGGTATGCAGTCGCGTTGGCGGCCGAGAGGACCCCGGAGGCGAAGCTCAGCGCGGAGTAGTCCGCCGCAGTAAGATTGTGAGAAGATGCGTAAGCCTGCTGCCAAGCCCCGAAATAGAGGGCTGGGACGCCGAGGAGGAGCCTGGACGTGCTGTTGGCCCCTTTCAGGGTCGAGTAGGTCGCCTGGTTCACCCCCTTTATCGCAGAATAGATCGGCGAATAGACGTCGATGGTCTGGTTGAGGCCCTTCAGGTTAGGGTCAGAGCCCAGATGGCGCACGAGGTCCTGGACGAAGACCTGGGTGGCCGGGGAGCTCACGTTGGCCCCATCGACGACCACCAGCAGGGTGCTGTTCGCGACCGACTTTGCGAACTGCGCAGCGATCAGATTTGACGCCTGCACAGACTCGAGCTGGCTCCCGCTGGCGGTGCCCTGCTCGAGGGAGGTCGAGTTCCCTGCCATCGCGATCACAGGGGAGAGCAGGACGAGCGCGAGGATCCAGGCAATGACGACGTACTTCCGCCGCCTGTACACGAGGCGCCCGACTCGGCCGAAGGGAGGTGACCGGGGAACGCCAGACTTGGTCAAACAGGCGGGCCTCAAAAAGAGGCGTAGATATGCATTGGCGGCCTGGATGCTTATTTGCGCCGCCTTACGTAGAGGAGGCCGCCCTCATCCTTCACCTCGTAGAGGGGCTCGTCCTTGAGCGGCTCGTCGAAGACCCCCTTGCCCGTCTTCAGGTCCCAGACCGTGCCGTGCCCTGCGCAGGTCACCTCAGTGCCAACCAGAGTCCCTTCAGATAGGTCCCACTCCTCGTGGGTGCAGATGGCGCCCATCCCGTAGTACTTGCCGTCCACGTTGGCGATGAGCACCGACTCGCCGTCCACCTCGACGGTGAGCATTGTGTCAGGTTGGACCTTGGAAGCCTCGACTGCCTTCTTGAAGTCAGCCATGTCTGGCGAATCGCGGGAGCGTGAAATAAAATGGTTTCCCTAGGCTTTGACGTGAATCGACTCTTCCAGCTCTTGCAGGTCCTTCAGGCTGTCGATGAAGTACCACTCGCCGTAGTGCGGATAGGATAGGAGCTCCCCGTGGGTTACCAGCTTGGGGAACGTCTCCCTTTCGATGTCACCCCGGTCAGGGAGGGTCTTGGATATCTTTCTGGCGTTCAGCAGGTACACCCCTCCGTTGATCCAGACGTCGGGGAAGGGCGGCTTCTCTTCGAAGCCCCTCACCATTTTGAGCTTGTCAATCTTGACCACGCCGAACCTCGAGCGGTAGGGGACCACGAGCATGGACGCGGACACCTCCCCCGCCTGCCTGTGGGCCTCGATCATCCTCTTCAGCGGAAGGTCGGTGATGATGTCCCCGTTGATGACGACCACCAAGTCGTCGGAGCTCTTCGCCGAAAGCGCCTTCCGGATGGCGCCGCCAGTCCCCAGGGGCGCGTCTTCGACCGAGTAGTCGACAGGGACGCCGTGGAAGTTGGAGCCGAAGTGCTCTTTCAGGCGCTCCCACTTGTAGCCGCATGCGAAGGTGACGCCGTCCACCGCTCCTTCCTTCATCAGCCACTCGATCTGGTACTCTGAGATCGGCCTCCCTTTCACAGGAATCAGCGCCTTGGGCCGGTCGTCGGTCAGCGGGCGAAGGCGCATCCCGAGGCCGCCAGCCAATACGATCGCTTGCATGCTCAGCCGAAAGCCCCGTAACTCCGTCTGTATATACGTGATAAGTCTGCTCTCCCGAACGGCTTGAGGGGAGAATCTACACCGTGACTTGGACGGAGCTGAACGTGGAGATCGGGACGCTTGAATTGGTGGTCGCGAACAGCCAGGCCGCGTAGGTCCCGCGCGGGACGCTCGACAATATCGTGACGAAGCACTGGGCCTTCTGGCTGGCCAAGAAGGAGCAGGAGCCCACGTTCCAGTAGATCGTCTGGCCGGCAGAGTTGACCAGGTCCATGTACACGAACGCGGTCACTGGAGTCGTGTAGGTGTTGGTGTAGTTGGCCAGGACCCCGTCGTATCCGCCGATGGTGCTCTGTTTCAATCCCGACTGGGTGAGCGCCACAGTGAGATACTTGTCGGACGCGCCGTTTGCGACCGGGGCGGCCAAGGAGAATGCTAGTAAGAGGACCGCAATCGTGGGAAAGGCCAACGAAGCGCGACTAGTCATGACCGTTTGATGAATCGCCGCCTCGGTATATAATACTACCAATTTGCAAATTACTCCTCAAGGCGCCGACGGCCAGTGCCATAGAATCGTGGTGCGGAGTATCCTCTACTTCTGAGAGAAAAACAAAAGGAAGGAAAGCTGTCTGTTTAGGACAGCTTTCTTACCAATATAGCTAGCTCGAGGACTACGGTTATCGCGGCCAGAACGGCCACGACTAGCACGTAGGTTTGTGTGTTAGATAGAGAACTCGAGGCAGAACTCAGCTGTGCGCCGAGGCTGCTCAAGTTGTTGACGTTGGTGTTGATCGTCCCCACGGTCGAGGTTAGACTCGACAACGAGGACTGAAGGTTACCCAACGTCGAACTCATGCTGCCAACAGTGTTGGTGAGACTTGTTATGGCGTTGCTCTCTGAAGTCTCTGCGCTATTGAGAGCAGTCACATTGCCGTTGAGATCGTTGCTGAGGTTGTGGATCTGCTGCTCGATGAGGCTTAGGTTACCGAGGACGTCCTTCTCAAACACCGTCTGCCCTGATCCGCCTGCAGCGGTGTAAGTGAAGGTTATCGAACCGGTTGCCCCGAACGAGTCGGTGGCGGTGATTGTGTATGTCCCCGTCGGCCAGGACGATGGGTTCACCGAACTCCCCGCGGCCGTCGAGTAGGAGAACGCACCGCTTGTGACGGCGACGTTCCCTGCGTCGACTATGGAACCGCTAGGATTCTTCACGGTGATCCCCACGTTGTCGGCCTGAGTTGGGGTTGGAGTGATAGTGCCGGAGATCGTGTATGCCTGCGCACCTGAGTATGACGCGCTAGACGCTGGGCTGGTGAACGTGATGCTACCAGCTGCGGTGGCGGTCATAGGTACAAGTAGCAGGGACAGCGCGATCGCTGCTGCGGCGATTGTTGGAAGTGACTTCAATTTGGCCACTGCCCCTAGAAGGTGCCGGAAATTGAGGTTGTTGATGATACCGACTGGTTGCTCGTGGTCCAGACGAAGATGTTCACAGTGTAGCTACCAGATGGCAGCGAACCCGCCAGAGGCGCGAACGCTGTTCCAGTTGCTCCAGCTGCGAGCGTCAGGCCGCTGGTCGAGACCGCCACGGTTTGACCCGCGGAGTTCTTCCATACGGCGAAGACGATCAAGTTCTGGGACGAGCTCCATTCGTTGCTGAATGTGGCTGAGATTCCTGGGAATCCACCGATCGTGGTCTGGCTCGCAGTTCCCTGAAGGACCACCGACTGGGCGAACGCAACCGTGACCTTCACCGTGATGGTGACGGCTGTTGCCGCGTTACCCGCGTAGTCGTTGGCGTTCAAGGTGACGCTCCAGTGACCAGTGCTCGTCGGGAGACCGTTCACGTTGATCGTGTAGGTCACAGACGAACCTGGGTTGTTGGTGCCAGTGACAGTAGCGGTCAGCGTGGCAGTGCTGTTGGAGGTGGCCACCACGCTTGAGGCGTTGAGGTCTCCTTCAGGGTCCACAATGCTGAACACTACCGGTGAACCGGCGCTGATCGAGGATCCGCTTGTCGTTGTAGCGGTAATGGTTGGTGCTGCAGTGTCTACAAGGACTTTGAACGACTGGCTGACCACGGTGTTGCTGAGAGTGTCAGTCGCGTTGAACTGGATCGTGTGCAGACCCGCAGTCATCGTTGCCGCGAGACTGAACACAACCTGGTTAGCGGACGAGATCACTCCTGACTGCCATGGGTTCGAGTCGACCTTGAAGCCCACTGAGGATATCTTGATGTTGGTTGAGTATCCGGTGGAGACGTTTGCCTCTCCGCTGAACACCACGCTGGTGGAACCGCTGTAAATGACGCCGCTGAGCGGCGCAGGTGAAGTGACGCTGATGGTTGGAAGGTCGCTCACCGTCGTGACTTTGTCAGTCGATGACGATGACTTACCACTCAGCACTCCGCTCGCAGTGAGCGTGATTGCTGTCCCAACCGTGGTTGGGAAGGTCCATGCGACCCAACCGTTCGTGGGGTAGGTGTCAGGGTTGTTCATGAGGATGTATGTCGTGGTGGAGCTGAGGGTGCTTCCTGCTGCAGCGAGTGTCACCTGGATCTGGTTGGGGCCTGGATTCGCGGCTGTATTGCCGTATGCATCAGCCACGGAGATGTCGACGAACACTGTTGCTCCTGCGGCTACGCTAGTACCGACAAGGTCGTTGTCGGCACCGCATGTCGCTGGGGTGTCCGGGGTTGCCTTGAAGCAGACGGGGCTTATCACGAATGAGGCTGGCGCCCCTGCGACAGTTATCGCAGTCGCCGATGCACCGCTCGTGCTGTTGCCAAGCATGTTTGTCGCGCCTCCTGTAATGGTTGGCGCAGCAACATTGGCCTGGAACTGGGCGTGAGAGCCCATCACCGTGTCAACGGTGAAGGTCGCCGACGCCACTCCGAGGCTGGCTCCGCTGGATCCGGTGTACGCGGTTATTGCCTGTGTTCCGCCGGAGAAGACTGCCGGGACCAACGAGTTGGCTCCGTAGTCCTTGGCTCCGACCGCTGTTTCGTAGCTCGCAGCGTGGTCCAGATAGAGAGTCACCGGCACACCCGCTTGGAGTGTTCCGAGGGTCTCAGAGACCACAACCGTTGAGCCAGCTGGAACAGTGGCAATTGTGTAGGTAGCGCCAGTCGGGACAGCGACTGCTGGAGTCGCAGAGGCTCCTGCGAACGTCGAAGTCACCAAGCTTGCGCTGGTTCCTGAACCGCTGAACCCTCCACTGTTGTAGGTCCCGGTGATGGTCACCGAGAGCTTACCAATGGTGGAGTAGGCACCAGACTGGAAGTAGAGGAAGGGCAGTGCGACTGTCGTGATTGCCCCTGTTGGGCATGCGACGGTCGCTGGAGAAGTGATGGCGTTACCTGATGTCTGCCAGTTGGCAGCCGCTGGGCCCGTGCATGTCAGAACGGCCGGATAGGCCGTCTGCGCTGCATAGGCTGCGTTGAAGAACCCTCCGCCCGAAAGGGCAGTGAGAGTTATCGTGTAGGCTGTCAGTCCGGGAGTGTTCAGTGCGATCGCGTTGCCGAAGCTGTCGGCCAGCGCGAAGCTGATTGTTGGGTTACCCGCACCACCAGTCGAGAATGTGGCGTCAGTCCCCGCGGCTATCACCGTTGGAGGCGTAGCCGTGGTTGCCTGGGACACAGTCGAGTAGTAGTTACCGTTGCTCGCGAGAGCGGTTGAGTAGGAGAATGTCGCCGAGCTCGGAGCTGCGGGGACCGTCGTGAACGGACCTGCAGTGCCCGAGGCTGTTGCAACCTTCGCGGTCACTGTGGCCACATCGCTCTCAACATTTGCTGGTGAGAACGTGAAGCTCGCAGTTCCTGCCGAACTGGTGGTTACCGAAGAGGCCGATAGGCTTCCTGGGTAGTTGGTAGCTGGCGTGGTCGCCGTCAGAGACAGCGACACCGGCACACCTACCTCACCAGAGCTGAGCGAGACCGTCAATGCCTGCGCGGCGGAGCCGGCGACAAAGTTGGTCGCGCCCACAGCTGGGCTGAAG
Source organism: Nitrososphaerota archaeon (assembly GCA_029784825.1). Next base: position 12,607 of record JAFMAU010000015.1, on the reverse strand, counting down.
GCGACTGTGGTTGTCAACGCCGACAACACTGAGAAGGAAGCAGCCGTGTAACTAGCAGGGCTGGACCCGGCGTCGATCACCGTAGTGGTGAAGACGCCAGAGATCGGCGGCGTGCTAGCTGAGGCTGGAGTCGGACCTGTTACCGTCCCTACAGAGAGGGCCGCTATCGAGTAGCCCGGCAGTAGGGAGCCTCCTCCGCATGTTATTGCCGACGAGGATGAAGTCACCACTGTAACAAGGGGTGCCCCGCAGGTGCCTGCTGCGAAGGTCCAACCTGAAGGCGCCACAAAGGTGATCTGGGTGATCGCGTAAGCGTTTGAAGCGGGATTCGTTACAGCAACAGTCAGAGCTGTCGCTGCGCCGCCAAATACGACGCCTGGAGATGGGCTGAATGAAGGTGAAGTTGCGTTTTGAGCTGCAAAGGCCGGCGCTGCTATTGGGACCAGGACAAGGAGCCCTGATACCGCCAGCAATGCCAGCATTAGTCCTGAGCTAAATTTCGTTTGATACGCATTCGTAGGCGTATTCATTATTTTCAGGCCAAGCGGCCCCTCCGGCATATATAAGGGGAATGGACGAATCATCTACTTTTCTCCCACGTTTGACCAGCAGGGGCCGCGTAGGGTCACGTAGAGGTCGTTTGGGCGCTGAATCCCACTCCTCCACCGCCAGAAAAGGTTCTCTCGGGTGAATCCGATGATATAAGATTCGGATTGAGACATTTCTTACCGTAGATTCTTCCTTAGACTCTTCCCAGGCTATCAGAGCCTGGAAACTGGTTCCCCTACAGGCTGTGAATCGTCCCGTTCAGTCCCGTGTTGAAGATATCAAAGAAGAAGCTACCTTGGGAGGGGAACACCATCGTGTAGTTCTGGTACGGGTTCAGAGGTATCCGACCGACGCCGGAGACAACCAGGACTGTGACCGCGCTCCTTTCGTTGACCCACACGACGGGGGTGACGCCATGTTCAGCAGTAATGTCTGTAGAATTAAGCCCGTTCGGGGTGATCGCGATGCCTCGGAGTATGGGGCTGTATGTCCCGACAGCGTATTCCGTCTTGCCGTTGGGCAAAAACAACGACCTTGGCACGGGAGTCACATACCATGCCAGGGCCCCATAGACGACCGTATAGGAGCCCTGCGAGAGGGTCAGATTGAACGGACTGGTCCTGACTGTCGAGCCCACGGTGACCGTGGCATGCAGTTGGATGGACGGCGAGTACCGCCCCGAGGACATCGTCTCCAATACCAGCGTGCCGGTCGTAATCGACGCGATGCTCATCAGTCCGATGACCATCAGTGCGAGCACAGCGACAACCGGGACGAAGAATATGACTCGACCGAATCTCTTCGACTTTGACCTGACCAAGCTATGCCTTTCTGTACCTGCCTGAAATGAGATATTAAGTCGTATCAGACAGCCAGTCTCATATGCGGTTCCCCGACTCGTGCCGCGCGGCGCGGACATTCCGCACCGGACGTCTTTGCGCCAGGTTCTCCGAAACCCGGGCTACTCGTCGTTGGATTCTCCTCATTGATAGCTCGCGAGTTTAAAAAGGCCAGAGCGAGCGGTGAACACGTTTGTCCGAACAGAAGCTCGTCGAGCCCAGCCCGTCGATGCCGTTGCTCCCCAGGCAACCGGAGGTCAACATCGGCACTTCAGGCCACGTCGACCACGGAAAGACCACCCTTACCCAGGCGATAACTGGCATCTGGGCGAGCGCCCACAGCGAGGAGCTCAGGCGGGGGATCACTATCAAAGTCGGCTATGCCGACGCGGCGTTCTACAGGTGCACCCAGGACCACGGCGTCGGGTCATACTCGACCAGCGCGAAGTGCCCTGTCTGCGGGAGGAAGACGACTTTCCTGCGCGCCGTGAGCTTCGTCGACTGCCCGGGACACGAGAGCCTCATGACCAACATGCTCGCCGGTGCGTTCCTGATGGACGGGGCTCTGCTTGTAATCGCCTCCAACGAGTCGGTCCCGAAGCCTCAGACCAGGGAGCACCTGCAGGCCCTCCAGATGCTCGGCATGAAGAAGATAGTCATCGCCCAGAACAAGGTGGACCTCGTCACCGACGCGGACGCCAAGAAGAACTACGCCCAGATCGAGAAGTTCGTGAAGGGGACCGTGGCCGAGGACGCGCCGATAGTCCCGATTTCGGCCCAGCAGAGGCTCAACATCGACGCCCTGATCGAGGCCCTGGAGGAGGTCATACCGACGCCGAAGAGGGACGCGAACGCGAGCCCGCTCATGTACGTCGTGAGGAGCTTCGATGTGAACAGGCCGGGGGCGGAGATACAGTCGTTGAACGGGGGGGTGCTCGGAGGGAGCCTCACGAAGGGAGAGCTGAAGGTCGGGGAGGAGGTAGAGCTGAAGCCAGGAATGATAGACGAAAGGAGCGGCAAGTTCGTGCCGGTCCTCACCAGGGTGTCGAGCCTCCAGACAGGGGCAGGGTCGACCGACAAGGTGGGACCGGGAGGGCTCGTCGCGGTAGGCACCCACCTTGACCCGACGTACGTCAAAGGGGACCAGATGGTGGGGAGCGTGATAGGCAAGCCGGGGACGCTCCCGGACACGTTGGAGCACATCACCCTGGACGTGAAACTCCTGGAGACTGCGGTGGGGGCGGCGGAGCTCGTCAAGGTGGACAAGGTCAAGCTGAGCGAGACCGTGCGGCTCAACCTCGGGACTGCCTCCACCCTGGCGGTCGCGACTTCGGTCAGGGGGGACACGGTCGAGCTGGACCTGAAGAAGCCGGTCGCGATCGAGATGGGCATGAGGGCGGCGATAAGCCGAAGGATCGCCGAAAGGTGGCGCCTCATCGGATCCGGGGTTCTGAAGTAGCTATACTTCGAAGTACCTGACCTTCACGGCCTTCTCCTGAGCCAGTACGCTGTCTGTGGTCAGCAGCAACCCACCCACCTCTCTTGCAAGGGCAAGGGCGAACGCATCCGCGAGCGAGAGCTTGTTGTTCCGACATTTCTCCAACCCTGCAGATTCGGAGAGCTCCTTCCCGACCAGGAACACATGCATGCGCTCGGCAATCTGCCGGAACCTGAGCGACGCGGTGTCCTTTCCCAGCATCTGGCAGGTCTTGTAGAAGAACTCCGCGAGGGTCACAGATGAAACAATAGCCTCGGCGACCCCCGACTGTATTTTCTCGGCTTCAGGTCTAAGGCGCCTCTCATCCGCGTAAAGAAGGGTCAGGGCCCCAGTATCGAAGACATAGCTCCTCATTCGAGGGCTTCCCGGCGATGTTCCGCTTCGAGCTCCCGGATCCCTCGAATCAGCTTCTCCCTCTCTTCCCGCCCGCTTCCGAGTATTTCCGTCAGAGGCGGGATTCGCACGAGGGTCACCCCTCGGTCGGTCTCGACGAACGCCACTTTGTCTCCTTCGCGAATGCCATATTTCTTGCGTATAGACGCTGGGATGTTGACCATGCTCCTGCTCGTCACCGTGGCCGTCTCCGTCATTTCCATGTATTATCGTGTTCGCCATGTATTTAAATTACTGCATGGGAAGCTGGGAGTGACAGGGAGACAGAGTCCGCGTTGAAGGTAATCTTCGACAGCAGCTTCCTGATGGCCGTGGTGGAGCGGCCTACGACCTGGTTCGAGGACATCGCAGAGAGCGCAGGGAGGTTCGAGCCGATCATCCTCGACTGCGTCCGGGACGAGCTGGGCAAGCTCGCGGCCGGGCAGGGGGACAGGGCGAGGACCGCACGGGTGAGCCTCGACCTGGCGTCGAAGTTCCACGGCATGCCCTGCGGCAGGTCGAAGGTCGACGACGAGATCGTATCGGCTGCCCTCACCGCGAAGGCGTCGGTGGCTACGGTGGACGCAGAGCTTGCGCGCGCCCTCAGGGGCGCACATGTCAGCGTGATATCCCTGAGGAGCGGAAGGGTCGCGTTCCTGTAGGCCACGGAAGCTGTTAAAACGCTCGCAGGGGCCCAGAGGAGGAATGAAGGGCAAGGGACTGGCCCTGGACGCAGCCAGGGAGACCGACAGGATCATTTCTTTCATCCGCAGGACAGCCGACGACGCATCGGCCAGCGGGGTGGTCGTCGGGCTCAGCGGGGGCATCGACAGCTCGGTGACCGGGGCCCTCTGCGTCAGGGCGCTGGGGAAGGGCAGGGTGCTTGGCCTCCTGATGCCCTCGGACCACACCCCGAAGGAGGACGTCGACGACGCGCGAGCGATCGCAGAATCCTGGGGGATCAGGACCGAAGAGATTCCGATTTCGGGCGTCTCGGCCGGGATCACCGGGGCGGCGGACATCGAAGGGACAAAGATCGCACGGGCCAACGTCGAAGCCAGGGTGAGGATGGTCATCCTCTACTATCATGCGAACTCACTCGGTTACCTCGTCGCCGGGACCGATGACCGGAGCGAGTCACTGCTCGGGTATTTCACGAAGTGGGGGGACGGGGGGGTGGACTTCCTTCCGATATCCCACCTGTACAAGACCCAGGTCAGGGCACTGGGAGCCCACCTCGGCCTCCCTAGGCGCGTCGTCGAGAAGCCCGCGTCCCCCCAGCTCTGGCCCGGCCACAAGGCGTCGGACGAGATACCCGTTGACTACGAGAAGCTGGACGTAGCCCTGCACAGCCTCTACGACCTGAAGAGCACCCCCCGTGAGGCGGCCCTCAGGGCAGGCATACCTCAGGGCGCTGTGGAGAGGGTGATGGAGATGCACAGGAGGTCGGAGCACAAGCGGAAGATGCCTCCCTCCCTATCGTAGGGCGCGTCGAAATTCGTTTCATGGCGGCCAAAGATTAAAATCGCTGTCTCAAAGGGGTCCCACATTCCTGATTAGTTCATGTTTCAACTAGTCGAACTCGCCGACGTTGTACGTGTCCCGCCAGACCGCTTTGGCACCCCGCTCGAGAAGGTCGCCCTCGAGCTGCTGAAGCTGAAGTACGAGAGCACCATAAACCCTGACCACGGGTACCTCGTCCTCGTCACCAAGGTCGACGTCGACAAGGTCGGCAAGATCATCGCAGGGGACGGAGCGACCTACCACAGGGTGAACTTCGAAGTGCTCGCATTCTATCCGCTGAAGCAGGAGATCGTGGAAGGGGAGATAGTCGAGGTCACCGACTTCGGCGCTTTCGTGAGGATCGGGCCCGCGGACGCCCTGCTCCACCTGAGCCAGATAATGGACGACTACCTGACGAGCGACGTGAAGTCAGGGATAATCACCGCCTCCCAGAGCAAGCGCACGCTGCGCGTGGGGAGCAAGGTGAGGGTGAGGATCACAGCTGTGAGCCTCGGCCACGGCATCTCGATGGGGAAGATCGGGGTTACCTGCAGGCAGCCCTACCTGGGAGCCATCGAGTGGATCGAGGACGAGATAACGAAGGCAGTGAAGTCGAAGAAGGCAGAAGACCGGGGGAAGTAGAGAAGCTTGAAGGAGCTGGCCTGCAGGAAGTGCAAGACCCTGACCACGGAGAAGGCATGCCCGAACGACGGCTCGACTGAGCTGAGCAACGAGTGGTCCGGGCTCATCATCATAATCAACCCGGCCAAGTCGCAGGTCGCGAAGACCCTCGGGATCACCAAAGCAGGAAGGTACGCCCTCAAGGTAAGTTAGGGCGTTGCGCCGGGTTTTCAAGCTCCCTGAGAACCTCAGGCCGAAGCTGGCGAAGCCCCTGGGGAGGGTCTTCGACGGGGAGGAGGTGGGAGGGGAGGAGTTCCAGAGCCTGGTGAGCTCTGCCCCCATGGTGGTCACTGTCGGGGACCGGGTGACAGACACTCTGCATGCTTCCGGGAGGATCCCCGACGTCCAGGTCGTAGACGGGGTGGAAAGACGGAGCCGGAGGAACCTCCCTCGGGTGCCGTACGCGAGGCTCGTGAAGGTGAAGAACCCTGCAGGGACGATAACCCAGGGAGCCATCGAAGGCACGAAGAAGGCTTTCGGCGGGAAGAAGCCTGCCCGGGTGCAGGTCGAGGGGGAGGAAGACCTCATGGCCATGCTGGCCATCGTCCTGGCGCCCGTGTCCGCATTCGTCTTCTACGGGCAGCCGGGGGTCGGGGTCGTCGTGGTCAGGGTCACCGCGCACTCGAAGTCGAGGAGCAGAGAGATCCTGGCGAAGATGGGAATCAGAGGAATCTTTTAGCTTCAATGTTAATATCCAAGCCAAATTCGGGTGGCCCAGTTTGCAGGTAGAGAAGAAGTCCGAGTCGAAGGTCCTCGACAGGTCGTACGTCGAGGCTTCGCTCGACGGGAAGGCTGGGAAGCTCTCCCGGAAGGAGGCCATCGCCCTGGTAGCGCAGGAGATGGGGGTGCCGGCAGAGAACGTCGGCCTCATCAGGATCGAAGGCCAGGCGGGGACCACCAAGGTCCTGGGCAAGTTCTACGTCTACGGTTCCGCAGACGCCAAGAAGAAGGTCCACCCGAAGTACCTTGATGAAAGGACGCTCAGCAAGGAGGAACGAGAGAAGCTCAAGCAGGAGAGGAAGAAGGCGGCCGCCCCGGCGGCCCCGGCAGAGGCGAAGAAGTAGCAATGTCAAAGCAGCAGCCGGCCGCGCCAGCACCCGCGCCTGCGCCCGCACCGGCGGAGCCCGCAGCCCCGGTCGAGGAGAAGAAGCCGGAGAAGAAGGAGAAGCCGAAGGCTCCTAAGCGGCGGATACAGGTGCACAAGCTGTACAAGGTGGACGGCGACTCCCTCTCGCGGCTCAGGAAGGAGTGCCCCAGATGTGGGAAGGGCTACTTCATGGCCCAGCACGGGAACAGGCTGACGTGCGGGCACTGCGGCTACACGACGTATACCCAGAAGAGTCAGGCGTAGCCGGAAAGCAAATCCCTGAGCATCTTCGCCATCCCTGGCGTCAGGAAAGGCCTGAACGGACCGAAGTACTTCTGGCCGCGGGCTTTCGCAACGCTGGCCCGGTCCCCTGTCTTGGCGTAGGACGAAAGGAACGCCTCCGCGACCTTCTTCATGGCGTCATCCCTCATAGACAGCTTGGCCGTGTAGTAGAGGAACTCGGCTATGTCCCAGGCCATGTCCCCGCCCCTGAACGCCTGCTCCAGGTCGGTGAGGAAGAGCCCTTCGTCCGAGACCACCACGTTGCTGGGCTTCGCGTCCCCGAGGGCGACTCCCCCGGCGTGCACCTTCGCGATGAGCTCCCCGTAGTCAGCGACGGAGGCTACGCCCTCCCCCCCGCCTCTGAGGTATCCGTTGATGACCGAAGCGAGGGTCGTGCCTCTGACGAACTCCTTGACAAGGATCCGCTCGGCAGGGGCGACAGCGAGGATCGATGGCACGTGGACTCCCATGGACCGGAGGGCGAGGGTCATCCCGTACTCCCTGTCCATGCGCGACACCGGGGCCGTGCTGAACCTCCTCGCCGACGATGCCCATACCCCGAGCAGCGCCCACTTCAGCGACCTGACGTCGGTGTAGTTCTTGACGACGACCGACTTTTCTCCCCCCGAGCCCTTGAAGGTGAGGACGCGGGTCGTCGAATACGGCTCCCCGATGTCCTTCTCGCTCGTAGAGTAGGTCCTGAAGCCGAGTATCCGCGCGAGCTCCCCGGCCAAAAGCGAAGCGTCGGGGACAACGACCCCCTGCTCCAGCTTGAGCAGCGACCTAGGCCTCTCCAGGGGGAGGAACGGTGGGGGGCTCTCCCTCATCCTCCTGAGCTTCGAGAGCGCTTCCCTGCTGAAGACCGACGGACCGACCCGCCCGGCGTAGCCGTGGACCGCGTACTGGGTGACCCCCCGCGTCGTGACCGAGAATAGGGAGTGGACCCGGGTGAAGGCGTCCCCTTTCATCTTCTCAGGGTTCAGCCTCACCCAGTCGGGGCCTGCGGCGAGGAACCCCTTCGGCTGGAGGGAGGCGGCCGCCTTCGCGAACCCTTCGGTGGAGATCGACCTGTTCTCCTCGCCTCTGGGGCAGGTGTAGGTGCGCACGTAGCTGTAGAGGGCAGGGGGGTAGATGGCCGCCCGCGTGTGGAGCTTGTCGAACAGGAAGTACTCGTAGGGGACGAGCAGGTGCTTCCCGAAATCGCCGTAGTCGGAAGACAGCTCGAGGAGCGCTTCCATCAGGACCCGCTTCTTGAACTCGAGCTCGACGGATCTGAAGAGCCCGGGGTTCGTGATCGGTTCGTACACGTTGAGGAGGCGCCCCACCACGAACTCCCCCAGGTAGGAGGAGCGGGCGTCCTGGACAAGCATCCCTTCGTCGACTACGAGAGCCGAGGCAGCGACAGGGGAGTCGAGGTACCTGTACCTCACCCCTCCCCTGAATGGCTTCGCCACCACGATAAGGTCGTAGTCGGAGTCCTGGCGGGCGTACCCCGCGACCTTCGACCCGTAGGCGCAGACCCCGGAGATCGTGGACGGGTCGACCAAGCTCGCTGCGATTCCGCTCAGGGTGTCGCGCTCGCTCTCTGTGAGCCTCAACGCCCGCCCTTCTCTCTGAGCTCCGCCACCTTGGCCAGGACGCCCGGTTCGAACCTGGTCCCGGCCACGGTCTCCATGGGGATCTTCACCCTGTTCTCCTCGGGGCCGACCCAGCGTATCGGGAGGTTCTTGGATATCCAGGCGCTGCCGACCTTCTTGGTGAGCGCGGGGTCCGTGAGGTCGTTCTTGAACTTCCGGCTGACCAGGGACACCAGGGACTTCTCGGAGAAGAGGAGCTTGGGGGGGACTGTCCGCTCGGCGTCAGCGTAGGAGGCCTCGTAGAGCGTCGTCGCAATCTCGTCGCTCGCCACGTCCTTCGTGCTCAGCTTCCGCACCAGCTCCACGTAGTGGGTGAACTCGTGGGCTGCGACAGCCTCTATCGTCCCCTTCGTCCCGAAGGCGACGAGGGCGGCCGTGAACTGCACGAGTATGACTACGGCCCCGGTCACGGTCGTGGGGACGACCCTCGAGAAGAGCACCCCCATCTGCCCGTACTCGCTCCCCGTCCTGGACACCGGAAGGACCGGTTCGACGTAGTAGGGAGGGTACTTCACGCCGCTCGCCCTCTCGACTCTCTGGACGGCACCCTGGAGGACATTCATCCTGAGCCTTACCTTCTTCGCCATCGCCCGCGGCACCTTCTCCTGCGCCACCGCCTGGTCGAGAAGTATCAGCGGGTCCAACTGCGCGGCGACAGACCCAAGGTGCATATGAACCTTAGGAGCTACTCGACTAGTTTGAAGCTGACGGGCGGGTTTCTCCGCGAGACCTCCATGAAGATCTCGGTGTGCATCACCCCCGGAATCTTGCCGATGACGTCGTAGACGGCGCGGTGGAGCTCGTCCAACGACTGCCCCTTCATGCTCGCGATTATGTCGAAGCGCCCGGTCACCTCCCGGATCAGCCTGACGCCGTCTATCTTCTCGATGTCCTTCAGGACGTTCTCCCTCTGCTTGGGGTCGATGTTGAGCCCTGCGAGCGCTCCTGCCCTCATCCCCAGCCTGTCTTCGTTCACCTGGATCGTGAACCTCTCGATCACCCCGCGCTTCTGGAGCCGCTTTATCCGGCTGTACATCACGGAGAGGTTGACCCCGAGGTCCTTGCTCAGCTTCGGGACTGAGACGGAGGCGTCCGAGTAGAGGGACGAGAGTATCTTCATGTCAAGTTCGTCGAGCCGAGCCATGCTAAGCTGCCTGGGAGTTCACCTCATGCGGAGATATTTCTACTTTTCAGCCTATAGTTCTATAGGATTTCCAGAAAGCTCGGGGGATTACGCGATTCTAACTAGCCTTGGCAGGCTCGTCCACGCGCTTGGCGTTGACCTGATACGTCTCTTCGGTGATGGTGTTCCCGCGGACCAGCTTCCTCTTCTTCGCCCCCTCCTCCTTCGTCCTGAACCCCACCCCCCGGGTCAGCAGGACGTAGTTCTTCCCCCCTCCCAGGGTGTCCCCCCTCATCGGGAACCCGGCCTTGTCGCTCCCCCCGGTGATCTTGATCTTGCCTGTCAGGCCGATCGTCGTCGCGTCGAGGACCTCCCCGATCTTCCTCCCCACCAGCTGCTGTGCGTGGGCGTCCTTGACCTCGGCGGCCTCGGACTTTCCGGTCTTCGGGTCCGAGATGACGACCTTGTACGTGACCATTCAGGGGTCGCCGCAACTCGCGGGGATATAAGCAGTGGGCCCCTACCAGCCGTACATCGGGTCGGCGGCCGACTTTATCCCGACGATCTCGTTGAGTACGCCCTGCTCCGACTCTGTCAGCGAGCCGAGCATCTTGGTCCGGAGCGCCTTCGCCTCGTGGCTCCGGGGCATGGTGTAGATGACGTCGTTCTCCTTGACCTGGCGGCCAAGGGTGGGTCCGTCCACCGAGATGGCGACCTCGTCGCCTTCCTTGGCTTCGGGTATCACCTTCCCCTGGTCCTGGATCTGCTCGACTGTGCCTATCTCCGCCCCTTCGGCCGACATCAGGTGGACCTTGGGGAGGAGCTTGCCGGCGGTGACCTTGACGCCGAAGACCGCAGGGTCCTTGCGTCTGAAGAATGTCCCCGGCAAGACCTTGAGCTTGGCCGGGCGGGTCAGGGCCGAGAGGGCCGCCCTTTCGTCCGCCTCCTTCTTCGCTGCCGCCCAGTTGACGTAGTTGTCGATGACTTCGTAGATTATCGGCGAGACGAAGATCGGGCTGCTCCCCACGTAGTCCTTCGCTTCAGGGAGGACCTTCGAGTCGAAGCCGAGGATTGCGCCGAGGTAGGGGTCGTGCTCCCTGACGACCTGGGCGTCGACGATGTCGTTCTTGGAGATCTCCCCTATGTCCGCCTGCCTGACCGGGATCCCGCGCTCCTCGAGCATTCTGAGCAGGGCTTCCAGCCCCCCTATGCTCCCCGCCTTCACGACGACCCCCATGTTGTCCGTCTTCACCACTATGTTGGAGAGCTCCTTCTCCATCTCAGCCCTCAGCGCCTGGAACTGCTTTTCGCTCTTGAAGGTGGCCACGGAAGTCCCTGGGACGACCCCGACCAGGTCGGCGGAGACCAGCTTGACCCCAGCGGCTGCGTACACCGAGTCCACAGGCGTGAACTTGTCTCTGGGGTCCCTCATTTCATCGAGCGGCTTCGGCATGAAGAGCGCCTTGATCTTCGACTTGAACGCCCCGTCCCTGCGGACAAGGCCGATGGCATCTCCGACGTGCAGAGTCCCCTCGGTGAGTATGACGTTCGCTGTCTCCCCGATGCCGATCTCTTCCTGCATCTCGAGTATGATCCCCCTCCCCCCGGCAGACGAGTCGACCGTCTGGAGCTTCCCCTTCAGGAACTGCTGGGCCAGCCCGATGAGCATGGCGAGCATCTCCGGGATCCCGGCTCCGGTGCGGGCGGAGACTGGGACCACTGACACCTGCTGGCGGAAGTCCTTCACCCGGTAGTAAGCGTCTGACTGGAACCCGAGACGTGAAAGGCCCCCCACCGCATTGTACAGGCGCTCCTCGAGCTCGTCGTTCCAGGTGGGGGGCTGGAGCTTGAAGATGTCCTGCAGGAACCCTTCGCTTCCCTTCTTCCAGCCGGCGATCATGTCGATCTTGTTGAGCGCGACGAGGAATGGCACCTTCCTCTGCTTCAGTATGTCTATGCTTTCGAGCGTCTGGTTCTCGAGCCCCTTGAGCACATCCACGACGAGTATCGCTATGTCTGCGGCTGAGCCTCCGCGGAGCCTCAGGTTCGAGAAGACCGCATGGCCAGGAGTGTCGATTAGAAGGAGCCCAGGTATCTGCAGCTCACCACCCGCCTTGTCGAGAAGCGGACCGCAGATTTCTTTCAGGGTCTCCATCGGGAAGAAGCTTGCGCCTATCTCCTGGGTGATGCCCCCTACTTCGCGGGCCTGGACGCCGGTTCCCCTAAGCCGATCCGCCAGGGACGTCTTCCCAGAGTCCACGTGGCCCAGGATGACGACGACGGGTTGGCGCATCTGGCCTTGCTCTGACATTGTCCATCCAGCCCCTTAAGACGCCTTCACCCTCGTGTCTTGCCGAAAAAAGCTGCCTGCTCGTGAGAGAAGCTTTCAGCGGAATCGGAGGCGTGGATGATGTTGTCCGTGTACCCCAGGCCGAAGTCCCCCCTGATCGTCCCAGACGCCGCTTCCCAGCTCTTGGTCGCCCCGACCATCCTCCTGACTGTCGCGACCGCGTCCCTCCCCGACAGGACAGCGCCGACGACTGGGCCGGAAGTGATGAACCCTACCAGCTCCCCGAAGAACGGCTTGCCCTTGTGGACGCTGTAGAACTCCTCCGCCTGCGGCTTCGACATGGTGAGCATCTGCAGCCTCTTGACAGCGAACCCCTTCGACTCGAACCTCCCCAGCACCTGCCCGACCAGCCCTCTCCGGACGCCGTCAGGCTTGACAACGATCAGAGTGTCTTCGGCCTGGACGCTCATTTCTTAGCGGGCCTCCTGGCCCACTTCAGGTTCCGAGGATCTCGGCCGAGCTTGAGGTCGTTGGTCTTGCACTTCGAGGAGCAGTAGGCCTTGGAGGAACCGTCGTTCAGGACGAGCAGTACGCCTGTGCCGAGGTGGACATCCTTACCGCAGAAAGCGCATTTCTTGGGCGTGTACAACTCAAGTTATCACCAGTTCACTCTTTATGGCTGTGAACCCTCCGCGCGTCGGCATATAAATTGAGTGTTGGATGGGCGCTTAAAAAGCGGCGTGGCT
>JAFMAU010000155.1 GCA_029784825.1 Nitrososphaerota archaeon | reverse complement strand
TTCGCCGCCGATACACTCCCGCTGTTCTTGGTGTCTAGCCGTTCCTTCACAATCGAAAAGAGACGCTGGTATCTGTCATGGAACAGCTTCCCGAACCCTTCGACCCCCTCCACGGGAGCGATGGCGGGGGTGGGGTCGGACAGCACCTCGACCTGAGCAGGCTCATCCACGGTGACCCTCTCCTGGGCGCGAGGCGCCTCCCGGGGCATCAGCTTCGCGACATCGTTCACTGTGATGCGCCGCGCCTCTCCCATGGCGCTTGCTTTCTGTTCGAGGAGTCTCTCAACCACCCCTTCATCGGCGCCCGGCGGGAGCGAGCTGATCATCTCGAAGGCTTTGGCATCGAGCATGTAACCAGACGCCAGCACCCGCGCGACGGCCTTCGAATCTGACATCCAACGCCCGAAACCGCTACGGCGTATTAGAGGCTTCTACGCACTGAGAGCCCAGCTGGACGAAGGCCTCGAGCACCTGGGGGTCCTTGGACTCGCAGTACAGCCGCGTTATCGGCTCCGTGCCGGAGGGCCTGAACATCACCCAGGACCCGTCGCTCATCACCAGCTTCAGGCCGTCGAGGGACCTCTCCTCTGAAATTCTGAACTTCTTGAACGCCTCGGTGGCGCGAGGGACGAGCGCATCCATCTTCACCGGAACCCTGAGGTTGGTCTGCCTGAACCTCCACTGGACCTCCTGCATGACCCGCCCCAGCACCCCGCGATCAGACGAAAGGAGGGTCGAAATCAGGGCGGCCGCGTTGATGCCGTCCTCCCACAGCCCCCACCCCGGGTCGACCACCTTGCTCGGCTCGGCCGCGAAAACACCCCCCTCGGCAGCGAGGACGGCGAAAGTCTTGCCGACCCGGCTCCGCTGGACCTTCAGACCCAGCCTTTCTGCTTCCTCGGCCACGGCGGTGGAGGTGTTCTCGGAGATCACAGCCGTCCCCGAGCCGAGGCCCAGACCGCGCAGAGCCAGGATGGTGAGTATCGAGTCGGGGACGACACCGCCGAAGGCATCGATCATCACGAGCCGGTCCGCGTCGCCGTCGTGGGCGAACGCGAAGTCCACACCGAGGGTGGGGATCATGGCGGCGAAGTCGGCGAGGTTCGAGGCGGTGGGTTCGGGGGGCCTCGCCGGGAAGCGCCAAGACACCTGGGCGTTGACCGGGATCACTTGGTGGCCCAACGCCTTCAGAATCGCGGGGGTGACCAGCCCGCCCGGGCCGCTGGCGCAGTCGATGGCTATGCGGAGGGGCTGGGGGGCCCTCGGATAGCGGGAGACCACGCCGGCGATGTACTCGTCCACCACGTCTTCGTCGGGGATTACCTGGCCGAAGGCCCCGGAGGGTTTCATCACGTCCACACCCATCGCCCGCTCAATCCTTTCCTCATCTGACTTCGGGAGCTCCATGCCCTCCCTGTTGAACACCTTGACCCCGGAGAACTCCGCGGGGTTGTGAGAGGCAGTCACGGAGAACCCGACAAGACACTTTCTCGACCGCGTCCCGAACGCGAGCACCGGGGTGGGGACCAGCCCGAACACGTCGGCATCGCTTCCGACAGCGTTCACGGCAGCCATCACCGTCCTGGCCAGGAGGGCCGACGCCTTCCGGCCGTCCCACCCTATCCCATAGCGGCCCTTCCCCGAGGCGAAGGCGATGGCCTCGGCGAGACGGTAGACCTGTTCTGGGGTCTGAGTCTTGTTGAAGACCCCTCTGACGCCAGCCGTGCCGAAGGCCTTGACCAACTCTATCTCTCTATGATTTTGGTCCAGAGCTCGGGGGTCGCTTCTTTGGCCAGGGAGTGGAGCGCGGTCGCAAGTTCTCTGATCTCCCACTGGGCCTGGAGGGCGGTCCTCTGCCAGACCATGTGCATCAGGCTCCTGGCGCTGAGCGTCATGACCAGCTTCGTCTTGATCGCACTGGGGAGGACGTACCTGGCGTCCTCCTTGGGAACCCCCATGGCGATCATCTTCTCATAGGCGGCGTAGACCGCCTTCAGGGCATCGTCGTAGGCCTTGTAGGCGGCCTCGTTAGATGAGATGCTGGGGGGCGTCACCATGCCCTCTCTGGTCGCCGCGGAGAAGCGCTGGGACTCCTGGTCGTAGGAGACGACCCTGTGGCGGACGAGCTGGTGGGTCGTGACCCTGCTGCAGTCTTCTATCTCGAACATGTACACGACGTGGTCGAGCATCGCTTCGGGATCGACGGGGCCGCCCCTCTCGAAGAAGACCCGCTTGACGCTGCCGAAATCTGTGTTGTAGAGGAGCTTAACTCGCATGGACCCTGACCCCGAAAGCGACCTCGTTGAAGACGGGGCAGACACCCTTGGCGTCCAGCTCGGAGACCACGAGCTCAGCGAGAGCCTTCCCCGCGGGGCTCCGCCAGAGTTCTACCAGCGTCCTGGCGTTGAGCGAAACCAGCCATCCGCCCCGAGAGAGCCCGGTCATCCGCAGATACGGGAAGCTGCGCGCGAGCACGCCCGCCTCCGAGTCTCCCGCGTTTTCGAGC
>JAFMAU010000154.1:1996-2580 GCA_029784825.1 Nitrososphaerota archaeon | reverse complement strand
ACCTCCTCGACGACCATGTCCACCCCCTCTGAATCCCCCTGGGTCTTCGCCACTGCTTCATGTACCGTCGGGTCGAAGGGCTTCCCCACCGCTTCTATCTTCTCGACCCCCGCAGCCTCGAGCGCCGAGGCCAGGTTCCTCTGCACCATGGCCAAGCCTTCCATCAATTCCACCCCTCCAGACCCGCTCTTCACGTGCTTTACCGCAAGGTCCAACTCGTCCAGGACCGCGAGGAGCCTGCTGACAAGGGGCCTCGCTGCCGACTCTCCTGCCTCTCTCATCTCCTTGTCCATCCTCTTCCTGTAGTTCTCCAGGTCGGCCTGGGCGTACTTCAGTCGCGTCAGCAGGTCCAGGTTCACCTTCTTTACATCCTTCAGCTCTCGCTCGAGCGCCTCCAGGGACTTGGCATTCCGGTTGCCTTCTTCGTCTTTCAATTCTGACAGGCTTGGTCACCACTCCGGCAGGAGTCTCCCGCGCTCCGCCTCACATGTATAAATTTTAGCTCGCTTCGCCATCGGCGTGGCCGACCCCGACGAATCCAGCAAGATGAGAGAGCGTCTCCTCCGCTTCGAGCGGGAAAGCAG
>JAFMAU010000154.1:0-1986 GCA_029784825.1 Nitrososphaerota archaeon | reverse complement strand
AGGATTCGGACGAAAGGAAGGTCCTCGAGGAGGTATTCGACCGCTCCACGCAGCTCGCCATCGAGGAGTTGATCGCAAGAAGAGACCTGGGAGACCTCCACGGGGTCGTCAAGGCGGGGAAGGAGGCGCGGGTCTATCTAGGGGAGGACAGAGAGAAGAGACCGGTAGCTGTTAAGATCTATCTGACTTCTGCGTCGGACTTCCGCAAGCGCACGGGCTACATCGCCGGGGACAGGAGGTTCGGCAAGCTCCCGTCGGGCTCCCGGGCGACCATCTACCTCTGGACGCGGAAGGAGTTCAAGAACCTCCAGCTCGCAGAGTCGGCTGGAATCAGGGTACCGAAGCCCATCGCCTTTCACAAGAACATCCTGGTAATGGAGTACATAGGGACGCCCCCTGAGCCGGCCCCGACCTTTGCCGAATCAGAGGTGGACGAGCAGGATTACAGGTGGACCTTCGACACCCTTGGGACCATGTGGAGAAAGGCGAAGATGGTCCACGCTGACCTCTCGGAGTTCAACGTCTTTAAGTCGGTTGATGGCGACGTGCTCTTCGACATGGGGTCGGCCGTCCTCTCGTCCCATCCCCGGGCGGTGGATTTCCTAAAGAGAGACGCTTCGAACATGGTCAGGTTCTTTAGGAAGCGTGGGATTCTAGGCAGAGACCCCGACGAATGGGTCGAGGAAATCACCAAATGAGCTTCGAGCAGGTCGTGCGGATACCGATAGAGCGCGTCGGCGCCGTGATCGGCAAAGAGGGGGCCACCAAGAGGTTCCTCGAAGGGGAGCTTGGGGTGAAGCTCTCCGTCGACAGCCGAGAGGGCCTGGTGACCGTGAAAGCCGAGTCCGCCGTAAAGATCGACCCGTTCTCCGCAACCCGAGTGATCGAGGCCATCGGGAGGGGCTTCGCTCCGCAGAAAGCGAGGCGACTCCTTGACGAGGGGACCGCACTCGAGGTGATCGACCTGCGCGACTACGCCGGCCACAGCGTCAATTCTCTTGAGAGGATCCGCGGGAGGGTCATCGGGCTGAAGGGCAAGTCGAGGAGGGTCATAGAAGAACTCACGGGGTGCCACCTCTCCGTCTACGGGAGGACAGTGGCAATCATCGGGGAGGCGGCAGAGGTTCAGCTGGCCTCCGAAGCGGTCAGGTCCTTGGCGACGGGCAGCCAGCACAAGGCAGTGTACAACACACTGCAGAAGGCGCGGACCAAGCGGAAGATGGAGCGGATGTTCCTGTGGGAAGGGACGTCCCCGGAGACGATCGAGGAAAAACTCCGGAAACTCGAACATTAGCATATATCCGGTTTACGTCAGTACCTGCGGGGCGGGCACTGAATCCGGCAAAGATGGAAATAGTCCTATTGGCATGCAATTCAACGGAAGTAGACACAGAGGAGATGGCCTAGCCTGAGCAGCAGAGCGACGTTTGCAGAGATTTCGCCGTCCGAGTTCTTCTACCGCAACCGAGACCTCGCAGGTTTCACCAACCCTGCGCGTGCGCTCTACATGGCTGTAAGAGAGCTCGTCGAGAACTCCTTCGACGCGGCGGAGCTGGCCGGCATAAACCCTGACGTCTACGTTAGGATAATGGCGGAGAACCCCAACCCTGAGATCCCCGAGCCCAAGCCCTACCGCCTGACGGTCGTTGACAACGGGCCCGGCGTGGCGCCGCAGCATGTCCCCAGCGCCTTCGGGAAGGTGTTCTACGGTTCGAAATACGTCCTGAGACAGTCAAGAGGGATGTTCGGGCTCGGCGGCACCATGGCCATACTGTACGGCCAGATCACCACCAACCGGCCTGTGACGATAGTCTCCTCTCCCGACGGCAAGAGGAAGTACGGGTTCCAGATGATGATCGACATCAGCGAGAACAGGCCGATGGTCCTGAAGCGCTTCAACAGCGACGCCGACGGGACTACGGGGACCAGGGTGGACATGATCCTCGAGGGGGATTACCTCCGTTCGTCACAGAAGATCGGGGACTA
>JAFMAU010000153.1 GCA_029784825.1 Nitrososphaerota archaeon | reverse complement strand
CCCTCTCTGACAAGGTGGTCAGACCCGAGAACCTCGAGGACCTCCAGCTCAACTTGATCCGGAGCCACGCCGCAGGCGTCGGCTCTCCTCTCCCTCAGGAGGTCGTCCGCGCCGCGATGCTCATCAGACTGAACAGCCTACTCAACGGCAACAGCGCCGTCCGCAAGGACGTGGCCGAGCTGGTCATCGGCATGCTCAACCGCGGCGTCACCCCCTACGTCCCGGAGTTCGGCTCGCTGGGCGCGTCGGGGGACCTCGTCCCGTCTGCCCACATGGCCATGACGATGCTGGGGGAGGGAATGGCGTACCGAAGGGGCAGGCTGGTCGACTCGAGCAAGGCGTTGTCCGCCTCAAGGCTCAAGCCCATCAAGCTGCGCGCAAAGGAGGGGCTCTCCCTGATCAACGGCACCGCCTTCACCACGGCTCTCTCCTGCGTGGCCGTCCACCGGGGGAACGTCCTGCTCAGCGCGGCGAACTCGACACTGGCGGTGACGGCCGAGGTGCTGAGGGCGTGCTCCCAGTCCTTCGACGAGAGGCTCGTCGGCGTGAAGGTCGACCCGGGCCAGGTGTTCGTGGCGAGGGAGATACGAGCCATGTGGAAGGGGAGCCGGAGGATCCGCTCGGAGCCGGTCCCCCAGGACCCCTACTCGATCCGCTGCGCCCCTCAGGTCCACGGGTCGCTCAAGGACGCCCTCGGTTTCGCGGAGAAGATCACCGTGGACGAGATGAACTCGGTGTCTGACAACCCGGTCCTTCTGGAAGACGGCTCCGTCCTCCACGGGGGGAACTTCCACGCCCAGCCTGTGGCCATGGCGCTCGATCTGATGTCCCTCTCGCTCTCGTACCTGGGCGTCATCTCGCTGGCTAGAATCCACTACCTGCTCTCCAGGACTCCCCCCGAGTCCAAGTACATGGCAGGGAAGCCGGGGCTCGAGTCCGGGCTTATGATCCTCGAATACACTGCCACCGCCCTGACCAACGACAACGCCAAGAACGTCTACCCTCTGTCCTCCTACCCTGCCAGCGTCTCCGGAGGTATCGAGGACCACGCGAGCCACGGGGTCAACGCGGGCGTGAAATGCCTCCAGGTGGCCACGAACGTGTCAAGGATCCTTGCGGTCGAGTTGATCTGCGCTTCCAACATCCTGGGTTCCAACGAGAGCGGCATCTCGGAGCATGCCAGGAGGGTCAGCGCCTTCGTCCGAGCCCACTCTCCGCTCCTCAGGGGCGACAGGGCCCAGGGGGGCGAGATAGAGCTGATAGCGAAGGAGACCCTGGCCGGGAAGCTCCCTTAGTCGGCCTTCGAATACACTTCGCGGCCGCCTTTGACCACGCTCTTCACGTAGCTTCCGCCGAGGCGATATGGAAGGAACCTGTACCCAGGGACCGAGTGGAGGGCGAAGTCCGCTTCACCCCCCACATGGAGCGACCCGACGTCGCCCCTTGAAATCGCCTTCGCGGCATTGACGGTGAACCCGAGCAGGGCCTCCGCCGGCGTCATCTTGAGGCCCGTGCAGGCCAGGCCCATCACCAGCTGAGGCGACTCGATCCAGGAGTTCGGGCTCAGGTCTGTCCCCAGGGCGACGGTGCACCCCGCCCTGACCATCCCCCTGGCATCCGCGAACGGGATCGAAGAGTACAGCGAGGTCCCGGGGAGGAGGACCGCCACGACCTTGCCCTTCGCCAGCGCCTCGACTCCGGCCGCGCTGCTTCTTCCGAGGTGGTCGGCCGAGGTGCACCCTGCACTCGCCGCGAGTGACGCCCCGTCCGAGTCTGCGAATTCGTCCGCATGGATCTTGAGCTCGAACCCAAGCTCCCTTGAGGCCCGCAGGTACTTCGCGCAGTCCTCCCGGGAGAAGACCCCCTCCTCGCAGAAGCAGTCAGAGAACCGGGGCCGACTCCGGGAACTCGCCACCTGAGGCAGCATGTCCCGGATGGCGTAGCCGACGTACTCCCCTGGGTCGCCGAACTCGGGGGGCCTTGCGTGGAGCCCCATGAAGGTCGAAACCACCTCGACGCCTGACCGTCTCCTGAGAATCTCGATCGCCTGGAGCATCTTGAGCTCCTCTATGGCGCTCTGCCCATACCCGGTCTTCACCTCGACCGTGGTCACGCCGTTGGCCACGAGCTGCAGCAGCCTCTGGCTAGACTCCTCGGCAATCCTCCGGGCGGACGCCTTCCTCGTCTCTCTGACCGTCCTCTGGATCCCCCCGCCCCCCGCCAGTATCGAGACGTACGACTCGCCCCTCGCCTTCCTCTCGAGCTCGTCTTCCCTGCTCCCCGCAAACGCAAGGTGTGTGTGGGGGTCCACGAACCCCGGAGTGACGAGTCCCCCTTCGGCGTCGATGGTCCTCTTCGGCCTCCCAAACGACTTCCGTTTCAGTTCCCTTGTGGTCCCGACCCACGACACCCTCCCATCGTCCACTACCATGGCTCCGTCTTCTACCACGCCCAGCCTCTCCTCGTCGCTCCCTCCACTCCCGGCGCAGGTGACGAGCTCCCCGGCGTTGATCAGGACTAGGTCGTGCATCCGGTCCCCCATGAAAGAGCGCCTGCCAAACATGATAAGCCTTGTCGGTCACTCACCGGCGTGAAGTCTTAAATCGCCAGCGGGGCGCCAACGACCCATGCAGACCCACGCGGTCAGGGCGCCGCGAGGCACCGAGATTTCATGCAAGAGCTGGCATCAGGAGGCCGCCCTCCGGATGCTGAT
>JAFMAU010000152.1 GCA_029784825.1 Nitrososphaerota archaeon | reverse complement strand
CTCCCGCTTCAGTTCGTCTGAGAGGATGTCCTCCACGGTGAGCTTCTTGGGCATGGGGCCTCCGTGGGGCGCGTCTAGTTATTGTTAACTCTCTCGGGGGAAAGTCGAATATGGCGCCCCGGCGACGGCCAGGCGTGAAGAGCCCGATCCAGTCGGTGGAAGTCACCTACCTGATCCATGAGACCGAGGACCCGGAGAAGCTGGGGAGGGCTGCCGCGGGGCTGGTCGGCGCCGGGTCGGTCCCCGAAGCCGAGCCCCTGGAGGGGCACTTCGGCAACAAGATAACCCGGGCGAGGGTCCATGTCGTCGGAGACGAGGCGGAGTCCGCGGCGCGGAAGGTCTTCGGCGCGATGTCGGAGGAGCTGAGGCAGGAGATCCTGTCAGGCATCGGGGCGTTCGTCGACGAGCACTCGGCCCTCTACCTTCGTTTCGACAAGCAGCTGCTGGTGCAGGGGACGCTCGCCCTGGGGACCGGGGACCCGGTCAGGGTCAAGGTGAAGCCGAGGCTCTTCCAGGCGAAGGGGAGCGCACCGGAGCTCTACGCACGCCTGCTGGAGGGTGGCAGTGCCACCTAAGCGGTACGTCCTGTTCATCGGCGACTCGGGCCGTCCAGGGTCGGAGCGGGACCTGGAGGAGTACTTCGGGCGGAGGTACGGCCCCGTGAAGCTGATCCCCGTGGACGGGAACCCCAGGGCCCTGATCGTGAGGACGACCGCCCCCGTGGCGGAGCAGCTGAAGGGGATGAGGGACGGCTTCACGGTCGGCGGCACCAGGCTCGTCCCGGTCCTCACGTCCGGAGCCGTAGGTAACCTCAAAAGGAGAGCGAGGGAGGAGGTGCCCAATGGCCAAGTACATGAGTGAGGAGTACATCTCGCTGGTCCAGTCTGCCCTAGCCCAGGACCCGAAGTGGACCGAGAGCACGAAGAACTTCAAGGCGAGCATAGCGTTCAACGTGACAGACGCCGGCGCGAACTACCTGATGACTGTGGAGAACGGAGCCACCGCCTTCCAGAAGGTCCCTCCGGGGACCGCCGCCGAGTTCTCGTTTGACGGCAGCTACGACTCCTGGAGCAAGGTCGCCAAGGGAGAGGTCGACATACAGTCGGCGGTCCTGAAGGGGCAGCTCAAGTTCAAGGGGTCACTCACGAAGATCCTGCTGTACAAGGACAGGTTCATCAGGGTCGCAGAGATAATGAAGGACGTCCCCAAGGAATTCTAGGCCGGGACGAAGACGTAGTAGGGGTTCCCCTCCTTGCTGGCCCGGGTTTCGATCCTGAGCTTCATCCCAGGCTTCGCGCCTTCCGCCTTGACCCCTTCAAGCCAGGCGAGGACCTTCAGCCCGTCCTTCACCTCGGCGATGGCGATGGTGTAGTCGTCGTTCCCTGCGAAGCTTGCGGGGGCTATCCGGACGTGCGTGAAGGTCACCAGCGAGGCCTCCGTCCCGAGGTCGACCCACTCGAACTCCCCGCCCATGCACTTCGGGCAGTCCGCCTGGGGTGGGAAGGACACGTTCCCGCACTTCGTGCATCTCGTGGTGATCAGCTTCCCCTTCCTCAGCGCGTCCCAGAACTCGCGGGTCTTCGAGACCGGGATGTCGAACCGCAGGGTCAGGGTGCGCCTGGAGTGCAGCTGGGGGTTCTCGTCCACGGCTCAACTCCTCCCCAGGATGGTGACGTAGGCGTAATGCCCGGTGCCTCCGATGTTGTGGACCAGGCCGACCCCGTTCTTGATCGGGGCCTGGTGCCTCCCTGCCTCCCCCCTCAGCTGTTTCGTGATCTCCACGGCCATCGACACCCCGGTGGCGCCTATGGGGTGGCCCTTGGCCTTCAGGCCCCCGTCGAGGTTGACGGGTATCCTCCCTCCGATCTCCGTCTCGCCCTCCCGGATCATCTTCGCAGCTTCGCCCTTCTTGCAGAAGCCGAGGTCCTCGTAGGCCATGAGCTCTGCGATGGTGAAGCAGTCGTGGGCTGTGGCAACATCTATGTCCTGTGGGGTGACCTTGGCCATGGAGTAGGCGTTGGTCGCCGCCCTGACGGCGGCCCGGAGGCCGACGTAGTCGTCCCGCCTGCTCAGGTTGGCGGTGTCTGAGGAGTAGCCGACCCCCCTGATCCATATGGGGGTGTCCGAGAGCTCCTTCGCGACTTCCTCGGAGGCGAGGACGACGGCGGCCGAGCCGTCGGAGAGGGGGCAGGCGTCATACAGCTTCAGAGGCCAGGAGACGACCGGGGACCCCATGGCCTTCTCGAGGGTGATCTCCTTCTGGAACTGGGCCAGGGGGTTCATGGCGCCGTAGCGGTGGGCCTTGACGGAGACCCTGGAAAGGTCCTCCTCGGTGGTCCCGAACCTGTTCATGTGGGCCACGGCGTACAGCGCGTAGTAAGCGGGGAAGGTCATTCCGTAGTTTTCGAACTCCCAGGTGTACGACCCCGCCCGGCCGATGAGCTCTACCGAGGTGGGAGTGTCCACCTCCGTCATCTTCTCGACGCCGACCGCCATGGCCACTTTGGTCTCGCCGCTGACGATGCTGTTGTAAGCCGCCTTCACCGCCGCGCTCCCGCTGGCGCAGGCCGCCTCGACCCTCATGGTCCCTGCGCCGCTGAGCCCGGCGTACTCGTCCACTACCACCGCGGGGAGGGATTCCTCGTACCAGCCGCCGGCGCTCCCCACCACGACGTTCCCGATGTCCTTCTTGTCGACGCCGGCGTCGTCGATGGCCCCCTTGATCGACTCGAAGGCGAGCTCGCCGAGGTTGACGTCCGTCCGTCTCCCGAACCTGCTGTGACCGACGCCGACTATGGCAACCCTGCTCATGTTCTTCTCAGCCTTTGGCCCCTCGCCCGTATTTCAACCACGCGCGCAGGCCGGCCCTAGCCGAGCACTCCCATCTCTTTGGCCACTTCTTTCATGATGGTGAGCCTCTGGATGT
>JAFMAU010000151.1 GCA_029784825.1 Nitrososphaerota archaeon | reverse complement strand
TGATGACTTCGACGAGGGGCATGAGCTGCGGGGGGTTGAAGAAATGCATCCCGCATACGTTCTCAGGCCTCTTCGTGGCGGAGCCCAACAGGGTGATGCTGATGGACGAGGTGTTGGACGCGAGTATCGCGTCGCCGCCGGTTAGCTCCGACAGCTTCCTGTAGAGCTCGAGCTTCAGCTTCGGGTCTTCGGTGGCCGCTTCTATGACCAGCCCGCTCCCGCGGACGGCCTCCGCCAGGTCCAGCGTGGGGTGGATCCGGCCCAGCACCGCCTCTCCCTGGTCCTGCGCCAGCTTCCCCTTCTCGACGAACTTGCCGACGCTGTCCTTGATCATCTTCATCCCCCTGTCCACGAAGCTCTGCTCCACGTCGAGCAGGGAGACTTCATACCCGCCCACCTGCGAGGCGACCTGGGCTATACCATGTCCCATCAGCCCGGCTCCCAGCACTGTGACCTTCTCGCCGCTGACCATGGTACCTCGCTCCCCGAAACTTGTCCTTAACCTTTGGCGGCTCTGCGTTCGAACAGTATGTTGGAGAAGTTGCGCCTGAACCCCGCAACCCTGAGCTGGTGGATTATGGGGGAGCCCTGCGGAAGGAAGATCCACCGCTCGGTCGCCCTCCCCCATCCCGCCGTCAGCGCCTTCGCCAGCCTGACTGCGTCCCTTGGCTCGCCCCCTAGGAAGCAGATCTGCTTCCAGGTCTCGGCCCCTCCGCCCCCGTCGCGGGCCACGGCCGCAGCACGACCGAGGCGCCAGACCGCCCCCTCGCGGACGAGGTGGTCGACGACCTCCGGGGTCAGCGACGCTGCCGCGAAGTCGTGCCAGAAGACCCCGCCCCCCAGGCGATATTCAGCCGACCCGCTGATCGCGGCGTAGGCATCGGCCGCTCCGTCCCGCCCGATCCGCCGGGCACCGCCAGCTCCCCGGTGGCTCTTCGGGGGCTCGTAGACGCTGAACCTCGCTGCCTCCTTGAATTCTATCCTGGCGATCTGCCTGTGCGCCGTGTGGTTCCTCGATCCGCTCGTAAGCCGGAAGGTCGTGATCCCGAGCCCCTTCGCCACCCTCATGGAGTTCTCCCCCAGCATCGAGCCGAGGCCCCTGCTCCTGTACTCCGGGTGCACCCTGGCGCCCTCGAACCACGCTGACCCGTCCTCCATGAACCTCATCCGGTTCATGCCAACGGGGACCCCGTCGACGACCACGACATACATCCTGTTCTTCGTGTCCCGTATCCACCTCTCCCAAACGGTGGGGATGTAGTCGTGCCCGCCCCATACGTCCTTGATGAAGCTCATCAGCGGGGCCCTGTCGGACCTCCTCGCCGGGCGGACAACGGCGTCCATGGCCTCCCTGCAACGATTCCGCTTATCAACCCGCCCCCGGCTAAAGGATAAGAACTCAGGAACGGACGTGGACGTCAGGGCCGGGGTGGCAGAGCGGTTATTGCGCGGGCCTTGAGTCCAACGCAAGACAGCCCGTGACCTCATCGGTCGCGTGGGTTCGAATCCTACCCCCGGCGCCTGAACTCAGCCTAGCTTTCGCGCCACTTCATCCTGAACGAGACGAGCAGCAGCATGACGAAGGTCGCGACTAGGAGGACCCCGAACCCCCAGGCGGGTTCGATCGAGTAGCCGAGCCCTATGGCACCCTGGAACAGCGAGGACGCCTCCGTGGTCGGGATCACCACCGCCAGGGGGACGAGGTACGCCGGGAGGACCTTCACCGAGTAGTACACCGGTGGGAGGACCGACAGCATGGTGGTGATGAACCCGTTGATTATGAACGCGTTCTGGGTGTTCGGGGCGTAAGCCGAGAAGAAGAAGCCGAGGCTGGTGGTGGTCACCCAGAGAAGTATCACCACTCCGAGGCATGAGACCAGCGCAGCCAGCGACGCCCCCTGGCCGGCAATCAGCCCGAAAAGTATGATCAGCGCGGGGGCCCCAAAGATCAGCTCGGAGAGGGCGACGCCGAACATGTAGATCAGCGGGGACACCGGAGACGCGACCACCATGTCCTGGAACCTGTTCTGCAGCTTGTAGGAGGCCAGGTCCGTACCGACGAAGAGCCCCAGCTCGGTGGTTATCATGGTCAGGGCGCCCGCCAGCCCGTAGGGTAGGGCCGTCCCGTTGCTCGCCACGAACAGTATGAAGAGCAGGGTGAACGGCGTCGAGAACACGAACGCCATGAAGAGCGGGTTCCTGACCATCGGGGTGAACCCCAGGTAGTACATTATCGCCCAGAGGGACCTCAGGGTCTTCCTAGCTCCCATTCTCTTCCTCCCTCTCCGCTTCTCCTACTATGTCCACGAACACGTCGTCAAGGGTGACCGGGCTTATCGCGATGCTCGCGTTACGGGCCACCGCCTCGTCGCCGAGCTTCCTCGCCCCGGACGCGTCGGTGAGGACCCTGTACCGCCCCGCTATCGTCACCACGTGCCCGAAGGCGCCCAGCTCGCTCCTGTCGAACCTGTCGAAGACGTCCACCCTGGTAGTCCTGCTCGTGACCGCCGCCTTCACGGTCCGGGGGGTCCCCGCGGCCATGACCTTCCCCTTGTTGATGATCACCAGGCTGTCTGAGAGCGCCTCGGCCTCGTCCATGTAGTGCGTCGTGAGGATGATGGTCTTCCCGGTCCTCTTCAGGCGGGTCAGCTGGTCCCACACCCTCCGGCGGTTCACCGGGTCCAGGCCGATGGTGGGCTCGTCCAGGAAGACCAGGTCGGCGTCGGTCCTCACGACCATGGCGACTATCACCCTCTGCTTGAGCCCCCCGGACAGCCAGTCCGAGTTCATGTCCGCCACCTCCGTCAGCTCGAGGTCCTCCAGCGCCTCACGCGCCCTCTTCGCCGCCTCCTCCTTCTCTATCCCGCGCATCCTCAGGCCCAGGAGGACGTGGTCCCTCGGGGTCAGAGGGTAGATCGTCTCGGCCTCCT
>JAFMAU010000150.1 GCA_029784825.1 Nitrososphaerota archaeon | reverse complement strand
TGGCGCCCGCTGGTTGTGATTGCATCTTTCGCACGCCCTTCGACTCGGCGTTATAAACTGCCCTGGGCCCTCGGGGCTGGCGCCCTGACGCGCCTCATGGGATTATCCTCTTTCCGAAAAGGGAGAGCGCGAGCTCAACTGCGAGCTCGGCGGTGTGGTTCGATGTATCGAGTATGGGGTTCACTTCCACGAACTCTGCCGACGTGACCTCCACCGAGTCGGAGAGCATCTCCATGGCGAGGTGGGCCTCTCTGTAGGTGATCCCTCCCCTCACGGGGGTTCCTGTCCCTGGGGCTTCCCTGGGGTCCACGACGTCAACGTCGAAGCTCAGATGGACGTTGTCGACGCCTGATCCTGCTATCTTGGTCGCCTCGCTGATCACCTTCTTCATCCCGAGTTCATCGACGTCTTTCATGGTGAAGACCGTTATCTTGGACTTTGAGATGGCGCGTGCTTCCTCGGGGTCGAAGCTCCTCCCGCCTATCAGCACGGTGTTCTTTTCGACGGCCTTCGGGGAGACCCCGCCCAGCTTTGACAGCTTCGGGTGGCCGTAACCGAGTATCGCGGCGAGCGCCATGCCGTGGATGTTACCGCTTGGCGTGGTCTTCACCGTGTTGAAGTCGCCATGGGCGTCGAGCCAGATGATACCCTGACGCGGGTCCGAGCGGGCGAGCCCGGCGAGGGCCCCAATCGACGCGCTCTGGTCCCCACCGAGGACCAGCGGAAAATAGCCAAGGCGGACCGCCTCGGAGACCTTCCCTGCGATCGCCTCGCATTGCCGGACGACATCCGTGAGATACCTTGCGCTCTCGTCTCCCACTTTCGCGGTGGCCATGTCAGCCGAGGGGATGTTACCGAAGTCCCTGACCGCGTGGCCCAGCGCAACAAGGCTTTCCTCGAGCTTCGCAATCCTGATGGCACTCGGCCCCATGTCCACGCCCCGCCTCTGCTGCCCCAGGTCAACCGGAGCGCCAATTATTCCGACCTTCATCCCCTGGTCTTGCCCTCGGGGTGCTATTAACGGAGTGTGGGGACTACGCTGCTCGCGAACCTTTAACCCGTCTGTGGCGAAGGAACCCACGGCGTGAACACGATCGGCAGGGATGAGCTCGCCTCGAAACTCGGCGCTCCGGGCATCACCATAGTCAATGTCCTCGCGGCCGTGGCCTACGAGAAGATACACATCACGGGCTCAATCTCGATCCCGCGTAACGAGTTGGAGGGAGGGAGGTGGCGCGAGCTCGACCCCTCAAGGGAGATAGTCGTCCACTGCTCCAGCTACGAATGCGGTGCCTCCAGGGCGGCAGCGGAGCTTCTCGAATCGAAGGGGTTCAACGTGATGGCCTACGAAGGCGGAATGAAAGATTGGGCCGAAGCAGGGCTCCCGACCGAAGGGAGCATCTCGGCGAAGCAGTTCCTCGAGGAGCGGTATCGTAAGCCGTTGCCGTCTCCGGCCGGAGCCCGTTCGTCAGGATAAATAACGCGGCCGCCACCCTTGCCCACATGCGCCAGTCCCAGATAGCAGGGGCCCTGATGGTGGTCGCCGGTGCCCTCATACTGATCCTCCTCGGCAGCTTCTTGATCAGCATCATCGTGGTTATCCTTGAGCTCCTCGCGGTGATCATTGGCATCATCCTCGTCCTGGGGGGCATCGCCATGCTCATATTCGGCGGTCGATTCTGGGGGCGGGGCCCCAGATGGGTGCCTCCCCCGACAACCTGACGCCAACAGCGTAAATATCCACGACAAGTGCCCCGCCGCGAATGTCTGCCATAGAGGTTGACGGGCTCAAGAAGAGGTACGGCGACCTCCAGGCCGTCGACGGCATCTCCTTTTCGGTGAACAAGGGGGAGGTCTTCTCTCTGCTTGGTCCCAACGGGGCCGGAAAGACAACCACCATAGAGATCCTGGAAGGACTCAGAGAGAAGGATCACGGGGCTGCCAAGGTCCTCGGGCTGGACCCCTGGGCGTCAGGCTACGAGCTGCACAAGATGATCGGGGTCATTCCGCAGGGCTTCAAGTTCCTCGACTACCCGACCCCCAGGGAGGCCGTGGCGTACTACGCGACCCTCTTCGGGGCAAAGGTCGACCCTGACGAGCTGTTGAAGAGGGTGATACTAGACGAAGCCGCCAACATCTGGTTCCAGAACCTCTCAGGCGGCCAAAAGCAGAAGCTCGGGATGGCGCTTTCACTAGTCAACGACCCCCAGGTGGTCTTCCTCGACGAGCCGACCACCGGGCTGGACCCTCAGGCCCGCAGGGCGGTCTGGGAGGTAGTCAGGAAGCTCAAGGCAGAAGGCAGGACGGTGATGCTCACCACCCACTATCTTGAAGAAGCGGAGATGTTGGCTGACCGGGTCGCAATCATGGACCATGGCCGGATAGTCGCCATGGGGACTACCGCGGATATCGAGTCCAAGTTCGGATCCGGTCAGAGGATGACCGTCAGGGCAAAGGACGACCTCCTCAGGTACCTGAAAGACAACACCAGGCTGGAAGTCAAGGGGGACGGGAGTGCGGTCACCATCTTCCTCAGGGACAAGAACGATGCGTTGGTGGCCCTAGGGGCCATAGAGGAGTCCGGAGCCGAATGGGACGACCTGACAGTGAGGCGGGACAGGCTCGAAGACGTCTTCTTGCGCCTGGTAGGCGAGTCGGGCGCCGAGGAGAAGGGGGGCGACTAGAAGTGGCGTTCAGCGGCAGGAGGATGGTTGCGGAGTTGAAAGTCTACGCCAGAGGTAACCTCAGGAGCAGAGAGGGTTTCTTCTTCACCCTCGTCTTCCCAATCATACTGATACTTCTCTTCGGTGCTATATTCTCTGGCGGGGGCGCCAGTCAGGTCAAGGTGTACGCCCAGAATTTCGACACCGGCCCCTCCGGAGCAATCTTCCTCAGCGAGTTGAACAGCACCTCGCACAACTGCAGCCACACATACAACA
>JAFMAU010000014.1 GCA_029784825.1 Nitrososphaerota archaeon | reverse complement strand
CCGATCTCGCCGACTGCGCTGAACATGTTCCCCACTATGATCTGGTCAGGCTTCTTCTTGGGAGAGCCTCTGAGGGCCGCGTGGGCCGCCTCGAACGCGAGGTCCTCGATGGACTTCCCCCAGTGGTCCGCCACAGGGACGATCCCTGCGGACGTCACGTACACTTTGGACTTCAATCTACTTCCGGAGCTTGTCCCTGAACTTTGTGTAGGTCGAGTAGTCGATCTTGGTGCTCCTCTCCAGCATCGACTTCACCGTCGGGTTGACCCCCCTGGTCCTCTTTATCCCCTCGAGGACCTCTATGCAGAACGCGTCCGACCCGGCCCCTGACCCGAAGCTCGCCAGGAGTATCTTGTCTCCGGGCTTCGCCTCGTCCAGGACCGCGGCCAGCCCTATCGGGGAGCTGCCGGCGTAGGTGTTCCCGATGAGCGGGTTCAGCAGGCCGGTCTTGATCTGCTCCATGGTGAACCCCAGCCGAGTCGCGACCTCGACCGGGAACCTGGGGTTGGGCTGGTGGAACACCGCGTACCTGAAGTCCGACGCCTTGTGCCCTGTCTCCTTGAACAGCGTGTTCACCGAGTTCTCGATGTGGAAGAAGTACGCCGGCTCCCCGGTGAACCTCGAAAGGTGGCGCGGATACCTCTCGTTCGAGCGCCGCCAGAAGTCCCCGGTGTCGGAGACGAACGACGTGCTGCAGTCGATCACGGCCAATGCGGACTTGTCGCGACCGCCGATGACGTAGGCGGCCCCTCCGCTGGCCGCTGTGTACTCGAGGTCGTCCCCCGGCCTCCCCTGTGCTGTGTCCATGCCGACCGCCAGCCCTGCTTCTATCATCCCGGAGCCGACCAGGCCGGTGACCACCTGCATCGCCTCCGTCCCTGCCTTGCAGGCGAACTCGAGGTCCGCCGCCAGGGTGTGGTGCTGTCCCAGGGCCTGCGCGACTATGGTGCTCGTGGGCTTGACGGCGTAGGGCTTCGACTCGGTGCCGACGAAGACCGCGCCGAGGCTGTCCACCCCGGCCATCTTCATCGCCTGCCTGGAAGCCTCTATCGCCATGGTCACAGTGTCTTCGTCCCCGCCTGCCACAGCGGTCTCAACGTTGGGGCCTGAACCGCCTCCCTTCCAGACCCTGGCTATCTCGGTGGTCGGGAGCCTGTAGTAGGGGATGTAGGCCCCATACCCGAGGATTGCCGCACGATTCTTACTCTGCATGAGATGCATAGGAATTGGAACGGCCGAATGAAACGAGTAAATAAACTGTGAACCGAGGATATGCAATCGACGAAGTCAGACGTTCCGGGCCTAGATCGCCTTGATCTGCTTGACCACGGCCGGCCTCGCCTTCCTGAACACGCGGTACCCGCAGATGCACTTCACCTCTGGGAGCCTCGAGAGCTCTTCCTGGGTGGTCCTCGTCCCGCATCGGACGCATTCGTAGACTGCGCCTGCGAAGACCTTCGCAGGCTGCTCCTTCGGGGCAGCAGGTGGCGACGGCGGTGTTTCCAGACTCAACTGAATTTCGCCCGACTGCCCTCGTATTTTTGCCTTTCCCGCTGGGATCAGTCTGTGGAAAACGCGGCCTTGAGCAGTTTGAGCTGGTAGTGGGACGTCCTCCTCGACTCCGCCCTTTCATTGGCTCCGGAGAGGTATCCGTACTGGACGATCTTGGCGCCGGACTTCAGCGCGTGCTTCAGGATCTCGACGTGCACAGTCATGTCTTCGGGCGCCAGCGAAGGGAGCGAGCGCATGAGGTCGTAGGAGAACCTGCAGAGACCTCCGGTGGCATCCCTGATGCGCCTTCGTTCGACCAGTGAAAAGAAGTAGGAGAAGAGCTTCGACTGGAACCCGAGGTTGGTCCTGTACGGGAGGACGAGGGCCTCCCCTCCCTCGTAGTACTCCCCGGTCGCCAGCTTCACTATCTCGCTCGCCGGGTGGTATCCGTCCGAGTCTGCGGTGACCAGGTCCATGCCCTTCTCCAGCGCCATGCCGATCGCAGTCCTGTAGGCGGCCGCGTAGTTGGGGGTCCGGTTCACGAATGCTTCATACCCGTCCCCCGGAGGAACTTCGAGCTTCGGCGACCTCTCGGGGTGGCACATCAGCGATATCAGCGCCTTCCTCATCCTGGACCCCTTCTCCCGCCGGTTCCCGCGTGCATGGCCCTACAGGTTGGCCTTCGCGGACTTTGAGAACTCGTCCGCGACCCTCTCGATGTCAGACTCGCTCACTGCAGGGTGAACAGGGAGCGACAGGACGTGCTTCGAGGCGCTCTCCGTGTTCCTAAGCGCCTTCCTGCCGTAGCCGAGCTTGGAGTAGAGCTGGGTCTTGTGCGCGGGTATCTGGAAGTACACCGCGGCGCCGACACCGGCCCCGTTGAGCTGCTTCAGCACCCTGTCCCTGTTCTTGCTCAGGCGGAGAGTGTACAAGTAGTAGACGTGCGTCCTGTCGGGAGACTCCTGGGTGAACGAGACCCCCCTGAGATGCGCTACCCTCTCCGTGAGGAGCCTCGCGTTCCTTGACCTGGCGTCCAGGAACCCAGGGAGCTTGTCCATCTGGACCGAGGCCACGGCAGCCCCGAGCTCCGGGAGCCTGTAGTTGAAGCCGAGGTGCCGCGAGTCGTTGTGGTGCACCATCCCGTGGTTCCTGACCAGCCTCAGCTTGTCGGCTAGCTCGTCGTCGTCGGTCGACACCGCTCCCCCCTCACCTGCGGTGACAACCTTCGTGGCATACATGCTGAAGCACCCGGCGTCGGAGAGCCTGCCTGTCTGGGTCCCCTTGTACGCCGCCCCCATGGACTCGGCCGCGTCCTCGACCACCCTGACGGACTTCGCCTGGGCTATCTCCCGGATCTCGTCCATGTCGGCCGGGTACCCGAAAACGTGGACCGGGATCACCGCCTTCGTCCTCCGCGTGACTGCCCTCCTGAACTCCTCCGGGCGCATGTTGTAGTCGTCCTTCGTGTCCACGAAGACCGGCTTGGCCCCGCTTGCGAGGACCACGTTGGCAGTCGCCACGAAGGTGAACGACGGTATGATGACCTCGTCCCCGGCCCCGACCCCGAGCGCCATCAGCACGGAGTGGAGGGCTGCGGTCCCAGAGTTGACGGCGACCACGTGCCTGGCGCCGGTAAGCGACCTGACCTTCCCCTCGAAGGCCCTGACGTGCTTCCCCCCCTCGTAAGAGGCGTCGGTGAGCCTCCCGCTCGCTATGACCTCGTCGACCGCCGCCCTCTCCTCCGGGCCGAGGATGGGGCGGTTGATTGGGATGAAGGACATGTCAGTCCTTGCTTTCTTCGGCTCGAGGCGGCCGGGAGCCCGCGTAGAAGAGGAAGACGTGGAGAATCGCCAGGACCGCGAACAGCGCAGAAGCTGCAGCTGCGACAGAAGAGAAGGCGCCGGCCAGGAACGGGAGCCAGGCGTACACCTGGTACGCTGAGACCAGGAAGCCGAGGGCGGCTGTGGAGACAGCCCACGCCCAGGTCAGCCTCCGCGTCGGCCAGAGGCGGAGCTGGACCCCACCGAGGATGCAGGCGAGGACAGGCCAGAGGATGAGAGCCGACCCCGCGAGTGCTGCTACGGCAAGCCAGACGACCCCCACCGCGATGTAGGCATACGCGGAGTTCGCCCTCAGCGAGCCCAGGACGGACGACATTCTCGGAGGCCGCGATTGCTACTCGATATAAGTCGTCCGCATGTCCTGCTGCCGCATATCCTTATTTGCCGAAGAGCCGGCAGATGACCGACCTTCCGATGTCCGCCCAATCCTACGTTAACCCAGTCACCCTGAGGGCGAAGCTGGCGGACCTGACGAAGCCGGCGAGCGAGATCGGCGAGTCCCTCCTGGCGTCTGCGACGTACGACGGTGACAAGAGGAAGGCGGTGCTGAAGTTCTACGACCAGAGGGCCGGGAGGTTCTGGCTCTGGGAGGACAACACCGGCCATCGCCCTTACTGCTTCACCCGGCTCCCGATGGAGGAGCTGGGAGAGGTGAGTAAACGGAAGGACGTGATAGAGATAGTGGAGGAAGAGAAGCTCGACCTCCTCAACGACACCAGGACGACCCTGAGGAAGATAGTCACCACGGACCCCCTCGCGATCGGGGGAGGGAACGACAGCATCAGGGACCAGATCAGAGCCTGGGAGGCGGACATCAAGTACTACGAGAACTTCGCCTATGACAGGGGACTGAAGATGGGGACGTACTACAAGGTGTCCCAGGGCAAAGTGATTCCTGTCGGGCACGAAATGCCCGAAAGGGTCGGGCATTCGCTTGACGAGATCTTGAGAACAAGCGTCGCTGAGTTCAAGCCCTATCTGTCAGAGTGGGCCCGACTTCTCAGTGAACCACTTGCAAACTTCAGACGGATCGCCCTGGACATCGAAGTCGACAACGAGGCAGGAAGGCTCCCAGACGTTGAGAACCCGGTAAGGGAGGTCATTGCGGTCTCCTTCTTCAATGAAGAGGAGAAGGTGGTGTACCTCCTCAAAGGAAAGAGGGCTGTGGGCGATTTCGGCAACCACTCGTTCGCCTACGAAATATTCGAGAAGGAGGAAGACCTCCTAAGGGCAGTTCTTTCCAAGGTCATGGACTATCCAGTCGTACTGACTTTCAACGGAGACGACTTCGACCTGCGCTATTTGCAGCATCGAGCCGAAAAGGTCGGGATACGAGAAGACGAAGACCCCATCCAACTTGAACGCGTCGCCGCGTCGCTGAAACACGGGATCCACATCGATCTGTATCAGTTCTTCAGGAACAGGTCCATACAGGTCTACGCTTTCAACAACCGCTACACCGAGCACACACTTGGTGGCGTGGCCGAAGTGCTGCTGGGAAAGTCGAAGATCGAGTTCGAAGGGGAGATAGGAGACCTTCCTCTCTCAAAGCTCGCAGAGTACTGCCTCAATGACTCGCAGCTCACATACGAGTTCACGAGCATGAGCGACTCCCTCGTCATGAAGCTGCTCCTGATGATTTCCAGAATCGGGAAGATGCCCATGAACGACGTCTCGAGGCTGGGTATCTCAAACTGGATAAGAAGCATGCTGTTCTACGAACACAGAAGGGTAGGTGCCCTGATCCCGAGGCAGGACGAACTGGCCGAGAAGGGAGGGGCTTCGTCAAAGGCGATAATCAAGGGGAAGAAGTACAAAGGAGGGCTGGTAATCGATCCCAAGCCGGGGGTCTACTTCGACGTCTCCGTCCTCGACTTTGCGAGCCTGTACCCCTCGTTGATGAAAGTCCACAACCTGTCGTACGAGACCGTGAACTGCCCTCACCCGGAGTGCAGAGTGAACCGCATACCCGACACTGACTCGTGGGAGTGCACAAAGAAGAAGGGAATAACGAGTCTTGTAATCGGGTCGCTGCGTGACCTCAGGGTAGGCCATTACAAGCACCTCGCAAGGGACCCCACTCTCTCGAAACAGGACAGAGAACTCTACGGCGTTGTCTCTCAGAGTCTGAAGGTGTACCTCAACGGCTCCTATGGTTCCTTTGGATTCGAGTCTTTCGCCTTTTACTGCTTACCTGTTGCAGAAGCCACCGCTGCTCTTGGACGGGATGCGATAACTCGGACGATCGCCAAATGCAACGAGCTCGGCATAAACGTCCTCTATTCCGACACGGACTCCGTCTACCTTCAGAACCCAAGCAAGGAGCAAATAGCGACCGTCACTCGCTGGGCGGACTCCGACCTCGGGGTCGAACTGGACCTGGACAAGGTGTACAGGTACGTCGCTTTCAGCAGCCGGAAGAAGAACTATTTTGGAGTCTTTCCCGACGGGACGGTCGACATAAAGGGGCTGACCGGTAAGAAGTCGGTGGACGGCCTGACTCCGATCCTGGCCCGAGTGGACGGCAGACAGAAGTTAACCACCGTGGCCGAGACGTATCGAGAATTCCATCTTGGCAAGAAGGTGGAGGTGGTTTCGGTCACCGACCATCTGACAAGTGTATGGGTTCCAATCTCCGACGCCATGAAGCATCAGGTCGACGACGTGTACGAAGTGTCCACTGGCAAGGGAAGGGTGTTGAGACTGTCAGGGGACCACAGCGTCTACATGATGGACAATTTTGGAAACCTGAGGACAAGGGAAACCAGAAAGATGACCCAGGGAGACGTGCTCGTAGGAGCCAGATTCGTCCCTCCTCCGACTGAGCCCCTGACACTTAATGTTGCAGAATACCTCACCTCGCCAAGCGTAGCAAGGGGCAATTTGCTCTTCCCGGCAAGAGCGCACTCGACTGCCGGCACTCCAATGCCCAGGCACGTCGCCGTGACAGAGGATCTTGGTCGCCTTCTGGGGATATACGTTGCGGAAGGGTCCTCTTCGTCGAAGAGCGAGCAGCGCAACGACGTCATCATCCAGGATTCGACAGTGAACAAAGAGGTGTGCAAGGCAGTACTGGAATCCTGGAAGGCGGTATTCGGATGGGACATGCGCGTCATATCTACAGAGAGTCGAGCGAAGAGCTTCTACCTTCCCACTCTATACAACGAGTTCTTTAGGAGGGTATGCGGAAGCGATAGCGACTCAAAGAGGGTTCCAGAGTTCATTTTCGGCTGCGAAAGGCAGGTGGTCAGGGCGTTCCTGCAGGGTTATTTTTCAGGAGACGGATACTCGAATAGCAGGAGAATCAACGCAGCCTCAAGGAACAGAGAGCTGCTCGTCCAGGTGGCGCACCTTCTGTCTTACTTTGACATCGACTGCAGGATTAGGAGGCAATACAACAGGAAATACAGACGACACTACCACGTGCTCAGTGTGGTTGGGACATCCAGTAGGCTGCGATTCCTCACCGACGTTGGCTTCCTTCAGGCCCGGTTCCGGAGCGCCCCCGCAACAATGCCGCGAAACAAGGAGCTACTCCCTCTTAGGACAAACGGACTAATCTCGGTCGAACACGCGATTCTCTCGAGAGTCGGCAAGAAGAACATCCGGAACCTCAACTTCCACGACGAAAGGAGCTACGATGTCATGCTACTCCAATCCTACAAGGACACGGTCAGTCGACTTTGGAGACTGGCCGACCAGCCCGAGAAGCGCGAGCTTGCGAAGATATACCGGATGATAAGCTCTCAGGACGTCACTTACGACGAAGTCGTGGAGGTAAAAAGGGTGAGCGGCCCGCGCAAGATGTACGACTTCTCCGTTCCCGGGCTAGAACGATTTGTCGCGGGAGACCTGCCCACGCTCCTGCACAACAGCCAGACCCCCGAATATCTCAAGAGGAGGTT
Source organism: Nitrososphaerota archaeon (assembly GCA_029784825.1). The sequence goes on along the minus strand of JAFMAU010000014.1, from coordinate 36,652 downwards.
CTATGAGACGCTGGAGGTTCTCAGCTCGGTGAAGACCCCGGAAGACTTCGAAAGGGCCAGGGCGAGCACAAGGGAACTCCTTACGAAGATGGTCTCCGACCTGAAGGGGAAGAAGGTGCCGGTCTCTGACCTCGCATTCACCGTGATGATGGGCAAGCCCACGGCCAAGTACAACGGGACCACCCCCCAGCACGTCAGGGCGGCGATGCAGCTGGAGGAGAAGGGGAAGGAGATCAAGGCCGGAGAGATAATCGCCTACGTCAAGACGAAGAGCCCCCCCTACGTCAAGCCGGCCGAGCTGGCGAGGGCGGAGGAAGTGGACGCGGACAAGTACATCGAGTACGCGCACTCCATGTTCGACCAGCTCCTCGACGCCCTGGACTTCTCCTTCGACGAGATAATGGGAGCGACCACCCTGGACCTGTTCTGGGGGAGCTAGACCTCCAGCTTCTTCTCCAGCCTGGCCCTCGCGGAGTAGTTCAGTATCGGACCGGCCGAGAGGGTGCTGTTCCCTACCACGGCTATCACTCCGTCCTGGGTCCTAATCCAGGTCGTCCGCAGGGACAGCTTCACCACCTCCCCCCTCAGCCCGCCCGGGCCTCCGTACTGGAGGTCGTCCCCCAGCCTGAGGAACCCGTCCCGGATCAGGAGCACCCCGGATATCACGTTGGATATCGTGCTCTGGAGGGCGAGCGACACGGCGAGCCCCGCGATGCCCGACAGCGTGAGGGCCGTGAGCTCGGAGGAGAGCCCCGTGAGGGTGGTGAAGGCGCCGACGTCGGCGATGAGAATCAGGACCCCCATCCACTGCGTCACAGACGACGCCACGGCCTTCGAAGCCCCGGCGCGGAGCGCGACCCCCCTGATGAGCCTGGAGAAGAGCGTCCCTGCGACCGTTATGCCCACCAGGGCAGCAGTCACCTCGGCCGCGACTAGCCAGAGAGGCTTCCCCGCTGGGGGAGAGGTCGTGGCAGTAGAATTGACTGCGTAGACGGCTGCGCCGATGAGCGAAGGCTGGAACAAACGCTGGCTGCCGGGCGACCAGTCTGGAAAAACGTTTTCGGGTCCCGATATCTCTATATCATGTCGGCGGTCCAACGAGAAGCCGATGGCCTACCCCGAGGTCAGGTTTCTGACCGCGCCCAAGCTCGTCGTCGCAGCGGTCGAGAGGAGAGGGTCGTACTCAAGGGTGGGAGTGGAGATGCAGGAGCTGAAGAGCTGGATCGACTCGAAGGGGGTCGAGCAGGCCGGGTACCCGTTCTGCCTCTACTACGACAACCCCTCGGAGACCCCGGAGGCCGAGCTGAGGAGCGAGGCGTGCATCCCCGTGCGGAGGCAGTTCCAGCCTGAAGGGGAGGTCAAGATGAAGGAGCTGGGCGAGGTCCAGGTCGCGGAGACCCGGCACCCGGGACCGCCGGAGGAGTTCGGAAGGACGTATGGGCCGTTCCTCGAGGGGCTCCTGAAGGCAGGGTACAGCCTGGTCGGGCCGGCGAGAGAGTATTACACTTCGGTGATGGACGTCAGGGGGCCGGGGTCAGGTTTCCTGATCCAGCAGCCGGTCGCAAAGCGCGTCTAGTTTGAATATCCTCGGAACGCGGGCTGGACAGATGGAGGAAAGGAAGGCAAGGATCGGGCTCGTCCAGATGTCGATGGGGCCGGACAGCGGCAGGAACCTGGAGAAGGCCCTCGCTTCGGTGGGAGAGGCGGCGAAGATGGGGGCGGGGATAGTCTGCCTCCCGGAGCTCTTCACAGCGAGGTATTTCCCGGCCTCGAGGACTGCCAGGCAGCCCCCCGAGCTGATACCAGGGGGGACGAGCAGGGCGCTTTCGGAGGCGGCGAGGCGGAACAGGGTGGTCCTCGTCGGCGGGACGATCTACGAAAAGCAGGGTCGGTCGAGGTACAACACCTGCCCGGTCTTCGATGACAAAGGGAGGCTCGTCTCCAAGTACAGGAAGGTGCACATCCCTCAGGACGAGCACTACTACGAGCAGGACTACTTCAGCCCCGGGTCGAAGTTCGCAGTGGCGAAGACGGCCGCCGGGCGCATAGGGACGCTCGTCTGCTTCGACCAGTGGTACCCGGAGGCCGCCAGGGCGGAGCGCCTCATGGGCGCCGAGATGCTGTTCTACCCGACCGCGATCGGCTGGGTCGAGGGGATCGAGCCGGTCGAAGGGGACTGGAAGCTGGCATGGGAGGCGGTCCAGGTGGGGCATGCGATAGCCAACAGCGTCGTGGTCTGCGCGGTCAACAGGGTCGGGACCGAGGGGAAGACGACCTTCTGGGGGGGCTCGTTCGTCTGCGACCAGTTCGGGAAGGTCCTGTTCAGGGCCGGGGACCAGGAGGGGACCCATGTGGTGGACGTGGACCTCGGCCTGGGGAGGACCGTGGAGGACGGCTGGGGGTTCATGCGGAACAGGCAGAAGGGAGCATACTCTGCGATAACCAGACGGTGAATGGGGTCGGAGACACCGCGTTCCCTGGGGTACAGGATGCCGGCCGAGTGGGAGAGGCACGAGGCGACCTGGATATCCTGGCCCAAGGACCCCGACACCTTCCCGCAGCAGATCCTCCCGAAGGTGGAGGCGGCCTACGTCAGGATGGTGGAGTCGCTCGGGGCGGCGGAGGAAGTGAGGGTCCTCGTCGACGACGAGAAGTCAGAGTCCAGGGTGTCGTCGATGCTCAAGAAGGGGGGACGCGTCTCGTTCTACCGGATCAAGACGGTCGACGTCTGGACGAGAGACTACCTCCCCATCTACGTGAAGGGAAGGGACCGGGCTGTGGTGAAGTGGTCGTTCAACGCCTGGGGGGACAAGTACGAGGACCTGCTCCCGGACGACGAGGCAGGTCGCAGGGTCGCAGAGGCGACCGGGCTCAGGGTCTTCAGGCCGGACGTCGTACTCGAGGGGGGGTCTGTGGATGTCAACGGGGCAGGGGCGGCCCTGACCACCGAGCAGTGCCTCCTCAATCCGAACAGGAACCCCGGGCTCGGGAGGAAGGGGGCGGAACGGGCGCTCGCCGACTATCTCGGCGCGGGCAGCGTGGTCTGGCTAGGGCGAGGGATCGAGGGGGACGACACAGACGGGCACGTTGATGATATCGCCAGGTTCGTCGGGCCGAGGAGCGTGGTCGCAGCCGTGGAGAGGAGGGGCTCGGACGCGAATCATGGGGCCCTGAAGGAGAACCTCTCGCTGCTGGCCCGGGCGGAGGTCCAAGGCGGGAGGGACCTCGAAGTGACCGAAGTCCCCATGCCCATGGAGCTGAGGGCAGACGACGGCAGGCTCCCGGCCAGCCACCTGAACTTCTATGTCGGGAACCGCGCAGTCCTGGTGCCGGTCTTCGGCGGAGACACCGACCGGGCCGCGCTCAGGATCCTCGAAGGAGCATTCCCTGCGAGGGAGGTCGTCGGGATCGACTGCAGGGCGCTGGTGCACGGCCTGGGGACGATCCACTGCGTCACGCAGCAGGTCCCGGCAGCCTGATCATCTGAAGGACGCGACTTCGTCGCCGACGCTGGAGCAGAAGTCGTCCACCTTCACGCCGAGGGCCTGCTCCCCTCCGCGCTTCCTCACAGCGACAGTCTGGGAGTCCTCCTCCTTCTTCCCGACCACGAGCATGTACGGTATCTTCTGGAGCTGGGCGTCCCTGATCTTGGCGCCCATCGTCCCGCTGGCGAAGTCCCCTTCGGCCCTCACCCCTCCCTTCAGCAGCGCGTCGAGGACCTTGCCGGCGTACTTCAGGTGCTCGTCGGAGACCGGGATGACGCGCGCCTGGACGGGGGAGAGCCAAACAGGGAGGACCCCTCTGTAGTGCTCGAGCATGACCCCCATGAACCTCTCGAGGGACCCGAGGATCGTCCTGTGGATGACGACAGGGGTGTGCTCCTTGCCGTCCGAACCGACGTAGGAGAGCTTGAACCTCTTCGGCATCTGCAGGTCGAGCTGGAACGTCCCGCACTGCCACTCCCTCCCGAGGGAGTCCTTGATGTCGACGTCTATCTTGGGGGAATAGAAGTTGCCTTCCTTGTCCTTTATCTCGTAAGCCCACCCCCTCGCCCCGACCGCCTGGATCAGGGTGTCGGTGGCCCTCTTCCACTCCTCGTCGCTCCCCATGGAGTCGTCTGGCCTGGTGGAGATCTTCACCTTGAACTGGAGCCCGAAGACCTTGTACACCCTCTCCATCAGCTCGAGGAGCTTCGACAGCTCCCCCTCGGCCTGGTCCTCGGTCGCGATTATGTGGGCGTCGTCCTGGCTGAGGGACTTCACCCTGAACAGCCCGCTCGCCACCCCGCTCAGCTCGTTCCTGTAGAGGGGGTCGAAGGTCGCGTACCTCACAGGGAGCTCGCGGAAACTCCATTTTCTTGTCTTGTAAATCAGGAAGTGGGACGGGCAGTTCATGGGCTTCAGACCCATCTCCTCGTCCCCCAGGGCGGTCAGGAACATGTTGTCCTTGTAGTGGGCGGAGTGGCCGCTCACCTGCCAGAGGGCGGTGTTCGCAAGGCTCGGGGTGCTCACCTCCTGATACCCCCCCTTGGCCAGCTCACTGCGCAGGTACCCGACGAGTATGTTCCGTAGCATCAGCCCCTTCTCGTGGAGGTAGACCATGCCCGGAGACACCTCCTGGAAGCTGAACAGGTCGAGGCGCTCCCCTATCACCCTGTGGTCTCCATCCGGGAGGTTGACGTAGTCGCTGCGCTTGAGCCGGGCCATCGCCTCCGACTCGGACAGCTCGCGCTTCGGCCTCGGCGCGACCGCCTGCGCCCCGGGGCCCCCGTGGGAGTAGCTCCTGGACATCTCGGCGAGCGGGTGCCCCTTTACCTTGATCTGCAGGGCCTTGGTCCATCCGAATGGGGCCCTGTGGACCTCGAGGCCCGCATCTTTCGCCTCTCCCTCCATCTCTAGCAGGAGGGACAGGGCGTCGGACGGAGCGGCGAGGCTCTGGCTCAGGTGCGCGAACGGGTAGAGGAGGACCCTCTTGGTGCCGAGCTTCCCCAGGAAATCTTTCGACTCGGCCACCGCCTTCTTGGCGAGCTCCCGGTCGTCCCCCTTCTCGAAGGCGGTGAATAGGACCACGATGTCGTCCTCCCTGACCGTCTTCGGCTCGATTTCTTCCGCCCCCCTGATCTCCTTCTTCACGGGCGTGTACTCTATGAAGTCTGCGTGCATCTGGAGTATCTTCAAGCCAGGCCTACCATCTCGACCTTTCCATGGTCCTGGACTTCTTGGTCGCCTTCTTCCACTGCTTGTAGTGGTCGTGGCAGAGATACACCCTCCGCTCGTCCCCGCCGACGTCCAGGCCGCTCCCTCCTATCTCGGCCCTGCTGAGGGACCGCTGCGCCTGGTTCTTGCACCCGGATACACCGCATGAGACCCCCTTGTCCACCTTCCCCAATGTTACCGCCCTTACCTCCTCTCATTGTATATAAAAACGGCCGGGGTGGGGTCGACGTGCTCGACAGGCTCAGGACGCGGCTCCAGTCGTACCTCAACTCGGTCGGCACGGCGTTCGCAAGGGTCGGTCCGTCCCCGGCCGCATGGACCCTGGTCGGCCTGGCCGTGTCGTTCGCAGCCGCAGCTTCATACTCCACGACCGGGTACGCTGGGGAGGCTGTCGGCGGGGTGCTCGTCCTCGTCGCCGGCTGGTTCGACGTCGTCGACGGAGCGGTCGCCAAGGTCACAGGGAAGGCGTCCAAGAGGGGGGCGTTTCTCGACTCCACGCTGGACCGCGTCGCGGAGGTAGCGCTCTTCGGTGGGATCCTCCTCGGGGGGTACTCGGCCCCGGCCGTCGTGCTTGTGGCTCTGGCGATGAGCCTGCTCGTGAGCTACACCAGGGCGAAGGGAGACGCCCTCGGGGTCGCCCTGTCTGGGGTCGGGGTGGGGGAGCGGAGCGAGCGCCTCCTGGTCCTTGCCGTATCCTCGCTCCTCGGGCTCGTCGCCTGGGGGGTCGCGGTGGTGCTGGTCCTGGCGCTGTACACTTTCCTCGAGAGGACGTACAGGGCCCTGCGGGCCCTCAGTGCATAAAGAGCCTGTGGGCGCCGTCGGCGGTGAGCATCAGCCCCAGCGCGAGGGCGGTCATCGCCTGGCCCTGGACGAGGCCGGGTCCGCCGGTCGCCACGCTCCTGACCCGGACCCCCCGCACCCTGGCGGGGAAGTGCCTGGAGAGGTTCATCGACTTCAGGGTGAACAGCCCGAAGCCGAACATGGAGAGCGCGAGGAACCAGACGCCGTGGACGAACACCAGCCAGGCGAGCAGTATGCCTGCGGCCCCCAGGACAAGCTCGACGATGGAGTTGCGGTCGTTGCTCAGGTGCCTGAAGTAGCTGGTCTTTGTCATCTCTTTCTCTGAGCCGGACTTCGGCGTCCTGTACAGGAAGAACCCCATGCGGTCGAAGACCCCGTAGAAGAAGCCGATGGAACCGAGGACGAGCATCCCCCCTGACGCGTATCCGAGCATGGGGATCAGTATCACGTTCCTGGCGGTCATGAGCCCCTGGACCTTCAGCGCCCAGGCCCCTGACGCCAGCGAGATCGCGAAGGGGACTGCGACTATGGCCACGTAGAGCGGGTTGTTGAAGATCGAGTAGACCGGCGGGATGAAGTTGAACAGGACGCTGAACGTCGAGAGGAAGGTGACTACGATCCAGCTGAGGCTTGAGAACGGAGCCATGAGCATGAGCAGGAGCCCGGCCTTCTTCCTCGCGGATATGCCAGGGGCGGTCAGGATCGTCCTCCAGTAGTTGGCGATGCACCTCCACCACCCCTGGGAGGTGCGTCCGACCTGCTTCTTCCAGGCCTCGAGGGTCGACGGGTCCTCGCTCATTATCTTCACGTTGCTGAGGTATATCCCCCTCTTCCCTGCGAGGTACATCTTGATCGATATGTCCGTGTCGTCCGCTATCCTCTGGTTGGACCACATCCCCACCTCCCTCAGGTCCTTGGTCCTCACCAGCGTCTGTCCCCCCTGAGCCGAAAAGGGCGCGTCGATGTGGTAGGCCCCCATCTTCGAGAGGGTGTCCCCGATGTCCTGGGAAAGGGCGAAGAGCTTCGTCACCATGTTGTAGTCCCTGTTGTAGTGGCCGTATCGGTAGGACACGAACGCGGTCCTCGGGTGCCTTTCGATGGCGTCGATCCCCTTGGTCAGGACGTCTGGGGAGACTACCGAGTCTGCGTCAAGGAGAAGGACGTACTCGCCGCTGACGTGGTCCATCGCCTTGTTGAGCGCGCCGCATTTGAAGAACTCCCTCGAGGGCCTTCTGGACACCACCACGCTTATGCCTGCCTTGGCGAGGTCCCGGAGCTTCTCGTCGATGATGTTCGTGGTCTGGTCGTTGGAGTCGTCGGCGACCACGACCTGTATCCTGTCCTTTGGGTAGTCGAGCTGCCTTATGGCCTCCAGCGAACGCTGGATCACGAACTTTTCGTTGTAGGACGCGATGAGGATGGAGACGAGCGGGAACCGCCCCAGCTTCGCCTCGTCTTTCGCCAGGTTCCTGGGGTACCTCATCGACATGGCGAGGAGTATCACCCAGTAGTACTCCAGGGCCAGCACCGGCGCCCCTATGGCGAGCGTGATGACCTCAAGGAGGAGCCAGATTTCCACGGTCCAACCTCCCTATGGGGCCCTTTGAGAGGCCTGAGTTATGTATGTTTCGAGGTCAAACCCCCTTCACAGGCCAATGAAGAAGGGTGACCGGCTTGCGCGGCGGGCCAAGACACTAATAGCGTCGCCGAGGGCGGCCACGCCTCCTGAGGCAGGAGTCGCGACCGTGGGTTCAAGAGTCTATTTCGCAGTCTTCGGGTCGGGGATAGGTCACGTCACGCGCGCCCTTGACATAGCAGGCAGGCTCGGGGAAGGATACGAGTCCGCGTTCTCCTCCTTCGGCCAGGGGATCGGCTACCTGAAGGCGAGGGGGGGAGGGAGGACGACGCTCGCGTCCCCGTCCCTGGACATCCAGTGGGAGGGGGGCGGGTTCGCGTCCTGGCACGTGCTGCCGCGGTTCCCGTTCACCTTCAACGCGTTCCTCCGCCAGGTCGCCTTCGAGCGCAGGAGCATCGAGAAGTTCGACCCGTCGGTCGTGGTCTCCGACTCGAGGCTCTCCCCTGTGCTTGCGGGCAAGGCGAAGTCATACCCGGTCGTCACGATGCTCAACCAGTTCCTGGTGTCGTTCCCTCCTAGGTTCAGGGGGAAGGTCGGGCGGGTCTACGAAAGGATCGCAGGGGATGCGCTGGGGCTCCTCTGGTCGCTGAGCGACAGGGTGCTGATGACAGACCTCCCGCCCCCCTACACCATAGCGGAATCGAGCCTCCTGGCCGCGGACGTGTCAGGGGTGGTCGAATTCGTGGGGTTCACAGACCCCCGCCCGAAGGTCGGGAAGGCGTCGATCGAGAAGGTGAAGGAGCGCCTCGGACTCCGCCGCCCTCTGGTCTTCTGTCAGATCAGCGGCCCCGACGAGACGAAGAGGCTCTTTGCGGACACCATCCTGAGGTCTGCGGGCGACCTGGCCAGGGACCACGACCTGGTCGTCTCGATGGGGATCCCTGCCGGCTCCTCGACCCCTGAGAGGCTCGCCTCCGGCGCATGGGTCTATGAGTGGTGCCCCGTCAAGGACGAGCTGTTCGAGCTCGCCGACCTGGTCGTGGCGAGGGCCGGGCACAGCACCATCGGGCAGTGCATCAACAGGGGGAAGCCGGGGGTGCTGGTCCCCATCCACAACCACCCGGAGCAGATAGGGAACGCCGAGAAGTTCTCGAGTCTCGGGCTGGGGAGGCAGATCAGGTCGGAGAGGCTCACCCCCACCAACTTCGCCGAAGCCGTCAGGGAATGCCTGGGGGACCGGTCATACAGGAGCAGGGCGGAGGCGCTGCGCGCGGTGTCAGAAAGGTACGACGGGGTGGAGAGGACCGCCGAGGTGATCCGCTCTTACGGTCGGGACGGCGAGCCACATTAATAGGCGGTCCCGGCGGCCGCAGGCCAGTTGAGAGGTAGGCACTTTCCGCGATGACGAGGGTAGCGGTGACCGGGGGCGCGGGGTTCCTCGGCAGCCACATCGCAAGGAGGCTCATCGACGAAGGCAACGAGGTGACCATAATCGACGACTTCTCCGCAGGCTCCCTCCAGAACCTCCGCGACCTCGGGGTGAGGCAGAAGGTCGTGGTCGGGGACCTGAAGGACAGGGAGTTCGCGTTGAAGTCTCTCCGGCGGGCAGACACCGTGTACCACTTCGCTGCCGAAGTGGGGAGCGTCGAGTACCTGCACGGCTCGGCGGCGAGCGAGCTGGCGGCCATGCAGGCGAACCTCGTGATAGACGCTAACGTGTTGAGGGCCTGCCTTGACGGCGGGGTGGGCACAGTCATCTTCGCTTCGAGCGTCTCCGTGTACCCCTTCGACAGGCAGCAGGGGGGGAACGTGAGCTTCAGGGAAGAGGACTCAGACGAGAAGGTGAACCCCGAAGGGGGGTACGGGTGGTCGAAGTATGTGGCTGAGAAGCAGCTTTCGCTGATGCCCGGTGTGAAGGTCGGGGTGGCGAGGATCTTCCACGCCTATGGCATGAACATCTACCTCAAGCCAGACAGGAGCCAGGTGATCGGGTCGCTGATCAGGAAGGCGGTCAACTATCCCAGGGAGGACTTCGTCGTGTGGGGGGACGGGAGCCAGAGGCGGTGCTTCGTCTACATCGACGACGCTCTGGACGGTTTGTTCGCGCTCCGGTCGCACGTGGAGAAGAAGGGGGACCTCACTGTCAACATCGGCTCGACCGAGGAGGTGACGGTCCTCGAGACCGCCAGGAAGATCGTCGCTCTCTCGGGGAAAGACATCAAGATGAAGTTCGACCAGTCCAAGCCGAAGGGGGCGCTGAACAGGAAGCCTGACCTCGGAAGGGCGCGCAGGGTCCTCGGCTGGAGTCCCAAGACTCCCTTTGACGAAGGGCTCGGGAAGACCTACGAGTGGGCCCGCAAGAGAGTCTCCGGCTGACCGAAGGTGGCAGGGGAACCAGGGCTGGGCTCGGCTCGCCCGCCAAGGCAAGAGACACCCCGGAAGGCAAGGTGTGGGGGCGCCAGCCCCCGGTCCGACAATGCAGGGCCAGGCGCGAATCGCCCAAGGGGGAGAGGGCCGTCTAGCCCTTCTCGGCCCAGCAGCCTCGGGTCCCCGTAGGCTGCGGGACGCCCTCCCGTCTGTCCGCCGCCCGGTCCCTTGCGCTCGGATTTGGGCTCGGGCGTGACGAGGGACTCCAGGATGACCATGCATCCGTTGCCGAAGATTTCCTCAAGCCTTCCCACGATGAAGCTTGGGGCCGGTCTGGACAGGTTGTCCAGATAGTACGAGAGCGCCTTGGCCGCAGGCGCCCCGATGGCAGTGGTTAGCCTCCGGAGGATCACGTCGGAGAAGGGCACCCCGCTGTCCCTGCACTCCCCTTCGAGCTTTGACAGCTCTTCCACGTAGCGGGCGAGCCTGTCGGACGGCTTCCTTCCCGCTTTGCGGCCGTCTACTGATGGCTGGGCCAACCTGACCTCCAGAACCGTCCAAGCTCCCATGCCGACCAGCATAGGAAGAGAGCACCGAAGACGATCCCCAGGTCTCTGACGGATATGCCGTAGACGTTTACGGGGTCGACGCCCGCCAGGTCGAAGAGGGTCCGAAAGACGAAGGCGGTCAGCAGTATTGCCAGACCGCCCATGAATGCGGCCTGTGCCCGCTGGAGCTTCCCGCCCTTGAAGGCGACGTATAGCCCATAGGCGAAGTAGAGTGCGAACGCTAGGATTACGGTGGTGGCGAGGTCCCAAGCACCCTCCAAGTCAAATTGCAAACTGCCAGTGACCGAGCGCATGCGCGGCTCCGACACTATTAGACGTTTACTGCGGTCTTCTGTGTCTGGGGGTCGGGTCCCTCGCTGAGCTGGCCGGAGCTTCTTCGGCCTCCGACCGAAGCGTATTTCTACGCACCCCTGAGCGAAGACGGGTTCTTGGTCGACAAGCCAGGGAGGCGGAAGAAGCAGAAGGTACCGTGGGGGAAGGTCGCCTCGGTGGTCGTGGCGATAGTCATCGTCGTCTCCGTGGGGTGGTACTCCTACTGGACATACGTGTATCAGGCCCCGCCGATATACGCGAGGATCGACACGACGGACGGGGCCATCTACGTCGAGCTCCTCCCTGCCTGCGCTCCCCAGACTGTGGCCAACTTCGTGAACCTCGCCGGCCAGGGGTTCTATGACGGCCTGGTCTGGCACAGGATAATCGACACCCCGGCCCCCTTCGTGATCCAGACCGGCGACCCCCATTCAAGAGGGGGGTACAACAGCACCAGGTCGTCCTGGGGGGAAGGATTCTCCAACACTACTGGGCTGACCACCGCTGACCTCCAGGCGGACCACAACGTCCCCCTCGAGGTAAGCCGCTGTCCGAACCTGGGGAACTATCAGGGGTACCTCGGACTGGCCAGGCAAGCGGGGGACGTCAACAGCGGCAACACGCAGTTCTACATCAACCTCTCCAACGGCACCTCGAATCTGAGCCTGAACGGGAACTACACGGTCTTCGGGAAGGTGACAGCGGGATGGGGCGTTGTGCAGGCGATCGCGAAGTCGCCGCTCTGCCTCCCTCCGAGCTGCCCGAACGCCTGGCCGACGGGAGAGCCGCTCCCGCCCGTGTTCGTCAATGACATAGTGATACTCGGGTCCACCGATACGGGGACTTCATAGGCCCCTGGCCCCGTAGTGGGTCTTTCGGTAGGGGCCCCGCTGTCCTCCGCTCTCCGCTGGGGCAGGTCAGCGCGTCGCCGCTGTCTGCTTGACGAAGAAGATTCCTTCGGCGCGAAGCCAAGGCTCGCGCGCGTCGGACTGGCACTAGCCGGCAGATGAGCTGAAGGTTCGGTCGACCGTTGAGAAAGTTGGGTCAGAAAGCGCGCTTGATACCGGCACGGGTTCTTTGGGTTCTGGTTCTGTCTACCAGGAGCGCCGCTCAGACTTCGCTCTGACCTTCACGATGCCATAGTGCACCGCGCATGACACGCAGTAGTACCTCGTGGTCGTCGGGGCCGCTATGTAGGCTCCGGCTGCACGCAGCTCTCTGGCCAGGGTGGGCTCCACCAGGCTGAGCCGTGTCGTCACCTTCTTCGCCTTGTCTCTGGGGACGCTGGCCCCGCAGTTGCTGCAGTAGATGATGTCGCTGCGCCCCTTCCCCCCCTTCGAGCGGCCTCGGCTCTTCCTCTTCTTGGACAAACTTTCTGTTCGGTCTCGGATTCCCTGTGCACTTAAACATATACCAGGTCTGCTACTCTTTCTTGTAAGGAAGGGCCAGCGCGGCCGGGGGCCTCAGCCGCTTCGACGCTATCCCGAGGACGACCACGGTCACGATGTATGGGAGGAGGTAGGTGAGGTAGACCGTCCCTCCGGGGGCTATCAGCACGAAGCGCAGCCCCACGCTCCCCCCGAAGAGGATGCTCATCCCGAGGACGTACAGCGGGTTCCACCCTCCGGCGATCACGGCTGCGAGGGCGATGAAACCCGGGAAGAGGGTCCCTGTCGGGTCCGGGACGAAGGAGTTGAAGAAGTCCACCGTGAGGTACGCGCCCCCGAGCCCGAGCAGGGTGCCGCCGAGCGCGGTCGCGGCGATCCTGGTCTTCGCTACGTCGATCCCTGCGGCTTCGGCCGCCTTCGGGTTCTCCCCGGTCGCCCTGATGCGCAGTCCGAGCTTGGTCTTCCCCAGGAAGAGGTAGACGAGCACCGGCAGGATGAACATCACGGCCATCAGAGGGCTGATCTTCGGAGCTATCCCCTGGGCCAGGCCTCCGATCGTGAAGAGCGGCGCGACGGAGTTGGCGATCGGGGTCCCGTCTATGATGAAGAACCTCTGGAGCAGGACGTAGGTGAGGCCGACGGCGAAGATGTTGATCCCGATCCCAGCTATGACCTGGTCGACGTGCAGCCGGGTGGAGAGGAGCGCCAGAAAGAGGTTGACTGCCGCCCCGGCTGCCATCCCCGCAAGGAGGCCGGCATAGGGGGAGGCCGGTCCGAAGAAAGCCCCCGTCTCGTAGTCCACGACCGCGGCTGTGAACCCTCCGATCAGCATCACTCCGTAGATCCCGATGTTCAGGACGCCGGACTTCTCGGTCACCAGCTCCCCGTCGGCCGCGATGGAGATCGGGATGGCCCACTGGAGGCCGAAGACCACGAGGAGGATTACGGAGGTTAGATCCACTTCTTCCTCCCTCCGAGCGTGAGGATGCCCCTGCTAAGCTCCGGGGCGGCCATCAGGAGGATTATGATGCCCTGCATCGCCCAGACGACGTAGATCTCCTGGCCGACGGCCACAGTCCCTGACGCGAGGACGGCGAAGAAGATGGCGGAGAATATCGAGCCGACGGGGTTGCTGGCCGCGACGAGCGCCACCGCGATCCCGGCGAACCCCTCACCTCCGAACCACCCGCCGGCGAACCCCTCCTGGTAGCAGGCCACCAGGTAGCAGCCGTGTCCCACGCTCATGACGTCTCCCGCGCCTGCGAGGCCGGCCAGCATCCCGCCGATGGCCATCGCCAGGACCTTCGTCCTCTTGGTGTGGATCCCCTTGGACTCCGCCGGCATCGTCCCGAGGCCGGTCGCCCGGATGGCGTACCCTGTGGTCGTCCTGCTCAGGAACCAGGCAGCGCCGACCGCAGCCAGTATGGCTATCACGAACATGACAGAGGTGTTGAAGTATGGTATGGTGGGGATCGTGGCAGCCTGGTTGAACACGACGTAGTTGTTCTGCGACGCGGAAGGGACCTTGACGGTGATCACCTTCAGCAGGAGGAACGACGCGAGGGATGCGGCGACGAAGTTCAGCATGATAGTCGTGACTATGGCCGATGCGTTCCTGTAGGCCTCGAGGAGCCCGCACACGGCGGACCAGCCCGCCCCCACAAGGCACCCGGCCAGGACGGCGGCCAGGGGCCAGATCACAGGGGGGAGGGGGAGGAAGACGATGACGATCGCAGCCGTGACTCCCCCAAGGATCGCCTGTCCCTGCCCCCCGACGTTCCAGATTCCAGCCTTCCCGGGTATGATGAAGGCAAGGGCGAGGAGGGAGTAGGAGCCCATGTACGTGAGCACGGAGGACTGGCCGAACTGGGTGCTGAGGGCGCCGGAGAAGAGGGCGTAGAACACGTTGAAGGGGTTGGAGCCGAAGAGGAGCATCAGGAGCGAGGCAGCGGCCAGCCCAAGAAGCAGGGCGACGATCGAAGGGACTGCTGACTTGAGGGCGCCCTTCGGGCCTGAGTGCCCTGAGCCGCTCACGCCCCGGTTACTCCCCCGAGCAGCTTCCCAAGTTCCCCGATGCCAGCCCCTCTCTTGAGTTCCCCGATGATCTTGCCTTCATAGAGGACAGCTATCCTGTCGCTCAGGTCGAGTATCTCGTCGAAGTCGGCGCTCACAAGGAGGACCCCCCTGCCGGAGTTGCGGGCGTTGACGATGAGGGTCTGGATGTACTCCGTGCTGGCTACATCCAGCCCCCTCGTAGGCTGGTGGGCGATCAGCAGGTGGGGCTCCCCCGAAAGCTCCCTGCCGACTATGACCTTCTGCTGGTTCCCCCCCGAAAGGTTCCTGGCCTTCACGTCTATGCCCGCTGTCGAGACGTTGAACGACTGGACTATCCTGCGGGCGAAGTCCCTGATCCTCCCAGGCACCATCAGCCCCCTCCTGGAGAACTCCGGGCTCTTGGTCGCGCCCAGGACGGTGTTTTCGGCTATCGAGAAGTCGAGTATGAGCCCGTTGAGCGCCCGGTCCTCGGGGACGTGACCCACCGAGAGCTTCAGGATTTCAGAGGTCGAAAGCCCCGCGGTGGGCCTCCCGTTCAGGGCGACCGAGCCGGAGGTCGGCTTCATCATCCCCATGATGCATTCGACCAGCTCCGTCTGCCCGTTCCCCTCGACCCCCGCCACCCCCACTATCTCCCCTGTCCTGACGGAGATGTTGCACCCGTTGAGGGCCTTCGTCTTGTGCCTCGAAAGGGCAGTCAGGTCCCTGACTTCGAGCAGGACTTCCCCTGGCTGATACGTGCCGAAGTCGAACTTCCTCTGTATCTGCCTCCCGACCATGGCGTTGGCCATCGCGTCGAAGGTGGCGTCCTTCGTGTCCAGGGTGGTGACCACCTTCCCTTTCCTCATCACCGTGATGCGGTTGGTGATCGCCTTCACCTCCTTCAGCTTGTGGGTGATGAAGATCACGGTGGACCCGCCCTGGGTGAGGCGCCTGATGGACCTGAACAGCTCCTCTGACTCCAGCGGCGTCAGGACCGCCGTAGGTTCGTCCAGGATCAGGACCTTGGCCCCCCTGAAGAGCGCCTTCAGTATCTCTACCCTCTGCTTGAATCCAGTCGGCAGGTCTTCGGCCAGGACGTCCAAGTCAACGCCGAGCCCGACCTGCCTGATCAGCCCCTCGACCTGCTGCCGAGCGGCGAGGCTGTCGATTACGCCGGCGTGGGCAGGCTCGGATCCCAGGATGATGTTCTCGAGGGCTGTGAGGTTCGGCACGAGGGTGAACGCCTGGTGGACCATGCCGAGTCCGTGCGCTATCGCGTCCGCCGAGCTCTTCATGCTCACCTTCTTCCCCTCGAGCTCGATCGACCCCCCGTCCATGCTGTAGAGGCCGAAGAGTATGTTCATCAGGGTGCTCTTACCGGCACCGTTCTCGCCAAGTATCCCCATAACCTCCCCCCTGTCAGCCTGGAAGTCGACGCTGTCAAGGGCGACCACCCCCGGGAATGTCTTCCTGATTCCGGTCATCCGAAGCATTTGGTCACTCATGTTTCCCTCAAAAGGGGAGGATAGGTGAGGTTAGCTCACCTATGGTCAGATGCCTGTGTCGGTGTAGACTTCAGGGACAGTGATGCTGCCGTTGAGGATGCCCTTCGTGATCTGGGTCATTACCTGCTTCGCGATTGGGGTGAGGAACTGCGACGTGTACTGGAAGCTGGTCGCCCCTACCGCGCCCTGCTTGAGGCCCAGGAGGTAGACGCCCCGCACGTGGCAGGCGGCGTCACCGTTCGGACCGCAGAGCTGCGTCAGTCCGTTGTAGAAAGACGGGGCGAAGTTGGTTGGGTTGTTCCAGAGCTGCGAGTAGTTCCCTGCGACCACCCAGCTCATGACCTTGAAGACTCCGTAGTCGACCTTCTTGATCTCAGAGGTGAGGACGAAGGACGGCGGGGTCAGGGAGGTCGCTGTCTTGTTCTGCTGGGCGGCTGTGAAGAACTGCTGGGTTCCGTAGTAGTCCTGGTTCGCGTCCACGCCTATCGCCCAGACGGGCGGAGCCGTGGAGTTGGACCAGTTCCACCCCTGCTGCTTGTCGTACTGGCCGATCGCGTTGAACGTGCCGATCCCTGTTCCTCCAGCCGCCGTGAAGATGATCTTGTCTCCCCTTGCGATCATCGCCTGGCCGTTGGAGAACCCTCCGGGCTGGTCGTTGAACCCGTTGAAGCCGGTAGAGTCGTACACCTCGTCGAGCGTGTTGTTGTATGTGGATCCTGTAGCCTTTGACAGGTACTGGTCAGCCCACTGGACGCCGAACTTCCACCCGTTCCAGAACTTGTAGATGATGCCCACCGTCACCCCTCCGAGGAACCCGAGCTTCGCGTGGTTGCCCCCCATTGCGGCCGAGAGCGCTCCGACTACCGCGCTGCCGACGTGCTCCTCGTACTTGATGGCGACGACGTTCGTCACGTTGTAGATGTCGCCGTCAACCTGGGCGAACTTCTGCTGTGGATACTGCTGGGCATACTGGGAGATAGCCTGGTCGTCATCGAAGCCGACCCCCACGATCAGCGACATGTGCTCGCTGATCAGTGATGCGAACAACGATGGGATGGAGGTCGTAGAAGTGGCCACCCGGTAGTCAGAGCTCACGCCGAGCTGGGTCACCGCCTGCTGCATCCCCGCGTAGGCGAGGTCGTTGAACCCGCGGTCTCCGAGGCCGCCGACGTCGAACACGACCCCTATGGAATACCCCTTCCCTGGAAGAGGTCCCGCGGTCGTGGTGGTGGTCGTCGTTGTCGTGGTGGTCGTCGATGATGGTCCAGTTGTGGATGTGAAGTAGTAGGCTGCGCCAGCCACTACGATGATGATGACTACGACTGCTACTATGGCACCTGTGCCGATTCCCTTTCTATTTCGAATGTGCAAAATGCGTTCTCGGCCCGCGTTCGGCCCTTTGGATATTTAAACGCCAGCAGGAAGTGTTCCTCGGATTCTCACGGCTGGCGAAAAACTCGAGAAAGCGTTCATAAGACGTCCACGTTCGCGGGCGCCGGAATGCGGGTCCTCGTGGCCGGATTCATCACGATAGATTCGATCCAGCTCCAGGTGCGACAGATCACCTCGGTGGGGGGACCCCCTTCGTACGCCGGGCTCGTGTGCGCCAGGTTCGGCAACAGCGTCACCCCGCTGACCAAGATAGGGAGTGACTTCCCCGACGAGCAGGCGGTCTGGCTGGCCAGGAACGGGGTACCCCTCAGGGCCTCAGACAGGAGCCTCGCCAAGCCCACGACCAGGTTCAAGATATCCAACGCGTCGGGGAACAGGACGCTGGCCCTGGTCGCGAGGTGCGAGGACCTTGCAGCCTCCCAGATCCCCCCGGACACGAGGTTCAACGCGTCGCTCGTGAGCCCCCTTGCCGGGGAGATATCCCCTGCTCTGCTGACGGAGATCTCCGCGCGGTCCGACTTCACATTTCTCGACCCGCAGGGGTTCGTCCGCTCCTTCGACAGCGAAGGGCAGGTCTCGTTCGCCCCCCTCGGGGACAGGAGCATTCTCACGAAGGTGGACGCCATCAAGATGGACAGGACCGAGGCAGAGATGCTCACTGGGAGGAGCGACCCGAAGGAGGCGCTGGAGAAGCTCTCGTCGATTGGGATCAGGAAGGCGATGGTGACCAGAGGAGGGGAGTCGTGCTTCGTCCTTGACGGGCACAGGATCTATGAAGTCGGGGTACCAAAGTCCCAGGTCATCGACAGCACCGGGGCGGGGGACATACTCGGCGGGGCGACCGTGTCGTGGTACCTGAAGACGAGGGACTTCCTGAGGAGCGCCTGCTTCGGGATCGCTGCGTCTTCGCTTTCTCTCCACATGATAGCTCTGGCCAAGATCGACCTCCCGATGAGCGTGGACGACAGCGCTATGAGGCTCTATTCGGCAGCGAGCCCAGTCGCCTCCGTCTGAGGACGGCCATGCTGGCCTCCAGCGACTGCCTCGAGGGGCTCCCCCTCGTCCGCGGGTCTGCGGCCTTGAGGGCTCCCGCGAGGTTCCCCCAGTAGGCGGCGTCTTCCGGCTCCATCCCGGACTCCGAGTAGCAGACGTAGGCAGCGAGGAAGGCGTCCCCGGAACCTGTGCTGTTAACTGGCTTCAGGCCGAGGGCTGACAGGTTTGCAGGCGGCACCAGCACCACCGAGCCTCCCCTGCCGACCAGGGACCCCGAGGGCCCGAGAGTCGCGACGACAGTGAGGCTGGGAAAGAGCCTCAGGAGCGAGAGGACAGACTTCGCTGGGTCATCCGAGGGCTGGAGCTTCATCAGCTCGCTCCTGTCGAAGACCGCGTCTCTCGCCGCGCTAAGCACCCCTGACAGGGCGTGCAGCCCTGCCCCGCACCTGACTCCCGGGCTGTATACCAGCCTGGCGTCCGAGTCCCTCGCCAAGCCGGCGGCTGCTTCAGCGGTCCGGACGGGCACGTCCATCACGGCCACAGCCACGGAGGAAGAAAGGGCCCTGCGGGCGGCGGGGGCGTCCAGATGTCCGGGGGCGAGGCAGTCGTTGGCTCCGAAGTGGGTGTGGATGGTCTTGCTACCTGAGCCGTCCACCACCACGTGCGCGGTCCCGGTCCTGGAGCCCTTCAGCGTCAACAGTCCGTCCGCCGATACCCCCGCGTCCTTCAGGCTCTGGCGCAGCGCCCTCCCGAAGCGGTCGGCTCCGGCCGCGCCTATGAACGCGACCTTCCCCTTTCCAAGCAGCTTTGCAGCCGCGACCGCTGCGTTTGCACCCTTCCCCCCAGGCCCCTCCTCTATCCGCAGGACTGGGACTTCGGCTCCCGGGGGAGCGAACTCCTTTTCGAAGATGGTCGTGTCCCAGTTGACCGCTCCGAGGAATGTGAGGGTGGGGCCAGTCCTGGTCGGCGAGGAGCGCCCGCCCCTAGTATGACCTGCCGTAGTTGACGACCGAGCTCGCCTGCTTTCCACAGACCACGCACTTCTGATTTGACTGATTCTGGTCGAGAGGGATGTTCAGGATCTTGCCTCCGGTCTCTTCCTTCAGCTTGGTCTCGCACTCGGCTCTCCCGCACCATGGCGCCCTCACGACCCCCCCGCGGGCGAGTGATTCCTTGAGCTCCGACAGGCTGGCAGCGTCATGAGTGTTCTTCGCGAGCGCTGCAGCCGCCTTGTCGAAGAGGCCCTTCTGGATCGCGTCCAGCTCCTTTGACACCTCCGCTTCTGCCGAATCCAGCTTCACTACCCTCTTCGCCCCTGTGTCCCGCCTGACGAGGACCGCCTGCTTCTCCTTCAGGTCCCTGGGTCCGAGCTCGACCCTCAGAGGGACCCCTCTAAGCTCCCATTCGTTGAACTTCCTGCCTGGCGTAAGATGGTCCCGGTCGTCGAGGAAGACCCTGAAGTCGGAGAGGGCGGCCGACAGCCTCTTCGCCTCTGCCAGGACCTCCTTCTTGTTCTCGTCGTTCACAATGGGCACGACCACGACCTGGACCTCTGCGAGCCTCGGAGGCACGACCGCCCCCTTGTCGTCGCCGTGGACCGCGATCATCACCCCTATCTCTCGGGTGGTAAGCGCGAAGGTGTTCTGCCAGGCGAACTGCTTGTTGCCGTCCTTGTCGATGAACACGATGCCGAAGGCCTTCGAGAAGTTCTGCCCGTCCGAATGCCAGTCCGGCCCCTGGATGGCCTTGCCGTCAGGGAGAAGGTGCTCGATGCTGAACGTAGCTTCAGCGCCTGCGAAGGTCTCCGACTTCGACTTCCGCCCCAGGTACCCCGGCAGGGCCAGATAGTCCTCGGCGATCTTCCTGTATATCCCCATGACCTCGTCCCTTTCCGCGTCCGCCTCCTCCCGGGTCGCGAACAGGGTGTGCCCCTCGTTCCAGAGGAACTCCCTGGACCTCAGGAAAGGAGTCGGGTGCCTGAACTCCCAGCGGACGACGTTGTTCCACTGGTTCAGCCTCAGGGGCAGGTCCCGCCAGGACCTTACCCACTTCGAGACGACTTCGTACATCATGGTCTCGGACGTCGGCCTTATGGCGAGCCTTTCGTCGAGCTTGGAGTCCCCGGCCTCCGTCACCCAGGCGACCTCGGGGGCGAACCCCTGGACGTGCTCCGCCTCCTTCTTGAGGAGCCTCTCCGGGATGAAGATCGGGAAGTAAGAGTTCCGGATCCCAGCCTTCTTGAACTCGGCGTCGGTTGCCTTCTGTATGTTCTCCCAGATTGCATAGCCGGACGGCCTGAACACCATGCAACCAGACACAGGGCTGTAGTCTGCGATCTCCGACTTCAGGATGACCTGGGTGTACCACTCGTCGAAGTTGTCCGCCTTCTTCGCCGTCATGCCTTCCTGGCTCGCCCCTGACATGGATTCTTTCCGCTCCATGAGACGCGCTTAATGAAGGTGCCTCCGCGTCGGCCTAGGAGTAGACGAGCAGGATGGCGGCGCCCAGAGCGATGAAGACGCCCATCGACAGGTACCTCAGGCGGCTGGGCGTGAGTATCCGGCCGAGCCTGTTCCCGAGCGTGGTCTCCAGCGCGGTGGCGGCGATCAGCCCGGCGATCACGCCTGTGAAGACGAGCGGCGGGTCGGCATATTGGGCCACGAAGACTATGGTGAGGACCTCGGTCGCGTCCCCTGCGAGGTCTAGCAGGGAAAGGGCGGCCACGAGAGCCAGGAACGCCCCCCAGGGGCTCCTCGCCTTCTGGACGCGGGTCTCCTCTTCCTCGGCAGCCTTCTTCCCCACCAGGCCCTTCGCCTCCCAGAGCCCGTACCCTAGCATCACCACTCCGCCGGCCAGCCGCACCCAGTTGACAGGGACGAAGGCGACGATCAGCGAGCCGGCGGCGACGAAGAGGAGGGTGTTGAGGGTGAAGGCCGTGGCCCCTGCAAAGAATGCAACCCGCCACTTGACCTTCGACGACACGGCTATCAGAAGGAAGGCGTCCTTGTCTGTGAGCTCGGTGACGAATAGGACAGCCGCGATCGTCCCGAAGGATGCCAGGAGGTCGGACATCGGGGACCCTCTCCGATGGGGCCTATTCTTCCTTCAGAGGTACTTTCCTCGGCGGAACCAGGAGGAGGAGCATCCCGATCAGTATGAGCACGAAGGCCACCCCCAGTCCCAGGACGATCTGGCGCTTTCCGATCTCGTAGAGCGAGGCAGGGACGAGGAGTAGGGCGATTGTCGCGATGGCCTTGCGGTCGGCGAGGGAACGGAGCCTGAAGCGGGCAGTCAAGAGGTAGCTCAGCAGCACCATCAATGCAGGGAACACTATGCCGTACCTGCCGACGATGAAGTCGGTCGCTGCCCCGCCGAGGTCTGTGAACCCGTTGGAGTACCAGGCGGAGAGCAGGACGATCGCGAGGCTCGCGATACCTATCGACTGGACCGTCCCTCCGAGGGAGGCGAGCTTCGAGGGCCGCTCAGCTGGCTCTGCGCCGTTGACCTCTATCATGAGTCCGAGGAGGACCGCCAGGGTCCCTGCCATGAAGAGGATGGGGTCCCTTGTCACCGTGAGATAGACGTCGGTAGGGAGAACGAGAGACACCCCGCTCTGGACCCAGAGCGCGAGGGCGTAGAGCACCCCTCCTGCGATCGGGACAAGGTAGAGCAAGGTCGAGAGGTCTTCGTATCTTCCCTTGGCGCTCAATGGTTCGTCTGCGCGACGAAGTTGGGCTTAAAACCGTTGCTCTGGTTTTCGAGAGCTGACGTTCTCTTCTGTGATGGGGTCCCCCTGCCTGATCCGTCCTTCGGTCAGGACCCTGGCATACCACCCCCGCCTCCCGAGCATCGTCTTCAGGAACTCTGGCCCCTTCGGCCTGCCGACATAGGGGAGGAGGAACAGGTTGTCGCACGGCTCGCATGGCCTCGAGACCTGGAACCTGACCCCGCCTGCCCTGAAGGTCTTGCCGACTGCGAAGGAGGAGTACGGGATGCCCGAAGTGGTGAGGTTCTCGCCGAGGTCCCCCGGCTTTACAGGCCAGCCTTCCTCGTTCAGCTCGAGGATGGTCTCCGCAGGGAAGATCAGCAGGGCGGAGTCCGGGTCGTCCTCCTTTTCTTCGTGCCTGTACACGTTGAAGTCGCCCTGGACGCCTGCCTTTGTCACCAGGGCGTCGCCCACGGACCTCTTCGGCAGGCCCCTCTCCCCTGGAGTCTGAGGCTTCGCGTTGACAAGGTCGACCTTCCCGGCGGCAGACTTCGAATGGGACATGGCGCTCATTTGCCATCAGGCTTGGGTCTGCCCGACGGTACTGCGCCCGAAGGTGAGGTAAGCGGTGTGCCCTACCATTATGTTGGAGGGCCTGGTCATCCCGACCCTCGCTTCGAGGTTCCTGAGCAGGATCTCCAGCGTCTCGACGTTCACGAACCCCTCCTCTTTCATCTTCGCGACCAGCTTCTCCGCCTGGTTGGTCGTGGGGGTCACAGCCGCCATCGGGGCAGACGGTTTGAGGCTCTCCCTCATGCTGTGGATCACCTCCCATGGGTCGCCGACGTCGAGTATCCCGGCGTCCATCCCCTGCTCCTTGAACCCTTCACGCGAGTCGCCCACGGTGAATGTCACGAACTTCGAGAGCCCCAGCTTTTCGATGTTCCTCTTGGCCACCTCCTGGAACTCGGGGTTGAGGTCGTAGGTGTAGACCATCCCTGTGGGCTGGACCAGGTACGCCATGAGGGCGGTCGTGGCCCCGCTTCCGGTCCCTGTCTCGATGACCCGGGAGCCTGCGTGCACCCCGAGCTTCACAGCCATGAGCCCAAGGTCCTTGGGATAGATGACCTGCGTCTTCCGGGCGAGCTTCATCACAAGGTCCTCTATGGTAGGCTCAAGGATCGTCAGCTCGTCCCCCATGGTCGTGGTCACGTTGATGCCGAAGTCCTTGCCGACGAGGCCGGCCACGTCGAGTATCCCGAGGTGGGTGTGCAGCTTCGGGGTGTCCTTCGGGCGGACGAGCCACCTCCGCCTCCGGTCCCGGTATACGAGGACGTACGATTCAGGCCCTATCAGGGTCACGAGGCTCGCCCCCTCGGGGGGCTCTATATTCCTGTGGCAGGGCCCTACGCCCGCCACCAGTCGTACCTTAGGAAGTCTATCGTCTTCTTCTCCTTGTCGGAGATGGCGACGATGAACTGCTTCCTGACCGTGGTGGCCAGCCTCCCGGACCGCACCATGGAAGTGGCAGTCATCTTGGAGTCAGGGGAGACCACCTGCACGATGTAGGGGGCATGGTCTATCCCCGGGCCGTGCTCGTAGACTGCGAAGTCCGACCCGAACTTTATCCCAGGGGTGACAACGAATCCGTCCTCCCTGAGCTTCCTGTACACCATGAACTTCTCCCCGAAGTCGGTGTAAGACGCCTCGCAGATCGCCTCCAGCTGCTTCGGCTTGATCTCCTTCCCTGACTGGTCTTCGACCTCGACCTCCTTCTTGGTCGCGAGGTAGTACCCCTCCATGAGGTCGAGAATCAGGGGAGCGTCGAACTGGAAGTCCTTTGGCTTCGGTATGCCCAGGGGCTTGCCATAGTAGCCGTCCTTGAAGAGCCTCCGCGAAGCCTCGACGTCCCAGACGACGATCCTGTTCTCGAAGAGCCTTCCCTTCGCCCGCTTCGTCATCGCTAGAGGCCCAGGGCCAATATCGTGCTTGCGTCTGCGGCGTTCAGCATCGCGTCGGCGCAGTTCTCTATGGACTCCACGACTTCCTTCACCGTGATCAGCTCCTTGACGTTGGTAGCTGTCTTCATGACCATGGCCACGGCCTCGCGGTACTGGCTGTCCATCGAGCTCTCGATCTGCTGCACCTGGGCGGCCATCTGGATGGACTGGTCGGAGTTGATGGAGAGTGCCCTGATGCTTTCGTTGAGCTTCGAGATGCCGTCTATGAGGAGCCCCAGGAGCTCGGTGATCGAGTCCCGGTACTTCTTGTTCTTCGCCGAAGACTTCGCCAGCTGGGACATCTTGAAGGCGACCCCGTTTATGTGCCCGAAGATGTCCTCGACCGCGAAAGCGGCCCGGAGAAGGTCCTCCCTGTTCACGAGCAGGGTCCCGACCTGGGACAGCTCTCGTATCAGGGCGGTCCTGAGGGTCATGACGTCCTTCTCAGCCTGGTTGACCCGCTCCAGGGCGGCGGAGACCATGTCCTTGTCCCCTTTGTTCAGGCCGTTGAACTCGTCAAGGAGGACCCTGGTGGCGTCTAGGACCCGCCTCATTTCGTCTTGGAGAACTACTATTGTCCGCCTTCTTGCCTGGGTTTCCCCCTCTTGGCCCGACACTAACCTGCTCGCTCCAACCCTCTGGAAGATTGCGATTTAAAACTAGGGCAAGAATCGCGATGGGAGTTTGTGATTATTCCATGTTTTTGGAGTTGAACCGTCCGTTCTTGCGCCTACGGGGCGCCAGGACGCCCGTCGCCGCGGCTTGACCTCGAGGCAGACCGCACCGTCCATCAGGGGGGAGGTCGGAAGAACGGGACTTCGACCAGGGGTCAGGCCAGGTGACGGAGATGCTGCTACGCGCCCCTGACGCACGGGCTTACTTCTTCTCGCTTTCCTTCGCGTAGTCCCTCAGGGGGGCCAGGAGGTTGGTGAACTCCATGGGGAAGATGTACTTCGTCGAAGGGGACGCGCCGAGGGCCTTCAGCGTGTCCAGGTACTGCAGCGTCATGGTCTTCGAGTCGATACCCTTGGCTGCGGAGAATATCTGGTTCAGGGCTCCGGCGTACCCTTCGGCGCGGAGGACGGCCGACTGCTTGTCCCCTTCCGCCCGGAGGATGTTGGACTTCTTCTCCCCCTCGGCAACCAGGATCGAAGCTTCGCGCTTTCCGTCCGCCTCGGTGACAGTCGCCCTCCTGGTCCTCTCGGCAGACATCTGGCGGACCATCGCCTCCTGGACGTCCTGCGGGGGCCGGATCTCTCTGATCTCGACGTTGGTCACTTTGATGCCCCACCTCTCGGTCACCTCGTCAAGCTTCGTCCGAAGCACCTGGTTGATCTGCTCGCGCTTCGCGAGGAGCTCGTCCAGCGGGATGTCGCCGACCACGGCCCTCAGGGTCGTTGTGGCTATGCCGATCGAAGCCCCCTCGAAGTTCTGCACCTGCACCACGCTCTGGGTCGCCTCGGTCACCTTGTAGTAGATCAGGAAGTCGATGTCGGTGGGGGCGTTGTCCTTCGTGATGCATGTCTGGTGGGGGACCTCCAGATACCTCTCCCTGAGGTCTATCTTCATGAAGCGGTTGACGACCGGGAAGATGAAGACGACACCGGGCCCCCGGGCGCCTATGAGCCGTCCCAGCCTGAACACCACCAGCCTCTCGTACTCCTTGATGACCTTGATCGTGGCTGCCAGGAGTGCGATAACTATGACAGCGGCGACGACATAGAGGGCGTAGTTGATCACGTCCGCGGTCGTCTGCAGCTGGACCGCGTTCAGAAGGCTCAGCTTTCCACCCTCTCTACCGCGAGCGTCTGCCCCTCAAGGCCTTTAACCCTTACCAGGTCGCCCGCCTTCAGCTCCTGGGTGGAAGTCACGCTCCACTCTTCCGACGCGACGAGGGCCACCCCCTTCCCTCCTGGCTTCAGGTCGGACTTCATCGTCCCTTCCTTGCCGATCACGACCGAAGGCTCGTTCACCTTCGGCCTCTTCTTCAGCGCCTCCCTTATCGAACGGAGGTACAGGCTCCCGATCACTATCGCCACCCCAAGGATGACGATGAGGCCATAGGTGATGTCAGGGATGCCCGAGAAGGTCGCCGCCTGCTGCGGGATCGGGTTGGACGGCGACGGGGCGGAGGACGACGCCGGAGGGAACTCGAATATCAGGAGGAAGCCTATCACGAAGATGACCACCCCGACTGTCGCGCTGATCCCGTGGGCCGTCTTCACTTCGAGGAACATGAAGGCGGCTCCGACGATCATGAGGATCACGGCCAGCGGAGACGCTCCGAAGACCCCCAGCCCGAACAGCGCGGTCGCTATCACCGCGACCCCCACCACAGAGAGTATCAGGGTGGGGTGATAGATGTCGGCGAGGACCGCGAAGACCCCGAGCAGGAAGAGGAGACTGGAGACGTTGGGGTTGCTGAGGACGGAAATGAGGCTGGACCGGATCCCCGGCGTGTTGACCGGGGTGGACGCCGGGTCCAGCCCGAAATGAGAAAGCGCCCCCTGTAGGGTGGTGGAGTTGATCACGCCGTCGATGACGTGGTACTGCAGCGCCTTCTCGTATGAGTATGACACCCCCTTCGTCACCATCAGGCCAGTGGCCGTGTCGTTCCTCCCGTTCGAGTGCGTCAGGGTCATCATGTAGGAAGCGAACGCGTTGATGTCCTTCGTCAGGGTGGTGTTCTCCTCTCCCGTCGGGATCCCCGAGACTATGGGGGTCGCGGAGCCGATGGTGGTCCCTGGCTCCATGTAGATCTTGTTCGAGGCCTCGGCGATGTAGGAGCCTGCGGAGAAGGCGTATGCCCCCTGTGGGGCGACCACCGTAGTGAAGGTGCCCCCCCACTGCTGGTAGCTGGCGATCGAAGAGATCATCGACTCCATGCTCGCCCCGTCTCCGCCGTTCGTGACGAGGATGAACACGATGTTCGCTGCGCACTGCGCCTCGGCGTTGGCCACCGTGGTCGACATGAAGTCCGCGGTCCCCGGGTCGATGTCTGCGCTGAGGGACGCCACGTAGGAGCCGCTCTTGGTAGCGCACTGGCTCTGGGCGCGGACAGGCAAGGCCTGGGAAGCCACTGCGAGCAGGAGGGCAACAGCCAGGACCAGTTTGACGAGCTTCAACGGTTGTCCTCTGCGAATCTGCGCTGACATAAATAGTGTTGCAGGGAGCCTCGCCATGGCCCCCATGGTCAAGCCCAAGGTCACGGTCATGGACCACCCCATGGTGATGGAGCAGCTCTCGCTCGTCAGGGACAAACGGACCAACCAGGTGGCGTTCAGGAAGGCGATCTACAGGCTCGGGAGGTTCATGGCCTACGAGTTCCTGCGGACGCTCGACACCCTGGAGTTCCCGGTCGAGACCCCCCTCGGTCCAGCGAAGGGAAAGAGGGTAAAGGGGCGGGACAAGATAGTCGTCATACTCGTACTCCGGGCCGCGATACCTTTCGTAGAAGGGATGTACAAGAACTTCCCCATGGCGAGGACCGGGGTGATAAGCGCCTGGAGAGGAGAAGCCCCCGACTTCCCCATAGAGGTCAACTACGCGAAGCTCCCGAAGATAGCGAACGACGACGTCGTGGTCATCGCAGACCCGATGCTCGCGACCGGGCACACGCTCAGAGAGGTCGCCCGCCGGGTGATGAAGGTCGGGCGCCCGAAGAGGCTGGTCTTCTTCTCAGTGATCTCGACCAGGCAGGGGATCGACTACGTCGCGAAGGACTTCCCCACGGCGGAGTTCTACACCTGCGCCGTCGACCCCGCCCTCAACGACCACGGGTACATAGTGCCCGGGCTCGGCGACGCCGGGGACCGCTCGTTCGGACAACCTCACTGAAGGGGCTCGACCTTCTTCAGCTGCCTGTTGTACATGGCCACGATCTCCTCGACGGAGGTGGCTTCGTCCGGCCCTTTGTCGTCGCGGACCTTCCCGGTGAACTTTGGGAACCGCAGAGAGATCCCGGCTCCCGGCCTTATCCTCCCCATGGCCGCAGTGTGTATCGGCGAAAGGGTAAGCTCGGCGGCGATGATCTCGATCACCACGTGCGGCCTGAACCACACGTCGGGGATGATGTTGGACTCCACAGCCTGCGGCTTGACGTGGCTTTCGTAGGGTTTGAGGAGCTTCGGGATCTTCTCCAGGTCCTGGTCGGTGAACCCTGTCCCAACCTTCGCCACGCTCGTGAAGACCTCGCGCTTCTCGTCGCGCGTCGCCAGGAGGTAGGTGCCGTAGGTCCCCGCCCTCCTCCCCCTGCCGTGGAACGCCCCCACGACCGCGAGGTCGATGGTGTCAGTGAGCTCGCTCCGGTATTCCCGCTTGAGCTTGATCCAGGCGAACTCCCTGGCCCCTGCCCTGTAGGTGGAGCCTGGGTCCTTGACGACGAGCCCCTCGCACCCGTTCTCGATGGCCTCCTCCATGAACTCCTCGATCTCCCGCGGGTCTGCGGTGGTCGTGGCAGGCACCAGGCGGGTGCGCTCGGTGGCCTCGACGAGCTCCAGCATCTTCTTCCTCCTGTAGGTGTACGGCTTGCCCGTGAGGTCGGCGCTTCCGACGAGCAGAAGGTCGAAGAAGTTCAGAGCGACCGGGTAGTCGGCGACCGCCTTGTCGATCCCATGCTTCCGCCTCCGGTGCATGAGCTCCTGGAACGGCAGGTACTCCCCCGTGTCCTCGTTGATGGCGACCACCTCAGCCTCCAGGATGGCCCTCTTCGGCTTCACATGCTTCAAGACCAGCTCGGTCGCGTCGGGGTAGTGCGAGGTGATCACCTCGAGCCTCCTGGAGAAGAGCCTCACCTCGTTCCCGTCCTTGTGGATCTGGAGGCGCTCCCCGTCTAGCTTGTACTCCGCCGTGACCTGCCTGTCTCCCATCTTCTTCACTATCGCCTCGGCGGAGCTCAGTCTCTCGGCGAGCATCGGCCTGATGGGGACGCCTACCTGCACCCTGATCCCTTCGATCCCCTTGGCCCCCTTGGTCGCTGCGCTCTCCACGACGAATCCCAGGTCGGGGTGGACGTTGTAGGCCCGCTCGAGCTCCCCCCTCCGGTCCTTCCCGCCGAGGAAGGCGGCGGCGGCTGCGTCGAGGACCGTGTAGTCTGCGACCCCGAGGCGGAGCTCGCCGGTGACTGTCCTCATGATGAACCGCGCCTCCACCGGGGTTGCGTCGTTGAGGAGGGACGCGAGCTCCCTGAGCTTCGCCTCCACCGACCCCGAGCCGCTCTGCCTTGCTATCTTGAGGAGTGTCTCGTAGACCCTCTTGAGCGTGAGTCCCTCGCTGAAGAGGGTCCCCTGGTTCCTGGCCTTCAGGAGCTGCTCCGCAGCCGACCCGAGGTCCCCGAGCTTCACGTAGGTCGAATACACTCTGTCCTGCGGGAGCCCCGCTGCGGTCGAGATAGCCCTCAGGGCGAGCTTCTCTGCCAGCCCGAGCTCCACTCCTTCGTAGTCGGGCCTCAGCTTCCCCTGGGTCATGTAGGCCAGCATCGCGAGCTCCGACCTGGGGGTCTGCACGAGAAGTTCGGCCAGGACCCTCGTCATCTCGTTCCTCCCTGAGATCCCTTCGAGCTCGGCGTACTTCTTGGCCACTTCGGAGTAGTCCAAGGAGCGAAGCGACCCGGCCCGGTTTAATCTCCTTTTCCGGCGGGAAAGGCTTAATTGCGGACTGAAGAAGCGGGACCTGAGCAAAATTGGGCGGAGTGAAGAAGAAGTCCCTGGCCTCGATGGAGAAGACCCAGGACTCGAGTACCGCGCAGGAATCGGAGGCGCCGAAGGGAAAGAAGCCGAAGGAGAACAAGTCTGCGCCCCAGCAGAAGAGGCAGCTCGCCTTCCTCCCCCCGAAGATGACCGAAGCCGAGATGATCAAGAGCCTGACGCCCCTGAGGGCGATAACGGTCAACAACGCGTCTAGGGCCCTCGGAGTGAACGCGTCGGTGGCCACCATGCTGCTGAAGGAACTCGAGGCGAAGCAGATGCTCAGGAGAGCCGGCGGGTTCAGCGGCCACGGCGTCTGGGCAGTGAAATCCTAGGGAACCGGCTTCAGGCTGACGACGTCCCCCGGCCTTACGCCGTCGAAGCCTTCCACCCCTCCCTCTACCTTTCCGATCGGATTGAGCGGGCGGTCGCTCTTCGCGCTCCCCAAGAATATGCAGATCAGCCCGCCCGACGGGAGGAAGGCGACGTCCCCCCTTTCGAACTGCGCCCTAGGCTTCTCGACGCCGACCCTGATCTGGGTGAACAGGGACACCATGGGGGGCTGGATCGACACCCTGCTGTCGATTGGGAGGCTCCTGAGTACGGCGTTGACAGTGACCGGGGCCAGATGGCGGAAGAGGGACACTGTCCCCAAGGCCTTCCCGTTGACCGAGGCGAGGCATTCAACTTTGGACACCGAACCTGCCGGGGGCGCAGGCTGAGACGTCAACGTTACGCCCCTGTTCGGGAGAGGATTAAACGGTTTTTGACACGTCCGGGGAAAAAGCCTTAACTGCCCATCTCATCGGGCGAGAACAACCCCGGAGCCTTCGGATGTCCCCTGCAAGAACTGTAAAGAAGACGAAGCAACCTTCTATGGCCGAGTTCGAGGTGAAGATCGGCCCCCCGAAGCTCACCCGCTTCGAACGGGCGAGGATAGTGGGCGCGCGGTCTCTCCAGATCGCCATGGGTGCGCCTGCGTTCGTTCCCATGGAAGGGGCGTACAGGGGCCCCATCGACACCGCGATGCTCGAGATGGAGGCGGACGCGCTCCCGATCTCGATCAGAAGGTCCCTCCCCAACGGCATCACGCAGGACATACCGATAAGGGCCCTGGCGAAGTAACGAGGCGGGCGCGCTTGTCCCGGATAGCACTTTTCGTGAACGACTCTCTTCCTCAGGAGGCCAGGGACATCCTCTCCGGGTTCCAGGTCTCCGAGTCGGCCGCCGACGATGCCACCCTGGAGAAGTGCGAGGCGCTGATGTGCTGGCCAGGGAGGGCGAAGGGGGAGATGCTAAGGAAGATGAAGAACCTCAGGATGGTGCAGACGATGTCGGCCGGGGCGGACGGCCTGGACTTCGCCTCCCTTCCGCCTGACGCCCAGGTCTTTTCGAACGCTGGCGCGTTCACAGAGTCGGTCGGGGAGCACGCTTGGGGGTTGCTCCTGGGGGTGGCGAAGGGGGTGCACCTGCGAAACCAGAGGACGACCCCGCGGATGCTGCGCGGCAGGACCCTCCTGGTGATAGGAGGAGGGGCGATCGGGTCCGAGGTGGCGAGGCTTTCAAAGTCGATAGGGATGCGCACGATCGGAGTGTCGAGGTCGTTCAAGTCCCCGGAGATCTTCGACGAGGCCCTCCCCGCCGCGTCACTGCCCCAGGCCATCGGCTCAGCCGACGCTGTCGCGATCGCCCTCCCCCTGACGAAGAAGACCGCAGGGATGGTGGGGTACGAACTCCTCTCGAAGGCGAAGGACCACGTGGTTGTGGTCAACATCGGCAGGGGGGAGACAGTGGACGAAGAGGGGCTCCTCCGGTGGCTGAAGGAGAGGCCGGAGAGCAGGTACGCCACTGACGTGTACTGGAAGAAAGATGGGAAGGAGAACTTCTCGACCCCCGCATGGGACCTCCCCAACTTCGCCGGGACCCTCCACAACTCGGGGCTCCCGCTTGGAGAGGACCTTGTGAAGGTCAAGACGGCGGCGGCGTGGAACGTCCGGCGGTACTTCGAGTCAGGGAACGCCGTGAACCACGTCGACCTTTCCGAGTATCGGTGAATATATCAGAAAACACGGTGCAACCCCCAGAGGGGTTAAATACGCGGCGAGGCGGCGTGCCCAGCAAGGTCACAGAAATGCCAAAAAAGAAATCCGACAACAACGAGTCAGAGGGACACAAGGCGCCTGAACAGGCCACACCAGCAAGCGCACCAGCAAGCGCACCCGCACAGCGGTCAGCACCCTACAACCACATCTTCGTAGGCCAGAAGCCTGTGATGAACTACGCGATGAGCGCCCTCATCCAGCTAACCCAGGCCGGCGAAGTGACGGTGAAGGCCAGGGGGATGGCCATCAGCAGAGCGGTGGACGTAGCTGAGATCGTCACAAAGAGGCTGGGCAACGGCGTGTTCAAGGTCAAGGACATCGGCATCAACACCGAGGTCGTTGGCGAGGGCCCAGAGACAAGGAACATCTCCTCGATCGAAATAGTCGTCGGGAAATAGAAACCAGCGAACAGGGCAATCAGGAGGTCGCGCGAGGCTAGCGCGAGCTAAGCCTCAGCTTTTCTTTTTGGAAGCGCAGAGCTTGAGCTTGTCCGCCCTGCTCAGTCCCTTGATTTCGCATTCCCGCTTCATGGCCGCAGACTTGCTGGCCGACCTTTCAAAGTAAGCCAGAGCAAACGGTAGGCGCGACGCTACGTACTTCGAGCCCTTCCCCGCGCTGTGGAGGGCGCAGCGACGCTCGAGGTCCGCGGTGCACCCGGTGTACAGCGAGCCGTCGGCGCACCTGAGCATGTACACGACGAACCCGCCCACGGCCGGGAGCGGGGCGCAGCGCATTAGAACAGTTCGAACAGTGGAGGCAGTCGTGGGGTTTGGCACGGCGCCCGCAAGATTTCCGGCGTCGCGGGGATATCTTTTTAAGATAAATTCCGCGGCCAAGTGATTAACACAAAGTTGGTGGACACTCGCACGCAGCCCGTATCACGGGCGGGTATCGCGGCGCCGAGATTTTCAGAAAGAGATCTGTATAGCCTAGCGGAGAAGTACGGCACCCCGTACTTCCTGATAGACGAAGCGACGCTGAGGAAGAAGGTCTCCGAGATGGAGCAGGGGTTCTCGGAGTTCAAGGGGGTGTTCAGGGTGGCCTACTCGGTGAAGGCCAACTTCAACCCGTCCGTCATCAAGACGTTTGCAAGCGAAGGGATACTCTTCGACCTGACGGCCCCGAACGAGCTCCTGTTCGTCATGAAGTCTGGAGGCTCTGCGAGCGACGTGATGTACACGAGCATAACCGAGACATCGGCCGAGTACGAAGAGGTGCTGAAGATGGGGGTCAGGAAGATCGTCGTGGCGAGCTACAACGGCCTCACGAACCTCATCGAGGCGGCCGGGAGGGCGAACGTGGTGGTCAAGACCATGGTCAGGGTCAACCCGGAGGTCCACGTCCACGCGGAGCTCAGGGGCTCGATGGGGCATGGCAAGTTCGGCCTGCAGTTCAACGGCGGGAGCCAGGACAGCGCGTTCAGCGTCCTGAAGAAGATCATAGCCACACCCGCACTCCAGTTCGAGGGATTCCACTTCCACCTCGGGAGCCAGATCGAGGACCCGTCCTGCTACGGCGAGGCCATAGAGAAGCTGGAGGCGTTCATCCTTAACGCGAGGAGGCAGCTGGGCAACTTCCCGGTCAAGACGCTGGACATCGGAGGCGGGCTCCCCGCTCCCTACGGGAGGAAGGTCCCGACCCCCAAGGAGCTCGGGGGCAAGATTGTCGCCCAGCTGAACAGCCTCGTGGAGAGCATCGGGGAGCGGTTCATGCTTGTCGCAGAGAGCGGCAGGTTCCTGACGGCCGAGTCCACAGTGCTAGTCTCCAGGGTGGTCAACACAAAGAACTTCGGGGAAGGGAGGTACATCTACATCGACGCCGGATACCACGTGCTCCTCGACTCGGCGCTGCTGAGGCACGAGTACCCCGTGGAAGTCGTTCCTGGAGGGAAGCCGTCCCCGCAGAAGGTGGTCCTGGTCGGCAGGCTCTGCGACCCGCTGGACGTGTTCCCCACCTCGAGCAGGTCGAAGCTCGGAGGAGCCGAGCCTGGCAAGCTAGTGATGTTCAGGGACGTCGGAGCGTACACGCTCGTGATGAACATGCCGTTCCACAGCCAGCCCAGGCCCCCGGTCCTGATGAGGAACGGGCGCGGGGACTACGCGGTGGCACGGAAGGGGCAGGACGTCGGCCGCCTCTTTTTGGACGAGGGCGGGGACTGCCTGGCGCCGCAGTGACCCGGTAGTCGGAGAACCTTCCAGTCCGGCCAGATGAGCGTCGGCGCCGCAGGCCGGAGGAAGCGATATATCCAGCCCGACTTGCCGCGGCGAAAGTTGACCCTCGAAGTGATAATAGGTCCGATGTTCTCAGGCAAGACCTCCGAGCTCATCCGCCTCGTGGAAAGGGAGGTGTACGCCAAGAAGAAGGGAGCGATATTCAAGATCGCCTTTGACAAGAGGTACAGCGAAAAGCAGGTCGTCACGCACAACGGCCTCCGCTACGATGCCTACACGGTGGCGTCCTCGGAGGAGGGGCTCGGGAGGATCGAGCACCTGTCAGAGGCGGACGGCCTCGACGCAATAGGGGTGGACGAAGTGAACTTCTTCCCGGAGGCCGTCGTCGGGGTCCTCGACAGGCTGGCGGACAGGAGGAAGGTGATAGCGTGCGGGCTGAACCTGAACTTCAGGGCTGAGCCGTTCAGGACGACCATGGAGCTCGCTGCGAGGGCGGACAAGGTGAGGTATCTGAGCGCCGTCTGCGTGGTGTGCGGCCAGGAGGCGACCCGGACCCAGCGCCTGATCGGGGGGAAGCCGGCCCCCAAGGACTCCCCGACCATCGTCGTGGGAGGGAAGGAGATGTACGAGCCCCGCTGCAGGGAATGCTACGTCCCTCCGGAGTGAACCATTGATAACCAGGCTCGGCCGGAGCCGGCGGAGGAGAGCATAGATGGCCATGGACCCGAAGGACGATTCAGGCAGGCCATACCACATCCGCCTGTCGAAGAAGGATGTGGGGAGGATAGCCTTCCTCCCCGGGGACCCCGGGAGGGTGCCCAGGATAGCGGAGAGGTTCCAGGGAGCGGCCGACCTTGGAGGGCACAGAGAGTACGCGGCCTGGGGCGGGACGGTCGCGGGCGAGAGGGTGATCGCGATGAGCACTGGGATCGGGGGGCCCGCAGCTGCAATCGCGATAGAGGAGCTCGCAAGGCTGGGGGTGAAGGTGATGATCAGGGTCGGGACGTGCGGGGCGATCACGCAGGAGGCCGTGGTCGGGTCGGTGATCATAGCCGACTCGGCTGTCAGGATGGACGGGGCGAGCACCCAGTACATAGCGGCCGGGTATCCGGCGGCTGCGACCCCCGGAGTCGTCTTGGCCCTGGAGGAGTCGGCGAAGAAGCTCAAGAAGAAGGCGGCCGTGGGGATAACGGCGTCGACCGACGCTTTCTATGTGGGCCAGGGTAGGAGGTCGTACGGCGGGTACCTGCCCAGCGACAAGGCGGGGCTCGTCGACGACCTCAGAGCGGCCAAGGTCCTCTGCTTCGAGATGGAGGCGGCCACCCTGTTCACCCTCGGGAGGATCTTCGGCCTCAGGACAGGGGCGGTGTTCGCGGTCGTGGCCAACCGGGCGACGAACGCCATGAAGCTTGAGGCAGGGGTCGATGACGCCATTGACACTGCCGTCGGGAGCGTCAGCCTCCTCAGGAAGTACTCTGTCTAGCTGGCCCGCTTCAGGACAAGGTCGAGGACGCCGACCCCCTTCAGGTGGCCTAGGGCCCCGCGCAGGGAGTTCGCCTCAGTGAACCTCTTCCCTTCCTTCCCCTCTCCGGTGACGAGCAGGGGGACCGGGTCCGCGGCGTGCATCTTGAGTGTGCAAGGGGTGGCGTGGTCGCAGGAGACTGCGAGCCTGAGGTCGGACCCGCCCACGGCTGGAGAAGAGAAGAAGTCCCTGTCTATCGCTTCGACGGACTTCTTCTTGCCCCTGGCGTCCCCGTCGTGGCCGAACTCGTCCGGGCCTTTGATGTGGACGTAGACTACTGTCCCCTCCGAAACCTCCGACGCGAAGAGGGTCGCCTTCTCCTTCAGGTCCCTTCTGTCCTTGATCTTGACCATCTTCATGCCGAGCATCTTCGCGATCCCGACTTCCGCCGGCATCTCGACGAGCGCGGTGCCCCTCATCCCGTACCTTTCCTCGAACGACTTCAGCTTCGGGAGGTGGTCCCCTGCGTCCCTGAGGAGGACTAGGTTCGCCGGGAGCTTCCCCCTCCTGACACGCTCCCTGTTCACTTCGCTCCGGTCCAGGATCTTCTGCGCCTTTTCGGTGAATTCGTTCACAAGCCGGGCCGCGAGGAGAGCGGACGGGTCCTTGCTTTCGGCCACGGACCGCATGACGCTCTCGGTCCCCGACGTCGCCTTCGCAGCCCCGAAGCCTCCTATCTTGGCGTAGGCAGGGTCGGTGTTGGTGACAGAGGCGCTCAGAGGCCTGCCCCCTCGTATGACGAGGACCCCGCGGTAGGAGACTGTGGCCCTGAACTCGATGTCCGCGCCGTCGAGCTTCAGCCCCCTCAGGTCCTCTGCCAGGCGCTCGGCCTCGGCCTGCGAGAGGTCCCTCCCCGCCCTTCTGTCGACAATCCTCCTTCCCTTCGCAGACGCCAGGTTCGCCCTGAGGGCGAGGTCCCCGTCTTTTACGTCGAGGCCCGCTCCGACAGCCTCGACCACCCCCCTTCCAGGGTAGCCCGAGGCGAAGGAGTAGCCGAGCATGCTGAACACTGCGATGTCCGACTCGGGGGCGATCCCCTTGCCGACCGTGGTGACGTTCCCGAGCGCGGACCTGCTGGCGATCCTGTCGAGGTTCGGGGTGTACGCAGCCTCGAGGGGGGTCGTGAAGTTGAGCGACGGGACCGGGCGGTCCCCGCAGCCGTCGAGGAGCACGTATCCTGCCTTCAAGGTCCCGCGCTGGCGGCGTGCGGAGTCCATTTCTCCTTTTCTGGGACGCCCCTCGGCTACAAACGCTAATATCACGACCCAGTCTCGGTGGCGCGCCCATGGTCGAGATGCGGAAAGACTATTT
>JAFMAU010000149.1 GCA_029784825.1 Nitrososphaerota archaeon | reverse complement strand
CTTTCACGTTCGCGACCGAGCCCTGGACCGAACCTGTCGTGGTGGTCCTGGTTCCGCTGGTGGGGGCAGGGAGCTTGACCGAGCCGACAAGGACCCCCAGGCCGACGAGACCCGCCAGGCCCGCCGCGGCCCTGATGAACCCTCTCCGGGTGTAGTCGAGCCTCTGCGACTTGCTCTTTCTTCTGGAGAGGTATCGAGCGTGCGGCCTCCCCAGCACTCCGGCGACCACCACCCCTGCCTGCAGCGCCAGCAGGAGGTCGAAGGCGCCAAGGCCGAAGAGGTACCTGGCGAAGTAAGGGACCGTCATGTTGTACTGGGGGGCCGTGAGGACGTCCCCTGCCTGCAGGACGAACCCCAGTACCCCCGCGGCGATGGAAGGGAGGTAGACCGACTTGGACGAGGCCAAGCTGTAGATCCCGAGGACGAAGTCCATGGCGACGATTATCACCAGCCCGACGGCGTGCGATACAGCTAGCAGCCATAGGGACGCGTCGGTGGCGAGGAGGTACACCCCCGCCGCCGAGGAGAGAAGCAGCATCCCCCCGGTCGCAAGCTGGATCCTGCGGAACCCTCTGACGGCCGTGTTCTTGGCGGAGCCTCCCTGGCTCGGGCCCTGAGGCTGGGATATGGCCCCTGACGCGCCTGCGGCGGCGTCTCCCTGTATGTGAAGCGTGGTGGTTTCGCCTCGCCCTCCTGGTCCGGATATTAAGATGACGAGGAGCAGGGACCCGACCCGGGGCGGGTTAACGGTACCCCCCGCACCCATAGACATATGGGGCGGCCAAAAGGGGCACCCGAAAGTGAAGCTCTGGATACCGGCCGCAGTATGCTGCATGATAGTGGCCGCATATGCCCTCTTCTACGCCCTGAGCACCGTCGAGTCTCAGGGAGCCACATCCATCGGCATCGCGAACTCGATCGGACTGGTCGGAGTCCTGGTCGCGCTGATCGGCGCCGGGTTCATCCTCCGCCGGGCGACCCCCCACCAGTGACGCTTCAACCCAGAAACCCTTAAGAAACGTAAACGCTCCGCGAGTTTTGAGCCTTGGACAAGGAGTTCGTTGCCCTGTCGTTCGTGTTTCTCATCATCGGCGTGACAGGGATACTGCTCTTCAGCAGCATCATGCCCCCCTACTACTCGCTGTCCCCTGTCATGACCCCGGCGGGAGACGGGTGCTACTGCCTCATCTCGAGCCCAGAGCCAGGCGCAGCCCAGAGCACTTCGAGCATACTCCTCGCGCTGGGCGTCATGTTCTTCCCGATGGGGCTGATGAAGGGCGGAGTCCCCACCTTCAGAAGGGCCGCCCCCACGGGGCCGGTCAAGCTCCCCACAGGCCAGGTGGTGGCGCCGGTTTCCATAGGGAGCGGGGGGTACTTCGCGCTGGGCATAGTCGTCCTCCTGGTCGGCATCGACGTGCTGCTCGTCCCCGGTTACCTGGTCTACCAGAACCTGTACTACATTGCAGCCGGGCTGATGCTGACTGCCGCCGGAGCCATCGCGGTCGTCTGGGGACTCCGGAAGCGGGGCTCGTAGCGGCGCCGGGCCGAGGAACCGTTTTATCCCCCGTCAGGGCGGGCTGCGAAAGCATTGAGTTCAGAACCTCGCAAGACAAGGAAGCCAAAGGCTGCGGCGAAGGCGGAAGGGGCGGTGAAGGAGGTCGAAGAAGTGGTCGAGAGGGCAGCTCAGGCGGCCAAGCGGGAGGTAAAGAGGGTCGAGAAATCTGCGAAGGGCAGGGCTCCCAGGGCGTCTCTGGCGCGGCCCAGGGGACGGGCGCCTGAAGCGATGGTCATGTCGAGGCACGAGACCGGGATGGTGTCCAGGAAAGCGAAGGGGTTTTCGCTTGGAGAGCTCGCAGGGGCGGGGGTCGCCCCCAGGGTCGCCGCGCGATGGGGGGCAAGCATCGACTTCAGGCGGCGGAGCGTGATCGAGGGGAACGTCGGCTCTCTCAAGGAATGGCACTCCCATGCCGTCCCTGAAGCCGTGAAAGAGGTGAGGGCGGCCGAGACCAGAGTCGAGGAGGGAGTGAAGAAGATAGAGAAGGAGGCCGTCGCGGCGGGCAAGGAAGCAGCCAGGGCGGTCAAGAAGGAGGCGAAGAAGGCGGAAGTAGCAGCGAAGGAGAAGGTCGAGAAGAAGGCTCGGCCGAAGAAGAAGAGCGCATCGTAGCCTAGGCACCCGCATCCCTGGCGGCCATGAAGAGGTACTGCTGGGCATAGCCGGCGTACTCACCGAAGTATCCCCTGACCGCGCTGGACACCCTTGCGTATTCGGCGGCGGAAAGCTTCGCTCTGGCATCCTTCCTGAGCCGGGACCGAAGCGGCGCCCCCATCAGCTCGGGGTACGACCGGGAAATGGCCCTCGCGATCCAGACGTCGATGGGGAACGACTCGTCCTTGTCGAAGGAGTAGAGCAGCACGCAGTCCGCCACCTTCGGCCCCACTCCGAGCAGCACCTTCTTGCCGAAGAGCTCGCTCAGGAGGAGCCTGCGGGACTCTTCGTAGGGGAGCGAAGCGACCCTCTCGAAGTCGACGTGCCCTGCTGAGACCGAGGCCGCCACCCTCTTGAGGAAGGGGGCCCTGTACCCGAGCCCGCTCGACCTCAGCTCGGCGACGGAGGCGCCGGCCAGGTCTCCGGGGCCAGGAAAGGCGTGGTAACTCTGCCCCTCGAACTCGAAGGGTCTCCCGAAACGCGCGCTCACCTCCGCCACCATCTTCTGGATTCTCGGTATGTTCGCGTTGGTGGCGAGAAGGAAGGAGGCCAGGCACTCCCACCTGTCCTGTCTTATCAGACGGAGGCCGTAGAAGCGCTCGATGGCTTTGGTCACAGTTTCGTCCTTCGTGATCCCGGCGAGGATCCCTTCGAGGTCCTCGTCCAGCCTGAAGTACGAGGTGACGAAGGAGCTCCCGACGTTCTGAGAGCTGGCCACGCACCTCAGGGCGTCTCCTTCCTGCTTGACCTTCAGCACACACCCCGAGACCACCCCGACCCACCACTCCCCGGTCCTCCTCCACCT
>JAFMAU010000148.1 GCA_029784825.1 Nitrososphaerota archaeon | reverse complement strand
AAGGCCCCCCAGTCAGAGACGCTGGAGAAGTGGTTCGGATGAGCCAGGCGCGCCTCCCGTCCTTGAAGGACATCGAAGCCGCGGAGGCTCGGATACGGGAGTACGTCCCCCCGACCCCCCTCGAGTACTCCAAGGGCATCTCCGACCTCCTCGGCCGGGATGTCTTCCTGAAGCTCGAGACTTCGCTCCCCATCCACGTCTTCAAGCTCAGGGGCGCGATGAACAAGCTCCTCTCCCTCCCCCGGTCAGCCCTCGCGAAGGGGGTGGTCACCGCTTCCTCCGGGAACCACGGCCTCGCCATCGCCTACGCCGCCAAGCGGTTCGACGTCCAGGCCACGGTCTGCGTCCCCGAGGCGGTCAACCCCCAGAAGCTGATGGCCATCGAGGAGCAGGGGGCAGAGATAATCAGGGGCGGGGCGGGGTACGACGCCGCCTACGAGGCCGCCCTGGGGACGGCCAAGAAGCGCGGGATGACCTTCGTCCACGCCTTCGACGACAGAGACATCATCGCAGGCCAGGGGACCTGCGGCCTTGAAATGGCCCGCCAGCAGCCTGACCTCGAAGCGGCCGCCGTCGCGATAGGGGGAGGGGGTCTGATTTCAGGCGTGGCCCTGGCGTTGAAGGGGTCGATCCCCGGGGCGCGCGTCTACGGCGCGGAGACCGTGGCCATCCCTTCCATGTATGTGTCCGTCAGGGACGGCAAGAGGGAGAGGATCGTCCCCGGCAAGACGATAGCCGACGGGATGCAGGCTGCCATCCCAGGGGAGCTCACCTTCGAAGCGGTCAGGACCCTCGTCGACAAGATCGGGCTCGTGAACGACGCGGAGCTTGAAGACGCGGTCTTCGAGCTCCTGACCACGGCCAGGGTCCTCGCCGAACCATCGGGGGCCTCCCCCCTTGCGGCCATGAAGGGGCCGCTGAAGGCGGAGCCGGGACGGAAGGTCGCACTGGTGATAAGCGGGGGCAACATCTCCGTCGACCTCCTCCGCTCGATCCTCATCCGAAGAGCGAAAGAAAGCCCCTGAGGTCCTTGCACCCGAGGTACGGGTTCGACCCGCTTTCTTCCTTCAGCGTCCGATGGGGGACGCTCCCGTAGTCGTGCCCCGGGTACACCTCCGTCTCCCCAGGGAGCCGGAGGATCACCTCGTAGAGGCTCCTGTACATGGCCTCCGCCTTCGACGCTTCGAAGCGCCCGATGGTCCCTACGAACAGCGTGTCTCCTGTGAACACTTCCCTGCCGTCGTAAAGGCAGACGCTGTCCTCTGTGTGACCGGGGGTGTGCATCACCCTCACCCTGGTCCCCCCCACCGGCAGCTCTGACCCGTCCCTGACCCTGACGTCTGCCCTCACCGGCGACTCCGCGTGGGCGACGACCTGGGCACCGCACGCCCTCGCCAGCTCGTCCAGGGTCGCCGCGTGGTCGAAGTGCTCATGGGTCGCCACGACGTACTTCACCTTCGCACCCATCTCAGACGCCGCCTTCTCTATCGGACCCGTCTCCCAGCCCGAGTCGACCACCATGGCCTCCCTGCTCCTTTCATCCACCGCCAGATACGCGAAGTTGGCCATGGTCCCGACCCTGATCTGTCTCACGATCATGTCCTGTGCTCCCGCCCGAGCGCCGGTTCACATTTATCAAGTTCCGTCCAGCCGGGAAACAGCGCTTGTCGAAGCCGAAGGGGAAGAAGGTGTCCGACTCGGAGATGACCACGGCCAGGCTCATGATGCCCACCGACGCCAACGTGATCGGAAACGTCTTCGGAGGCTCGATAATGAAGTACATGGACGAGATAGCCGCCATCGTCGCCTGGCGCCACGCCGGGAGGAACGTCGTCACCGCGTCCATCGACAGGATGAACTTCTACGCCCCGGTGTACATCGGGAACCTCCTCATACTCAAGGCCGCGGTGAACTACGTCGGCCGCACGTCCATGGAGATCGGCGTCCGCATCGAGGCGGTCGACCCCACGACCCGGAAAGGGACCCATACTGGCTCCTGCTACCTGACGTACGTCGCCCTGGACGAGAAGGGAAGGCCGACGCAGATCCCCCCGCTCATCACGACCACCAAGGACGAGAAGCGGCGCCTCAAGGAGGCGACGACGAGGCGGAGGCTCAGGGAGGCCGAGATAGCGGTCCTGAAGTCCGACTGACGCTCCATCCCCGTTGATTTTTGGCTCAACAAAACTAGAGCACCCTGCAGATAGGCCGTCCGGGGCGATGTCCGGCCGTTGCGTGACTTCTCAGAGGGGTTCAGGGTCGAGAAGATGCGAAGCGGGAACCCCGCCGTCTACATCCTGAAGGACCAGTTCGAGAAGTTCTCCTCTTCGCCTCAGAAGGTCGACGCCTGCGAGTCCATCGCCAGCTGCTTCTACCAGCTGGAGCAGTACGAGGACGCAGCCGGATGGTTCGAGACGGCGGGGCGGCTCATCCTCTCGGAGCCCAGCCTGACCCCGGCCATCAAGGCCCTGAGCGCCCTCGGGGACTACGAAAAGGCGCTGGACTGCTACCGCCGGGACGACGACGAAGAGAGGTTCACCGAGTGCTCCACGCTCATCCGCGAGCTGAAGCGCGCCTGCGCCTCAGCCTGACTCGCCCTTCTCCTCTTCCGCCTTCGCCTTCACCCTGTTGACAGTCTTCATATGGCACTCCTCGCAGACGGGCTCTTCGCGGGGGCCCACCTTGAAGGTGTGGAGGACCACCTCCAACTCGGTGTCACAGAAGAAGCACTTCGCCTTCAGCTCTGTCCCCTCTTCGCGGCGTGGACCCTCCTCTTGACCACCTTCCCCCTCCCCTTGTAGTACCACACTTCGGCGTCGCCGTTCGAGCTCTCCCCCCACCTTACAAGCTCTTCGAGCTCTTCCTTCGTCGCCCTCGCCTTGCCGCTCTTCACCTGCACCAGCAGGATCTTTCCCTCCTTCGCCGCGAAGACGTCCACGGCCCCGTGTGAGGCGGCGCTCCTTGAGACCATCCAACCGTCCTTCCTGAGAGTGAGCATCGATCGATATTCGGCTGACCTCCCCCTCGTGTAGTTGCGGTTTGGCAACCGCAAACCGG
>JAFMAU010000147.1 GCA_029784825.1 Nitrososphaerota archaeon | reverse complement strand
AGAGACGGCCATTGGGGTCGTCGAAGCAGGCTACAGCCCGAGCATGTCGCAGAAGGAGGCTCACGACCTTGCGATATCGGCGATAAAGGCCGCGGTAGCCAGAGACGCGATGAGCGGGAACGGGATAGACATCCTCACGATAGACAAGACCGGCATCAAGGAAGAAGGAATCAACCTCTAGGACGGGCGGTGCCCCCCCAGCTCCGGCCTGCGGCACCATGTCGCCGCTGAGCCAGACTCTGAAGGGACTTCTCGCCTACTCTGGCACGCTCTCGGACGTGATCTTCCCGTTGTCGAGCTTCACGAACAGGAACCTGTTGTCTGCGAAGACCAAGGTGAGCTCGTTCTCCTTCTCTTCAACCGTGAGCAGCGCCTTCCCTACGATTCCGTCGAATTTCGCCATTCGGAACCCCGGGGGTCTTACTTCCTTATTTCTGTCTTATCCGGCCGCTCGAAGTATGTGGTGATCTCCTCGTCGCTCGCCCGGCGCGCCTCGCCCACGGCCGACCCCGCGTTCCTCATCATCTCCCTGATCACCTGGTCGACGCTACGGGCCCTCCGCTTCGCCTTGAGCCTCTTCAATGCCATGTGAGTGTCGTCGTGCACCTTGACTGATTTCATCCTTGTTTCGCCTGGGGTTTTTGACTCAGTATCGTCGCGAGTTCATCATCTGCCCGGGAGCTTACTCCGGACTATGACTGGGACGGCGTTCACCTCATCGTCGGGCTCGGATAGCGTCGTCCCAGATTTAGCCTTTATTTGCGGCATCACGACAGGACGCCGTGGGTTTCCTCGACGGCGTAAGGGTGGTGGACGCGACCCGCCTCTTGCCGGGGGGGTACTGCAGCATGCTCCTTTCCGACATGGGAGCCGAAGTGATCAAGGTCGAACAGCCTGGCCTCGGGGACTACATGCGCGCGACGCCGCCGACAAAGGACGGGAGGAGCCCACTGCACGCCTCGGTCAACCGCAACAAGCTCAGCATCGGCATCGACCTGAAGACGGCCGAGGGAAAGGAGGTGATGAAGCGGCTCCTAAAGACGGCCGACGTGTTCATCGAAGGCTTCAGGCCCGGCGCCATGTCGCGGCTGGGCTTTTCGTTCAACTCGGTGAGGCGGATCGCCCCGGGGATCGTCTACTGCTCAATCTCTGCCTACGGCCAGGAGGCGGCCCTGAGCTCAATGCCCGGGCACGACATCAACTTCCAAGCCATGGCCGGAGCCATGGGGTACACGGAGCGCACTGGGGTGCCGCTGCTGCAGCTCGGCGACATGACGTCGGGGATGTACAGCGCCCTTGCCATTGTCGGCGCACTGGCGAAGGGGAAGGGAAAGAAAGCCGTCCGCATCGACGTCCCGATCGTCGGCTCCCTCCTTTCCTGGATGGTGATCCCCGCGGCGGCCTACCTGGCAACCGGGGAAGCTCCGAAGGAGGGGCACAGCCTCGTCTTCGGCTCCACTCCATACTACAACGTCTACCAGACTTCGGACGGGAAGTACATCGCGGTCGCAGCGATAGAGGAGCAGTTCTGGCGTAACCTCGTGGGCGCCCTCGGTGTCCCTCACCTCGAGCATTTACGGTTCGGCACCCCCAATGAAAGGGAGCGCGTGACGGAGGAGCTCAAGCGGGTGTTCGCCACCCGGACACGGGACGAGTGGGCAAAGGAGCTCATGCACAACGATACCTGCGCCACGCCTGTGCTCACCGTCGAAGAAGCGCTGACGAGCGGCTGGGCGAAGCAGATGGGGATGCTGGCTGACCTGAAGGGAGAGCTAGTTGTGAACGAGGCGGTGAAGTCGCATCCTGCGATGCGCAGCCGGCCGTTCACGAAGGCGCCCGAGCTGGGCGAGCAGACGGGCGCGCTGATGAAGTCCCTGGGCTACAGAAGGGCTGAGATCTCCAGGCTGAAGGCTGAGGGTGCGATAGAGTGAGCTGCCTATGCTTTCTGGAGGACCAGCGCGAACCCCTGGCCGCCTCCGACGCAAAGCGTCGCCACGCCGTACTCCTTGCCTGTCTCGTGTAGCTGTCTCGCCAGCGTCCCGACGAGCCGGGCCCCCGACGCCCCAAGCGGGTGGCC
Organism: Nitrososphaerota archaeon; assembly: GCA_029784825.1. The sequence continues at coordinate 987 of JAFMAU010000147.1, read as the reverse complement.
TATGGCGATCCCTCCTCCGTGGACGTTCACTCTCGCCGGATCGAGCCGCAGCTCCCTCATGGCATAGAGGACGACCACGGCGAACGCTTCGTTGATCTCCCACAGGTCAATATCGTCTGCACTGAGCCCCGCCTTGGCGAGCGCCTTCTGCGACGCGGGGACCGGGCCCTTCCCCATGACGCTGGGGTCGACCCCCGCCCATCCCATGGAAACGATCCTTGCCAGGGGCTTCACGCCGTGCTCGTCCAGCTTCTCCCTGGAGGCCAGGGCGACCAAGGACGCGCCAGCGTTGAGCGGCGAAGAGTTGCCTGCCGTTATCACCCCTCCTGCCTTGAAGGACGGCTGCAGCGCAGCGAGCTGCTCGATGGTAGTGTCCTTCCTTATGCTCTGGTCGACGTCTATGACCTTCTCCTCTCCGGACACCTCCACCTTCATCTCCATGAGTTCTCCCCTGAACCAGCCGTCTTCCACCGACTTCGCCGCCTTCTGGTGCGACCCGACCGAGTACCTGTCCATCTCGTCTCTTGCGAACCGCTCCTGCTCCGCGAGCTTCTCGGCGGTCAACCCCATCGAGTATCCTGTGCCCATCTGGTACCGCATGTACTCGGGGCGGGTAAGGAGCCTCGTGTTCGGGGCAAGGGCGGGGTTGTTGGCGATGGGAACGTGGGTCAGGTGCTCCATCCCGCCAGCCAGCACCACGTCCGAGTTCCCGGTCATGATCTCCATCGCCCCCTCGGCGCTGGCGTTCATGGACGACGCGCAGGCCCTGTCCATCGCCATCGAAGGGACGGAAACGGGGAGCCCCGCAAGCAGGACCGGATGCCTCCCGCCATAGAGCCAGTTCTCCCCGGTCTGGAACGCGCAGCCGGTCACGACATCGCCTATCTCCTCCGGCTTGATCGTAGTCCTCTCCAGCACCTTCCTGATCAGCAGGGCGAGCGCCTGGTCCATCCTGACCGAGTTGTAGACGTCTCTTTCTGGCTGGGT
>JAFMAU010000146.1 GCA_029784825.1 Nitrososphaerota archaeon | reverse complement strand
AGGCCCATATCCAGGCGCGACTTCGTGAAAACAGGCATCGCCGTAGGCGGCGTGGCGGGCGCCTCGGTGGTTGTCGCAGGAAGGACCAACCTGCAGGCACTGCAGGTGGGTCAAGCGGCCGGTGCTGCAACTGTATCCGATCCCTTCGCCTCACGGACCGTGACGCTGAACGTGAACGGGAAGGACCACATGGTGAGCATCGAGCCACGCTCGATGCTTGTTGACGTCCTCAGAGACGCGATGGGCCTCGTAGCCACCAAGCGGCCCTGCAACAGGAATTCCTGCGGCGCGTGCACAGTGCTGATAGACGAACAACCGGTCGAGGCATGCAGCTACATGGCCATCCGGGCCGTGGGCCACAGCATCATGACGGCTGAGGTCGGCGCGGGCGACCCGGTGGTGAGCGCTCTGGATCAGGCCTACGTCGTGTCCGACGGGGGCCAATGCGCCTTCTGCGGTCCGGGGATGGTGATGACGGCGGCAGCCTTGCTGAAACAGAACAACAACCCCTCCGTGGCCGACATCAAAGCCGCCCTGAGCGGCAACGTGTGCCGCTGCGGAAACTACATGCACATAATCGACGCGGTGACACTTGCGGCTAGGAACTTGAGAGGAGGTAGCTAGACACATGAGCAGCAATCCAAACCAGAAGTTCGCGCTGGTCGGAAACCCCGACGTGCACAGGGTCGACGCGCTGACCAAGATAACGGGGCAGACGAGGTACACCAACGACCTCCAGCCTCCGGATGTCGGCGTCTCGCCTGCTTCGGGCTTCGTCTACATGGGCTACGTGACATGCCCGTATCCGCACGCCAAGATCAAGAAGATAGACACGAGCAAGGCCGAGGCTGCGGGGTACGTCACACTCAGCGCCCAAGACACGGCCTTCCTGCCCGAATACACCTACTACTCCACCGCTGGCAACAGGCTGAGGGGCCCGCTTCCGATTGACGAAGTCAGGTACACTGGCTGCCCGGTCGTCGCCGTCGGGGCTTCGTCGCCCGACCTGGTGACAGACGCCATAAACCTGGTAGAAGTGGAATACGACCCGCTTCCCTACGTCTTCGATGCCGAGGGCGCGCTGGCGGCAGGCGCGCCACAGCTGTGGCCAGGAGGCAATGCTCCCGGCGGAGCGGCTCTGGAAGGCGTCTCCACGCCGTCAACTGCAGTGGTGCAGATCGGTGATGCAGCCGGAGCCATCGCGGAGGCGGATGCAGTGGTCACCGTCAGGCTCGATACCCAGTTCATCCAGCACCAGGAGATGGAGCCGCGCGGTCTGATCGCACAGTGGGCAGGCGGGAACGTCTACATCTGGGGCAACACCCAGTATGCCCACGCGATAGTGAGGACGGTCGCCAACTACTTCGGCATACCGGTGGGGAACGTGACAGTCAGGACCTCGCTTGGTAACATCAAGGGCTGGGGCATCGGACTGGGGTCTGGGAACAAGTCTTCCGGCGAGGAGTACATAATAGCCACAGCGCTATCGAAGAAGGCTGGTTCCCCGGTCAAGTTCCTCCACACCAGGACAACGCACGCAAGCGCCACGAGCAACCGCTTCCCGGAACGCGCCTACATCACTGTCGCCGGCAAGGCGGGCAAGATCACTGCCTTCAAGGCCGTGGTCTACGCCAACGTCGGCGCCAACGGAGGGGCCAGCTCTGACCTCGGCGAGTTCTACGTCATCTACAACGTTCCGAACCTGGACCTGACCAGCTACTCTGCGAACAGTAACGCATTCGGGCTCGCTGGACCACAGAGGGATGTCGGCGAGAGCCAGAACAGCTACTTCGTCGAAGCGTCCGTGGACATGCTCGCCGAGAAGATGAACATAAACCCAGCCACGTTCCGGCTCAACAACATGCGGACCGCGGCCTACACAGACCCCGCCACGGGCACTCAATACCCAAACACCGCCATGGACATCCACACCGGATATCCGTTCAGCGGATACGGCCAGCCGGGAGCCCACCTGAAGGCAGTGGCTGCCTTCAACTTCGCCCAGAGGTGGAAGGGATGGGGCGTCCCAAGCGCGGTGCTGACCAACTCGGGTGAGACCAACGGGACGGGCAAGAAGCTGCGAGGAATCGGAATCTCCCTGACCTCCGGCTCCAAGGGGGCGCTCAGCCCGCCAAACACCGGCCAGATTCAAGTCGACCCGAAGGGAAACATCACCGTGTTCACGGGCGGCACTGACCACGGAGGCGGCTGGATGACCTCAAGCCAGATAGTCGCGGGCGAGCTGCTGGGCCAGACGGACTTCCACAGGATCACCCTTTACGCATCCGACACTTCGGTCACCACCGATACCGGTGTGACAGCCGGTAGCAGGATGACACGCAACGGAGGCATGGGACTGGTGAAGGCTGCAGCGGACCTTGCGAACCAGTGGTTCCCCATCGTGGCCGCCAAGCTCGCACCTGGAACAAAGGCGTCCAACCTCGCGTTCGGCAACAACACCATCTTCGACACCACCAACCCGAGCAACTCGATGGGCTTCGACGCAGCCGCAGCTCTCCTGAAGGCGCCAATCAAGGGCAACGGTGTGAACATACCGCCGCCCAAGACGGCCTACCGCGTCGGCGGAACGAAGATCTGCGAGGTCGAGGTCGATGTCGAGACGGCCGACGTCCGCGTAATCGACTATGTCGGAGGGCTGGGACTTGGGCGAGTGATATTCGCCCAGGGAGCAGACGCCCAGAACCAGGGCGGGTTCATCGGCCACGGAATCGGAGAAGCGCTCTACGAAGAGATTATACCAGACTCTTCCACGGGCCTGAACTACTCCGGCAGGTTCCTGAGCCCCAACTACCTCGACTTCAAGTTCCCGACCATAATGCAGGCGCCAAACCGGGCACTCTCAATGTGGGAGGAGTACGTCGACCCGCTCGGGCCCTTCGGGGCCGTCGGAATCGGCGAGAACGTCCTCATGTCCGTAATCCCCTGCATCCTGAACGCCCTGAGCAATGCGCTCGGAGGCTACAGGTTCACCAAAGTCCCGGTCAGGAGGGAGGACATAGTGGCGGCACTGCAGTGGATGAAGGACAACGGGAAGCTATAGGAGGAGTGGATAG
>JAFMAU010000145.1 GCA_029784825.1 Nitrososphaerota archaeon | reverse complement strand
CGTTCAGCCAGGCAGGGAAGCCCGAGGGGACCTTCCTCAGGCCGTCGAAGTCGTCGGAGTAGGCGACCAGCTCCGATTTGTGGCCGAGCGACTCCAGCGCCAGCTTCACCCCGTAGGACCGTATGGCGTCCCCGACGCTCCCGATGTGGGGGAGCCCCGAGGCGCCCAGGCCGCTCTCCACGCGGACCAGGGACAGCTTTCTGCCCAGCTTCTTCTCCCGGTCGACGGTCTCCTGGGCCACCTTGTCGAGCCAGGTCCCTCGACCGATTATCTTGGCGGGTTCCAATTGGCGGACCGCAAGACCATCGAGGTAAATAGGCTTGCCCGACCCTCGTTGACAGGCTCGGTGGGCTGCCCAGTTGACTGGCTTGCTCAGGCTGGGATTCTACCTGTAGTACGGCACGGGCGATACCCTTTCCTTCGGCTTGCCTTCTCTGGAAGTCCTTACCTTCTGGACTGCCTGCATCAGGTCTGAAGCCCCTACGACAGCCTCGTCCACGTACTTCTTGCTCTTCTCCGGGTCAGGGTACTTCGAAACGAACGCCTGCAGGACTATTGAAACCGCTGTGTTGGCTATCGCCGACATGTCGGCCCCGCTCAACCCCTCGGTCTTTTCCGCGACCTCCTCCAGGTTCATCCCGAGGACTCTCAACTCCTCTTTCTTCTTGTCTACCCTCTTAGCCAGGTCCTCCAAAGCCTGCTTTTGCTTCGTGATCGCCTCTCTAATCCGTCGAGATTCGTCTGAATCCCGGGTGTGCTCAAGCTTCTCGCTCTGGACGTCGATGTCCTTCTTCACAGATTCGAACTCCTTCTGCATGGCTTCGATTCTCCTTTCACGAGAGTCGACGAGTTCTATCTTGAGGATTGCCTTGCGGGCGTCCTTGTCCGGAAGCGGGACCTCAACCAGCTTGTCGAACCTCCCGGCCCTCAAGAGCGCCGGGTCTATCAGTTCCATCCTGTTGGTCGCCGCTAGAACCACGACCCCCTGCAATCCCTGAACGCCGTCAAGCTCGGTCAGGAGTTGGCTGACAACCCTCTCTGTGACCATGCTGTCGCCTCCCATTCCTCTCACTGGCGCAAGGGCGTCGAGCTCGTCGAAGAATATCACGCAGGGCGATGCCTGCCTCGCTCTGCGGAAGACTTCCCGGATACCCCTCTCCGATTCCCCCACCCATTTGCTCAGAAGCTCTGGGCCTCTGACGCTGATGAAGTTGGCCTCGCTTTCGGTCGCCACCGCCTTCGCCAGCATGGTCTTACCGGTTCCCGACGGGCCGTACAGCATTATCCCCTTGGGCATGCTGTATCCCGTGCGGTCATATAGATCCGGATACTTCAAGGGCCATTCGACGGCTTCCTGCAGCTCTCTCTTCACCCTCTCGAGACCGCCGATCTGGTCCCATTTGATGTCTGGAGTCTCAAGGTAGACCTCCCTCATCGCCGACGGCATGACATCCTTGAGCGCGTCTTGGAAGTCACCCATGGTCACCGTAAGCTTGTCAAGGGTCTCAGGCGAAAGCCTGTCCTCCTCCAACTTGATGTCTGGGAGATTCCGGCGGAGGGTCTTCATGGCGGCCTCCTTGCACAGGTATTCCAGATCAGCGCCCACAAATCCGTGGGTACTTGCAGCTAGCTTATCCACATCCACCGCGTCTCCAGGCTTGGCGTCCTTTTCGGATTCCGAGCCCTGTACAAGGGGCATGTGCCTCGTATGAATCTGTAGAATCTCGAGCCTCCCCTTCTTGTTCGGGACCTTGATCTCGATCTCGCGGTCGAACCTGCCTGGCCTCCTCAGGGCCGGGTCGATGGCGTTGGGGCGGTTGGTGGCTGCGATTACTATGACCTTGCCCCGGGCCTCGAGGCCGTCCATCAGAGACAGCAGCTGGCTGACGACCCTCCTCTCGACCTCGCCGGTGACCTCTTCCCTCTTCGGCGCTATCGAGTCGATCTCGTCGATGAATATGATCGTCGGCGCCTTCTCCTTCGCTTCTTTGAATATCTCCCTCAGCCTCGCCTCCGACTCTCCGTAGAACTTGCTCATGATCTCCGGGCCGCTGATCGGTATGAAGTGGGCGTTGCTCTCGGTCGCCACCGCCTTCGCCAGCAGGGTCTTCCCGGTCCCCGGAGGGCCGTAGAGGAGGATCCCCTTGGGCGCCTCTACCCCGAGCTTCTCGAAGATCTCAGGGTGCCTGAGCGGGAGCTCAATCATCTCCCTCACCTTCTGGATCTCGTCCTTCAGCCCGCCGATGTCCTCGTAGGTCACCTGGGGGACGCCGCGCAGGGCTTCTCCCTTCTCCGAGATCACGAAAACAGTCCGCTGGGTGATGAGCGCAGCGTCGGCGACAGGGCTCACCCCGACGACCTGGAAGGTCAGCCTGCCTCCGAAGTAAGGTATCATGATGTTGTCCCCCTTGGTCACCGGCACGCTCTCCAGGGCGTCGGCTAGGTAGCGCTCGTCTATGGGCGGGACCGCCTCCAGAGGGGCGACGACCACCTTCTCGGCGGGCGGAGCCTTCACCTTCTTCACCACGACGACGTCGCCGATGGCGACCCCGGCGTTGTTCCTGATCAGCCCGTCGATCCGGACTATGCCCCTCCCTTCGTCAGACGGGTAGAGCGGCAGGCACTTTGCGACCGTCCGCCTCTTCCCCTTGATCTCTATGACGTCCCCGGTGGATGCGTCGAGGGCGTCCATTGCGTCGTAGTCGATCCTCGCGACACCTCTTCCGACGTCCCGGGTGTAGGCTTCAAGGACCTTCAGTTGGACCTGCTGCTGGCTCACTCCGGCTCCACTCTCAGACAACGTTTAGTCTCCTGGAGCCCTTATTAGCCTTGTCCTTCAATGAGAAGGAAATCTCCAGCATTCCGTTTTTGTATTCCGCTTTTCCCGACTCCGGCTTGACCGGGGCCTTCAGCGCCAGGTCTGCGCGGTAGTGCTTCTCCCCCCTCTCCGCCGCGATGCCCGCGCTCTCCTCGGTGGCGTCCACCCTGATGTCCTCCTTCTCGACCCCCGGCATCTCGAGGATGATCCTCAGCAGGCCGTTCTTTTCGTCCACCAGCTGCTCGCTGATGGGGGACCTGAACCCGTCCCTCCGCACTGGGTTGT
>JAFMAU010000144.1 GCA_029784825.1 Nitrososphaerota archaeon | reverse complement strand
TTGACGTCGGCCTTGGCGGCGGGCTCCGCCTTGGCGGCGGGCTCCGCCTGGGCGGGCTCGGGCGTGGTGGCCTTGGGCGAGGTGATGGAGCCGGCGCCCGCGGATCGGGAGTCGGTCTTGTAGAACCCCTGGCCCTTGAAGACGACCCCTGGCCTCGCTGGAGTGAACTCGACCGGGAACGTCAGCCCGATGTGGAGGAGCTCGGACGTGACCTCCAGCCACCTGCGGAGCTTAGCCGGGCCGACGAGGCTGACGGGCTTCCTCCTCTGGGCCAGGCTCATGGTCTGCAACAGGCCGAGCAGCCCGCTCACGTGGTCCCCGTGGAGGTGCGTGATCAGTATCGCCATGTCCTTCCCCAGCCCTATGGAGTGGTCCAGCACCTGCCGCTGGACCCCCTCGCCGCAGTCCATCAGTATGACCTGTCCGTCCCTCCTCAGGGCGACCGCAGGGAGCCCCCGGTCCCTGGTGGGCGCCGCCGAGCTCGTTCCCAGGAACGTGACGAGGAGCTTGGAGGACACTATCTCTTCCTCAGGACCGAGATTGTCCTCGTCAGGCGCTTATGAACCTGAAGGTCGTGCTCCTCCAACACTTCGAATCCGGCGCCGCCGCCTACGGCCACCTCCTTCTGGTGCATCAGGACCAGGAACCCGCCAGGTCTGATTGCCATCGCAGCCTGCGGGAGGAATCGTTGCAGGACGTCCGCGGGTGACAGGCCGCGGGTGCTGGAGGCCCTGCCGTAGGGCACGTCGGTCGCGACTGCGTCGGCCGAGCCCATGGGGAGGGAAGCGGCGTCGGCGCGGACCACCCCGAGCCACTCCTGGCGGAAGTGCTTCATGTTCGCCAGTGAGCCCCTGACCATGGACTCCGCCTGGTCGAGGGCGACGACCCTGGCCCCTATCAGATGCGCCTCGATGGCGAGGCTCCCAGTCCCGGCGAATGGGTCGGCGAACAGGTCGCCCTCCCTGCACCTTGTCATGTTCACCAGGGCCCTTGACAGCTTCGGGAAGATGGCGGCAGGATGGAAGAACGGGCGCTTCCTGGGCCGCCGGCGGGACCACCCCTGCACCATCCTCATGGGCGAAGTCACAGCCAGGTAGTCGCGGTCCGCCATGACGAGCGTGAGCTCCGCCTCGGGGGCGAGCAGGTCGACGTCAGCGTCCACCCCTTGGAGGTACTCTGCCGGGTCCGCGGGACGCCCCTCCCTACGCAGGTCGAAGGCCCTGAACCTGACGCGCCGGCCCCTGAGGAGCGGCTTCGCCTCTCGCCTGTCGTCGACGTAGACTCCCACCCTGCGGGCGAAGGCGATCCGCGAGCCGACAAGGGACGGGTCCGCGTCAGATTCGCAGATTAGAAGTCGTGGCGTGGGAGAACGGAAGCGGGACTTCTCGTCGTAGGCCAAGAAGAGGGACTTCGCCTCGGCCAGGGGGACCGTGGTCCCCTCTCCCGAAAGCAGCGCCAGCGCCCTATTCGTCAAGCGTTCTTAGGTGGGAAGCCAGCGCGTCGGACACATCGACGACGCCGTATTTCCCTGGGACCGTGTTGGTGCAGACGACCGCCTTGACCGACGCCTTCTCCAGGGCGTCGATGGCGCCTCCGACGAAGAGCCCGTGCGTGCAGAGTGCGATGGCCCGCCGCGCGCCCTGATTCATGACGCTCTCGGCGGCTGCCTTCACGGTCCCTCCCGTGCTGATGATGTCGTCTACGATGACCACGTCCTTATCCTTGACCTCGAGGGTCGACTCCTTGATGGTGACCTCGCCGCTCGTCCTGTCCCTCGTCTTGGACAGCTTGAGGAACGGGGCGCCGTAGAGCTGGGCGAAGGCTTCGGTCCTCTTCGACCCTCCGAAGTCGGGGGAGATGACCACAGGGTCTCTGAGGCCGAGTTTCTCCCTGGCGTGAGCCACGAGGCTCGGGATGGCGGAGACGCTGTAGGTGGGGAAGGAGAAGAGCGCCAGCCCCTCAGCCGAGTGTATGTCTACCGTGACCAGCCGCCTCACCCCGGCGGAGCGCATGAGGTGGGCCACGATTCCCAGGGTGACCCCCTCCCCTGGGCGGAACTCCTTGTCCTGCCTCGCGTATGCGAGGTAGGGCACTACAGCTGTGACCTTCGCCCCTTCTTCGCTCAGGTGATGCGACGCGAGGAAGAGCTGGAACAGGTGCTGATCCACGGGCTGGTACGTAGACTGGACAAGCAGAATGCTCCTGCCGGAGACTTTGTCGTTGAGGGTGAACTTCGACTCCCCGTCCGGGAAGACCCTGAACTCGGCGTTGAGCATCGGAAGGCCGAGCTTCTCCGCCACGGACTTCCCCAGCTCCTCCGAAGCCGGGCCGGCCAAGACCAGCTTTTCGGCCACTTCTTGCTCGAGACCGCTCGGCTCTCAACGGTATATAACGAGTTGCGAGATAAATCGTCTCGGACAGAAACCGTTAAGGACTTGCAGACGAGGAAGGGGAACGATTACTTTGGACCAGATATGCCCCGAATGTCATACGGGAATAATGCTGTACGATGCCGCCACCAAGAGGTACGGGTGCAAGAACTGCGGAGTGTTCCTTACCCGGGACCAACTTTCCGACGCCAGGTTCAAGGCCAAGGTCCCGGAGGACGACGAGAGGAGGAAGAGGTCGCGGCAGCAGGCCGACTATCTCGAATGGTGGCTCAGCGGGAACAAGGAGAAGTAGCCCCAGGGGACACGACCCGGCGCGACCTTGGCTGCGAGGGTGGCAGACACTGCGACGCACTGACTCAGTAGACCCGCAGCTCCTCGAAGCGTAGTGCACACGCCTTCATCTGCGGCGTGGTCCGGAGGCGAAGCAGCTCCCCAGGGAGGACCCACATGAAGTCTGAAGACTCGTCGTTGAGCACCACCCTCCCCCGGGACGGCTTTGCGAGGTAGTCGACGATGACCACCTGGCTCTTCGGTGGCCTTCCGGACATGCCTGCGAACCGTCTCCCCGGAAGATAGGTCACGACGTCGAATATCCCTTCGATCTCCACGTCCAAGCCCACCTCCTCCTTGGTCTCCCGGAGGGCCGCCTCGGAAGGGGACTCTCCAGCCTCGACCCTCCCGCCTGGGAATGCCCAGAGCCCCCTGTGCGGGTCCCTGGCCCGCCTGACGACCAGCATCTTCCCACTCCTGTGGACCACCGTCCCCGCACCGAGGACAAT
>JAFMAU010000143.1 GCA_029784825.1 Nitrososphaerota archaeon | reverse complement strand
CAAGGGAAAGAGAAAGAGAGATCCTAGACCACGAACGCTCGAAGGAACTGACGGGAGACGAGGGCGGGCTGATAAGGCTGCAAAGCCTCTGCGCCTACTACGGGGAGCAGAAGGTCCTCGACGAGATTTCACTCTCAATCGCCCGCAACAGGGTCACCGTATTCATGGGACCATCCGGATGCGGCAAGACGACCCTACTCCGCACCATCAACCGGATGAACGACGGGGTACGCAAGTTCAGGGTGACCGGCCAGGTCCTCATCAACGGCACTGACGTCTATTCATCCGAGGTTGATCCAATCCTGCTGCGCACGAGGGTTGGGATGGTCTTCCAGAAGCCGAACCCCTTTCCGATCTCGATATACGACAACGTGGCTTTCGGCCCAAGGATTCACAAGCTCACGAAAACGAAGTCAGAGCTCGACCAGGTAGTCCGTGAAAGCCTTGAGAAGGCCGCGCTCTGGGAGGAGGTGGGTACGAGGCTCAACAAGAGCGCCCTCGAGCTGTCAGGCGGCCAGCAGCAGCGCCTCTGTATCGCACGCGCTCTCGCAGTTAAACCCGAAGTGATCCTGATGGACGAGCCGGCGTCGGCTCTCGACCCGGGTTCGGCCTCCAAGGTCGAGGAGCTCATGGTCGAACTGAAGGAGAACTACACCGTCGTCCTCGTCACGCACAACATGCAGCAGGCGGCCAGGGTGGGGAACGAGGTGGCCTTTCTCTACCGGGGAGAGCTGGTGGAGTTCGGCCCGGCCGAGGAGGTCTTCCAGAACCCCAAGAACGCCCTCACCGAGAAATACATCAGAGGTACACTGTAGATGGAGTGGAGGGATATCCGCGAATGAGGCTCATGGACATGGGGCTGGGCCAGCTCAACACGATGCTGACCGAGATGGCCGGGCTCTCCCAGGCCGCAGTCTCCGCCTCAATAGAGGCCTACGTGAAAGGGGGAAGGGGCACCGAGGTCAAGCAGATGTCTGACCGACTGCAGGAGCTTCATCGCCAGGTTAGCGACCTTTCGGTGGAGATGATCGCCAGGTACCAGCCCGTCGCAACCGACCTCAGGTTCCTCAAAGCCTGCCTCGAGATCTCCTATGGATTCTTCAGATACGGTAGGTACGCTCGGGACATAACGGAGGTCCTCGACATGTTCGGCGACCTCGGCCAGTGCGACCACAGCTCAGTCGAAGCGACTGCGCAAAAGACCCAGGAGATGATTAAGATGAGCGTGGAGGCGTTCTCGAGGAGGGACGTGGAGCTCGCCAGGAAGATCCCCACCATGGACGACGCCGTGGACGACAGCTACAGGAGCAACCTCATGAAGACCCTGGGCGCGAAGTCCAACATCAGATGCGCACTGTCTGCGACCCTGATTCTGCGGTACCTGGAAAGGATCGCCGACCATGCGACGTACATCGGAGAGACGGTGGAGTACATAGCGACCGGCGTCGACCCCCCGGGCTAGCCGCCACCCCGGGAGCGCTCACCTGAAGGAAATCAGCCTTGTCACCTTCTTCCCCGCCCTGACAGTCACGCTGTCGCCCAGGCCCACCCTGACTCCGGCCGGCCCGTCTGACGCCCCGTAGAGCCTGGCGTCAGCCTCTCTGAACAGGGACAGCTTGATGGTGCTCCCCCAGGGGACCCTGTATCTCAGCGGATGAACTCCGGCCCCCTCTCTTTCTGTGAAAGTAGGGGCGATGTGGCATACCCCGACCTCGTTCTTCCCGATGCTGGCGAAGGAAAGGGGCTCCATCAGTTCGCCCTTGATTCTGTCCGGGTAAGAGTAGTAGCCTGACGCCCCTGCCTGAGCCGCGATCACGACCCCGTCTCCAATGGCTGCTTCACGGATGCTGACCCCCGGGCCCGAGACGACCACCCTGTACCGGATGCAAGTGCTCTCGCTCCCTCGCTGAAGGTAGACGTCAGTGAACACCTCGTCAATCAGCTTCCTGTTCTTGAAGACCCCCAGCCTCCTGTGCTCGTCGATGGAATACTCCCCCCGCCTTATCCTCCCAAGGCACTGCGGGAGCTCTTCGTAGGCGACCTGAGCCATCTGAGCCCTGGAGCCTGCGGCGCCCTTCGACCTGACCCCGACGAAGAGGAGGGGTATATCCTCCGTTCTCCCGTACCGGCTGAACCTTCCATCGCCACCAACCACTATCCCGAAGTCCGCCTCCTCGCCGGCGACCTCCAGACCCGCGTCCCGGACGACTTCCTTCAATTCCGCAGGCGGCACCTTTGGCACACCGCTGTCGAGCAGGAGCTTCGCCTTCATCCCAGTCTCCCCTGCTCCACGAACTCCAGGATGCTCCTCTCTCCGGCATCCCTGTTCCCAGTTTGGATGAACTTCGTCGCTCTGGCCTTCGCCTCGTCTTGGGAGGGGTTCGAGACCCCTAACTTCTCCATCATCCTGAGGGAGTTCTCCACCGCGAAGCCGTGGAAGTGGTTGTTGAAGTAACCATAGGTCTTCTTCACTCTGGACGTCACCTCCTGCACCTTGGGCACCCACCCGTCCAGCTCCTTGTCGGTGTATCTGTAGTTGTACCAGGGCCTGCTCCCTCGCCCGTGCCACCGGATGAATGCGAAGTCGGCCGTCACCACGGTGTCTGGCGGGAGGAGAGGCTCGTCGACTATCACGTTCGCCACGTTCCTCCCCCGGAGGAACGACCAGACGTCCTCCCTGAACCACGAAGGGTGCCTGAACTCGACCGCGAACGCGACGTCTTCGGGGACCATGTTCAGGAACGCCTTCAGCTTCCCAAAGTCCGAGTCGAAGGAGTAGCTCGGCGGGAGCTGGATGAGGACCGGGCCCAGCTTCCCTGCCGCCATGAGCGGCTTGAGCAGCCCGAGGTACCGTACCAGGTCCGCCTCGACGCCCTGGTCCAAGGCTAGCTTCTTGTCGTGCGTCAGCTGCCTCGGGAGCTTGACAGAGAAAACGAAGTTGTCTGGGGTGTACCTCGCCCAGCCCAGCACCAGGCCCTTGGAGGGGAACGCGTAGAACGTGGAATCGACCTCCACCGTCTGGTAGACGTTCGAGTAGTATGACAACTTGTTCGTGGAGGACTTCGGGTAGAAGACACCCGTCCACTCATTGTAAGACCATCCGGAGGTGCCAAGATAGAGGTCGGACAACCACCTTCGCCGGGAAGGGATTCTCGATTTAAATCTGGAGACGGACCCTAGAACGAAGGCGTCCAGCCTGGCCTCGCAGACCAGGTCGCGATGGCGTCGTGGGCGTGAATCGACTCGAAGCACCTGCCGCTAATGAAGAGGGCTCCCGGAAACCTGCTGACACAC
>JAFMAU010000142.1 GCA_029784825.1 Nitrososphaerota archaeon | reverse complement strand
ATCTCGTTCAGGGATGAAGAGCGGGAAGTAGGTGTTGGATATCCCGTCCTTCTTGAAGAGCGCGTCGGTTTCGCGCTGGATGTTCTCCCAGATGGCGTACCCCAGCGGCCTGTAGACCACGCACCCGGACACAGGGCTGTAGTCGGCGACCTCCGACTTCAGTATGACCTGGGTGTACCAGTCGTCGAAGTTCTCCGCCTTCTTCGCGGTCATCCCGTCCTGGCTCCCAGACATTCCGGAGCCGCCGCCGCGGGACGCGCTTAATGAATGTGAGCCCAGAACTTGGATGCGAGGGGCCTGAAAAGGTCCAGCCTCCCCGGGGTCCTGGCGAGCTCGACTGCAGACAGAAGGAGGTATGCGGCTGTGACTTCGAGCCTCGCTTCGGGGAGGACCAGCTGCGTCAGGAAGAGCGACATCAGGGCGAGGGCGTCGAACCTGTTGAGCTTGAGGTCGAGCAGGCAGACGAACCCGTAAAGCGACTGGGCAGCTGTGAGCAGGAGTTCGTTGGTCTGGAGGCCGGTCAGGTTGATGCTACCGAACCCGCCGAGCGCGACGTCGTAGACAGCTGGTATCGTCGCCACCAGGACGGTCCACTGGTTCAGCTTGGACGACACGAGGCTCGACAGAGCGAGCTGTGCCTTCCCAGTCTTGGCGGCCCAGTAGAAGACGGTGATAGCCTCGGGGAGCTCCGTCAGGACAGGGGTGAGCCACTGGATCAGGAGATACTGGCCGCTGGGGCCGAGGCTGAGCTGGGACGCGAGAGCGAGGAAGTTCGCGATGAACGGCCCGGAGCCGAACACTATCGCGACCGCCCCGACACCGACGAAGAAGAGGACGGCAGCCGCCTTCAGCGGGCCGCTCAGTGCCGAGACCCCCTTCGCTGGTCCCTCGAGCTCGTCCATCAGCTCAGCGGGCCGCGCGTGCGCCCTGCTCCCCGCGTAGACGTACGCCGCGAAGATGGAGAGGAGGACGGCGGCGTCCGCTGGGCCCAGGGTCCCCTTCGCCACTATGACGAACGAGTAGAGGGTCGCGACCCCAAGGAACGCGACCCCGACCCCCTGCTCCCTCTCTAGGGTCAGGGTCCTCCCATCGCGCCCCGCCCGCCGGGCTGAGCGCCAGTTCAGGAGATAGACCACAGGCCAGCCCAACCCCAGGAGTAGCCTGTTGGCGCCAGTCATCGAGGCGGTCGCATAGTGTAGGAGCGTTGGGTCGGCCGCGCCCTTGTATGCCAGGACCACCTCCACCGAGTATTCGGGGAGGACGTTGACCACGGCGAGGAGGGCGAGCGCCAGGGCCTGCGACACGATGAACTGGAGGGACTCCGTCCCCCACGCGAGGGCGAACCCGGCCGAGGCTATCGCCAGCCCGGTGGAGAGGACGACAGCCAAGGGGTCGCCGGCCGCGACGCCGAAGAAGACGCTGGCCGTGAAAGGGACGAGGCAGATGAGCAAGATCAGGATCTGAATCCTGTCCCTTCGGGTGAACGGGGATGTCACTGGGTTCCCGTCATGGGGTGAGCGGTGCCGCTTTTGTTCCTGTCTGGTCCCCGGATGGGTCGCGGCCCGATGCTACGCCTGTTCGCGCGGGGTCTGCTCGGTGGCTCGCCTCTGCGGGAAGATGTATGCCACCAGCCCGACCAGCAGGAGGACGAATGCGATGCCGAGGCCGAGGGCAGTCTGGCGCTTCCCTATCTCGTACACCGACACAGGCACCAGCAGAAGCGCGATGACGCCCACCGCCTTCAGGCTCCGGAGCGAGTTGAAGTCGTACCTGGCAGTAATCAGGTAGCTGAGGAGGACCAAGACCCCTGGGAAGACGAGGCCGTACCTGCCGATTATGAAGTCGCTTGCAGCCCCGCCCACGTTGATGAAGCCGTTCGAATAGAACGCGGCCACGACCGTGAGTATGAGGCTCGCGATCGCGACAGACTGGAGCCTGTTCCCCAGCGCCGGGATGGCTGCCTTCCTGCTGCCGGCTTCGGTCCCCTGCAGGTCTATTGTCACCGCCAGCATCATCGCGACCGATCCGATAATGAACAGGTATGGGCTCCTCGTGACCGTTAGGTAGACCGTCGTGGGGAGGACCGCTGAAATCCCCGCCTGGACCCACAGATAGATCCCGTACACCCCGCTCGCGAGGAACGGGACCAGGTAAAGGACGCCTGAGAGGTCGCCATAGCGCCCGCTGCTGCTCATTGATTTTGGTCCGCGACCTCACCGGGGTTAAAACCATTGCGAATCCCTCCGCGCGCCTCGCGAAAGGGCGCATCGGACGGAGAAGGCCGGCGGCAGTTGAAGCTGTAAATATCTGACGGAGTGTAAAGCGACAGATGAAGACCAGGACCCTAGCCGCCGGAGCGCTCCTCGCCCTCGGAGTGGCTGCCGCGTACACCGGCGTGCACGTCGCGGTATCAGGGGTCGGAGGGGTGCCGCTATACTTCGCCCCTGGACCTATCGGAAGGGTCGTTACGGCCGTTCAAGGCGCGGTCGCGATCAGGGTCCCTAGCGGGGGGTGGCTCTTGCTCGAGCCCGCCTTCTTCGCAGGCGTAGCGCTGACAGTCGCAGGGATCGCCCTACTCTGGAAGGGCCTCAGGACCCTCGGCGTCCCCGTCGGTCGGAAGGGGGTCCCCGCCGGTTATCACAGGTACTGACTCCGTCGCCTCGCTCCCGACTGCTGATCCGAGGGTCGTCCTCCCGAAAGTCAGGTATGCCGTGTGCCCCACCATGATGTTGGACGGCCTGGTCATCCCGACCCGGGCCTCCAGGTGCCGCAGGAGCAACTCCATCGTCTCGACCGCGACGAACCCCTCCTCCCTCATCTTAGCGACCAGCTTCTCGGCCTGGTTGGTGGTGGGGGTCACCGCCGCCATGGGGCCGGACGGCTTCAGAGCGGCCCGCATGCTTCGGACGACCTCCCAGGGGTCGCCGACGTCGAGGACCCCGGCGTCGCACCCCACCTCGTCGAAGCCGAGGCGCGAGTCACCGATCTTGAATGTAACATGCCCTGACAGCCCGAGCTTCTCTATGTTCTTCCTCGCGACCTCCTGGTGCTCCGGCCTGTTGTCGTAAGTGTAGACCATCCCGGTGGGCTGGACGAGGTACGCCATCAGCGCGGTGGTCGCGCCGCTGCCGGTCCCGGTCTCGATCACCCTGGACCCCGAGCGGACACCCAGCTTGATCGCCATCAGCCCCAGGTCCTTCGGATAGATCACCTGCGTCTTGCGCGCCAGTTTCATGACGAGGTCCTCGATGGTGGGCTCGAGGATCTTCAGCTCGTCCCCCAGAGTGGTGAACACGGTCTGAGCGTACTCCTGG
>JAFMAU010000141.1 GCA_029784825.1 Nitrososphaerota archaeon | reverse complement strand
ACCATCCAGAGGTAGAGGCCGTACTTCCTCGACTCGGACAGGATCGTGTCCAGGAGCTTCAGGTCGCTTATGTTCTGGAACTCGTCCATGGCTAGGATGACCGGCGTCCTCGCCGAAGGCTCCTCCCCCGCCGCCTCGAGCCTGGACGCCCTCTTCTCCATCGCGAAGTAGAACCGCATCACGACGGACGCGGAGAGGAGCCGCCGGAAGTCGTGGGGAAGGGACTTGGGGAGCCTGAATATCGTGAGCTTCCCCGGGGTCATCATCTCCTCGAAGTCGAGCTTGCTCGTCCTGGAGCAGAACGTCCTCGAGGTTATGGACTGCGGCGGGAGGGTGAAGTTGGAGATGCGGTTCACCACCGAGGCGAACGCCTCCTTCGGGAGCTTGGAGATGGCCTCCATGGTGCTCTCGATTATCTCGTCCTTGATCTCACTCGACTTCAGCATGACCGAGATCTGCTCCTTCGGCATCGAGATGAAATCGACGAGTATCCTGTAGAGGTCCTTGAAGGTCGGGCGGTCGTCGAGGGTGTAGAGGTAGTACAGGGCCCCCTTGAAGATCCACATGAGCCTCGGCGCGGTGGACGCGTCCGTGCTGAACACGTCAGAGAGGAGGACGGAGAGCTGCTCCACCTGCGTCTGGATCGTCTGCGTCCTGGCGGGTCCCTCGAGCCCCGGCGGGAGGGAAAGAGGGTTGAGGCCGAAGGACACGTAGTTCGGGTCGAGGAGAATGACCCTTTCCCTCTCGGACTTCGGGATGCTTCGGAAGAGGTCGATGGCGGCGTCGCCGTGGGGGTCGATGAGCACGAGGGCCACGTCCCTCCTTTCCACGAAGAGCCTCCGCAGCCAGTAGAGCAGGGCGTTCGTCTTCCCGGCGCCGGTCGAGCCTATGAAGAGTGAGTGGAATATCACGTCATCGTCGTCGACGGGGACCCGCACGCCGCAGAGAGGTTCGGCGGCTTATAACCGGACGGCAGAGGCTACAGCTGCCGCAGGAAGGCCGGGACCTTCTCAGCCGTCGCAAGTTTGAGGTCCCCGTAGACCGAATCCAGCAGGCCGGCGTACTTCCGCATGTCGTCCACGGTCTCGGCCGAAAGCACCAGCTCCGTATGGCCCGCGGTGTAGATTAGCTCGAATGTCCTCACGGTATCGGACGCGAGGTGGCCCAACGGCTGGATCGAAGCATCTTCCAGGATCTTCTCCATCCTGGGGACCTCTGACAGATCGACTATGTTCGAGGTGATGTCTTCGCGCAGGCCGGCGTCTGGCTTCGCTCCCTCCTCGATTTTTGCCCGGTCGTACCCCCTAAAGGAATTGCCCCACGGGACCGTGAGGAGCGATTCGATCGCTTCCCCGGCCGGAAGGTGGACGAGCGACGTGAAACCCTCTGGCGTCACCATGAAGGACGGGGGCTCGAGCCTGGACTTCGTGTAGCGTTCCAGGTACTCCCCGATGTCCGTGACCATCCTCCTGTCCACCAGCTCTCTGAGCATCCTAGGGTCGCGGTACTGGAAAACCGCCAGGCTGTCGTGCTCGTCGGAGCATTGGTCGAACTGCAGGGCGTCGACCGAGGAACCCTCCTTGCTGGAGACCCACATCCCCTGGATTGCCAGGGCGACCAGCGGCTTTGTGGCCATGTCGTCCACCCTCTTCATCCTGGAGTCCGCCCTGCTGTAGAAGTCTCGGCTCAGCTCCCTCTTCGCCCGTTCTTCGCCGCTCACGAGGTCGAGGGATGGCTGCTCGATTTCCGCCTTGGCGCTCCGCAGGGAGTTCTTCAGCCTCACCAGCGCCGGGCCGTGGGTCGACTTCACGAACAGGAACTGCACCCAGGCGAAGTCCGGGTTCGCGGCTTCGAGCTCCCTGATCAGGGAGGCGCAGAAGGCCTGCCTCTCCGGGTAGGAGGGGGTGGAGACTACCGTCCCGTTCCTGAGGGAGACGCTGAAGAACCTGACCCTCCATTTCGGCTTGGCCTCCGGCTCTTCGGCCTGGGCCGCCGGAGCGGGGTCCTGGATGTGCCTTATCCTCGACCCCAGCCGGGGGTAGCGGAGGACATCAACGAAGGACCTTCTGGGAGGACGGCCGAGGTGCTTGATTGTGGCCGTCGTGAGGACCAGCCCGGACGCGGCCTGTGCGGCCAGGAGGAAGTACCAGTCGAGGGGGAACCCCGGGACGGCCCAGGCGAGACTTAGGGCCGCTGCAACAACGAGGTACGCGGCATAGGGAAGGGCGCGTCCCCTGTTGCTGGGTTTCTGGGCGGCCTGTTGAGGGGTTAGCAGCCCGACCCCGAGCTTGACGGTCCACCAGTCTCTAGGGCCGTCCCTGTCCCTGAACGGATGGAGCAGCCTCGACAGGTCGTGCCTGTAGAGGAGCAGGACGAAGGCGCCCCAGTAGAAGAGCGGGGTGTACAGGAACCAGACACCAGCGATGTCCATGCGTGGGTAAGAGCCTGCCATTCATAACGGCGAGGACGGTTGGCAACCCTACCCCAAAGGTTGCCAAACCCCCACACTAAGGTTGCCAAATTCCCTCCAAAGGTTGCCAAAGACAGCGCCAGGGTTGCCAAAACCAGGCCGCGAACTGGCAACTTTCCCTTCCCGCGTTAAATACCGACCCGCTCTTCATCGGCGTATTCTATCTGTCTCTCTCTGTCTCTGAACGAACGAAGTAACGGCGCAACGGTGCGCCCGAATCCTGTCCTAGTGACCAGTCTCACTAGAGAGAACGGAATACCCGGTGACGGCTTGTCCGACTTCTTGAGATGAGGACGAGCGCGGTCTTGGATTGCCGTTTCCTCCACCCGGACGGAAGATCCGGGCCTTACGGCCATCCTCTGGGCAGACAGTTGCCATCAGTCCACCCGGAAGGATGCGAAAGAACTTCTCTCCCATCTACCTTCGGGAGAACGACGGAAGCGGTAGCTTCACCCCCGTTCCTTGGCGGTCTGGATCGTAGCACAAGCTGACTGCGATCAGAGGGCCGGCTCGAAAGATTCTCAGGGCAAGTTATTGTCCGCCCTGGCTTTCCCGGACGGGGACCAAGTGGAGCGTCAGCTATCCGCCGTTTCTCTCTGAGGCCGAGACCGAGGAGCAGGCGCAGCGAGCCCCGACGAACCACGGGCCGCGCGCCAGGACGAAGGCAGGAGGCAGATGCGAATGGACCGGGTTCAAGCAATCCCGACGAACGCACGCGCGAAGGCCGCCGCCTACGAGGAGTACGCCATCCTCCGTAGGTGCCCCGAGTGCAGGGGCCACCTCGTCGAGGCGGGCGAGGAGTGGGCCTGCACCAGCTGCGGGCTGGTGGCGAAGACGGAGAAAACATCCATCGAGACCACCTACGCAGGAAGCACCAACCGCAGGCTCGGCTCCTACATGGGGACGAGGAAGGACCAGAACTCCGGCGCCAACTTCAACGGCACGTCGACGGTCGGTCTCG
>JAFMAU010000140.1 GCA_029784825.1 Nitrososphaerota archaeon | reverse complement strand
GCTGGTGGAGGAGCCGGCGGGCGGACTGCTCAGGGTCCGCAAGACGAAGTTCCCGGAGCTGGTCAAGACAGTCGAGCCCGGAAGGGTGTTCGGCCTGACGGTGAGGGGAAGGCTTGAGGGGATACCCGAGTTCGCGGCCGACGTCGTCGCAGCGAAGGACCCCTGCGTGGTCGTCGGCGGGTTCCCCCACGGTCACTTTTCCGCGGAGGTGGAGAAGGCCGTGGACGAGTTTGTCAGGATCGACTCAAGGCCGCTGGAGGCCCACGTCGTGGCCGCGAGGGTGGTCTACGAGATAGAGAGGGCGACAAAGGGGTTCAACGATTAAAAAGACTCGGCGGGGCTCGGGCCTCGTGCGGTCGTCGTCCAGTCCTCTCAGAGGGGAAAGCCTGGTCCAGGACAGTAGCCCTCCAAGCTACTAACCTGGGTTCAAATCCCAGCGACCGCACTCCCAAATCCGTTCAAATTCTTGTCTGAAGGGCCCCCAGGGGGGCGGTATGGTGGCAAATCCCGCGACTGCGCCGTCTGCAGGTAGCGGCAGGAGTACTTGAGGCGAAACAGTGACCGGCGCGGCCGGAGACTAGGGCTCTCAGGCTAACCCGAGCATGTCCAAGAGCCCGAGGTATCTGCTGTCGGTACGGACGCCGTCGAGGAACTCGTCGCTCTTGACATAGAACAGGTCGAACTCTTTCTTCGAGTACGACCTCTTCAGCCATCTGAACCCTTCGTCAACCTCCCCCAGGTAGAAGTGCAGGTCTGCGATGAACCTGACCACGGTGAAGGTCTTGCCCAGGTGGGCTTCCAGCTTCGGGAGCACCTTCCTGACCCTCTCCCTGTCGTCTCTCAGGTAGGCCACCATCGCCTCCTTCCCCTCCCCCGCGAAGGGGACGGCGTCCTTCAGCAGGCTGATCCCGGCCTTCAATTCCTTCTCCATCTCATTGAACATCTTCAGCTTTCCGCAGAGCCAAGCCAGCTCGATGTGTGACCCGGGGTCCCTCGGGTTCAGTTCGACCGCCCGTTCGGCGAGCCTCAGGCCTGTGCCGTAGTCTCGCTTGGCCTCATAGAGGAAGGTGTGGACCATGGATATGGCCTGTGAAAATGGGTCGAGCTCGGCCGCCCTTTCTATGTGAGAGAGCGCTTCTTCCCACCTTAGCCGGGCGATCAGAAGCTGGGCGAACCACTGGTGGGCGCTGGCATAGCTCGGCTTCAGTTCGAGCGCTACGCTGAACTCCTCTTCCGCCTTGCGGAGCTCGAAGTCGGCGAAGAGGGCGACCCCTTTCGTCGCGTGTGCTTCGGCCAGTCCGGGGTCGAGGCGGAGCGCTTTGGCCACTGCCGCCCTGGACCTCCCCCAGTTCCGCTTCGCGTCTATTTCGAACCTCGTTGCGAGCACGTGATAGCAGTCTCCGAGGCCGACGTATCCTAGGGCGAAGCTCGGGTCCTTTCTTACGGCCCTTTCGAACAGGTCCGCCGCCTTCCTGATGTCGCTCAGCCCTCTGATGTTCCAGTGGTACCTCCCCCGGAGGTACAGAGTGTACGCGTCAGGGTTGGCGGTGGGCCCCCGCGCTATCCGTGCGGTCACCGAGGGCAGGATTTTGATCCTGAGCGCGTCAGTCACCAGCCTCGCGATCTCGCTCTGGATTTCGAATATGCTGCTGAGTTCTCGGTCGTAGGTTTCTGCCCATAGGTGTCTGTCTTTCTGGGCGTCAATCATCTGGACGGTGACTCTCACCCTGGCGCCGTCCTTCCTCACGCTCCCCTCCAAGATGGTCGCCGAATTGAGCTCCCGATACACGTCCTTTATCGGCTTGGGCGCCTTCTTGTACTGCATGATCGACGTCCTGGAGATGACGTCGATCTCCGGGAGCTTGGACAGGGTGGAGATCATCTCTTCGGTCAGCCCGTCCGAGAAGTACTCGTCGGCCGGGTCGGGGCTCATGTTCGTGAATGGGAGTACCGCCAACCTCCGCCTCGCGTCTGGAGCTTCCGCTGTCGCCTTCCTCCTTTCGAGGAGTTCGAGCCTGTAGACGTCTATGGGGAAGGACACGTTCTTCAGCCCCGGGACCTCGAGCTTGGAGAAGCGGAAAGGAACCTTGTTCCGGACCTGATCATACGCCTGCTGGGAGACGCACACCCCTCCGCCTTCCGCCAGTGATTGGATGCGGGAGGCTATGTTGACCGCGTCTCCGTAGATGTCCCCTCCTTCGTGCACGACGTCGCCGACGTGGATCCCCACCTTGACCCTGACCTTATCCCTCCTCCCCTCGTTGAACGCCTTCAGGGCGTTCTCCAAGTCGATGGCGCATTTGGTGGCGGCGAGGGCGCTGGGAAACTCCACCAGGAAGGCGTCACCCATGGTCTTCACTTCCCTACCCTCGTGCCGCGCGAAGAGAGGGCGGGCGATGTCTCTCTGCTTCCTCAGCAACCCGAGCGCCCGGAGCTCGTCCGACTGGGCCATGGCTGTGTAACCGACGATGTCGGTGAACATGATTGCAGCGAGTCTGCGCTCGCCCTTGACCAACGACCTTCGGGTCGGTCGGCGCCTTTTGAAGATAAAACCGTTTGGCGGGCCCCGAACAGGGATCCGGGTGCCTCCCCCCGGAACGAGGTCTGGGTCCCTACCCTATAACGTCCCTATCGCAATGGGGGTCCCGTTCAGGGAGCGCACGGGGATTTCGCCGCTGATTTCGTGTCCCTTGATGGACTGATTCCCCGCGTCGACCCATCTCTCCCGGGCCCAATACTGCATCTTCGTGCCACGTTTCACGGCGTCGTTCGTAATGCTGACCGCAGCCGTCCCGTCCGACACTCCTCGGACAAGGACATCGTAGTACACGCAGGACCTGAGGGCGATCCGGCCTGTTCCTGCCGGCTTCGACTTCCCCAGCGACTGCGTATGGACGGTGATAGGCGCCACAGGAGCCGTGCTTCCTTCGATGGTGACCCTAATCGCTTCCGAGTCCCTTCGCCCCGATTCAGGTGACCGCCGCGTTATTTATCGTTGATGCGTTCGGCACGGGTCCTGTTGATTGTGACTCCGCCGGGAATACCTCATCCAAGCGTCAGGCTTCGGGCCTGAAACCTCAATTTTGCCGTTCATGCTAAGATCTGTCTGTCTCAACAAGCTTTACCTAGGCTCGGGCCTCCCTGAAGAACCCCATAGACGAGTACCTCGCTAGTCGGCTGGCACTTCAGCCCATGTGATTCGCTCGCTATTCGTTGGTGTGTTCAGTGACTGTGTAGAACCCATAGCGACCTGGCTCGGCGTACTTCAACCCCTTGGTGAACACGGAAAAGCTTTGGGTGGCTGTCGCGTTGATTTCCTTGGTGACGATCCCGTCCGGGAGTAGTATCTTTGCGGAGGCTTCTGCCCCGCTGACTGGGTTCCTGTATCGCGTGAGCGTCGCCTGCGCCTCCGTTCCTGCTTTGTATCCGCTGTTGGC
>JAFMAU010000013.1 GCA_029784825.1 Nitrososphaerota archaeon | reverse complement strand
CGACAAGCTTCTTGACAGCCGCCTGGAGGCCGTCTCTCAGTGAGTCAAGCATCAAAGCTGCGACCCGGTTCCGTCTATTTAATACCTTGAGACAGAGACGCTTCTTTGTGAGTTGAAATGAGGGCAGGGGCGCTCTTCTCAGGTGGAAAGGACAGCACGTACGCCGCCTGGCTGGCTTCGAAGGAGGACGAGCTCGCCTGCCTGGTGACGCTGTTCCCAAGGTCAGAGGAGTCGTACATGTTCCACTACCCGGACCTCGAATGGACCCGCCTGCAGGCCGAGGCAATCGGCGTGCCTCAGGTTACAGCGACTACGGAGGGGGTCAAGGAGGAGGAGTTGAACGACCTGCAGAGGGCGCTGGCGGACGCGAAGGGCAGGTTCCAGTTGGAAGGGGTCTACACAGGAGCCCTCGCGAGCGTCTACCAGAAGAGCAGGGTCGAAAAGGTCTGCAAGGCCCTGGGCCTCGAGTGCGTCTCCCCACTCTGGGGTTCGGAACCGGAGAGCCACCTTCGCCGCCTCATCGGAGACGGCTTCGTGGCAATGGTGGTGAGCGTGTCGGCCCTCGGCCTGGACAGGAGCTGGCTTGGTAGGACGCTGGACAGCAGGGCGGCGGACGACCTGATAGCACTCGGAAGGAAGTACAAGTTTCACGTAGGGCTCGAAGGCGGCGAAGGGGAGACGTTCGTGCTAGACTGCCCGCTCTTCAGGAGCAGGATCGACGTCCTGGAGTCGGCTCCTCATTGGAGGGGAGATGCAGGGTACCTTCAGATCTCGAAGGCTCGGCTGGCGCCCAAGGCCCTGCGGAAGGCGTAAATCTTCAGACGCTGCCATCTCGCTGCTCTAGATGAAGGGGTTTAAGGGAAGAGCCGTCTGAGACATCCGATGAAGAGCCAAACCATCGATAGAGCATAACCAGGAACATTGCTCCTGAACGGTTAAACATCGGGACCCGGCCAAATCGGCGAAGTGAACGGAGCCCTTTGGTTGACACTCGGATCGTCATAGTCGTCGACATATTCGTCGTCCTTCTGTCTCTCGGCGCTTTCTGGATGACCGTCGGATACGGCAGTGGATACGATGGATTCAACGCCTTCGACGTAGCCAGCATGGTCGGGGGGTACATCGGCGGCCAGCAGGTCAACCCTCCCAGCTACCAGGGGGCAGAGTTCAACGCCTACGCCCAGGCGGTCCTCCCGCCCCTCATGGCAGGGAGCTGGGAGGTGGATGCCGCGATCATAGCGCTGACGACGGGCCTGATATCCGCATTCTTCTCATTCGTGCGGTGGAGGCTCTCACTGCTGGCTGGAGCCCTCGAAGTCATCGGGTGCCTGTCCTGGGTCGCCGGTATCTCAGGTATCAGCCAGGAGGCAGGGAGCAAGCTCGCCCAGTGGCAAGGCTTCAACGGAGTCGCGACGCCCATCTCTGTCGGCTCCGACGTGGGCACGTACATCGGAGCGGCCGGAGGGGTCTTTCTCATCGCCACTTACCTCTTGACAAGGACACACCGACTCGACACTCCTCTGGACTCGTCCCTCCCAACACCTCAGGTCAACTGAGGCGGTGCCTTGTGCGAAGTCGAAAAGACGGTCGGTATCGCACGGCCGTGTTAATACGCGCCGCTACGAAGAACGCATTTAACCCGGTCTCTCCGGTGCCGGCCCACCTGATTGATTAAGAAAACACGGACAGCAATCAGCACCGCTGCTTCAGCCGCTATCATCGTCATTATCCTCGTGGCCGGGGTCGGGGCTTACTTCTACTTCTCCTCGACCTCTGCGCCCACTCCCACAACCACAACAACCACGACTCCTGTGACTCCTGTCACCCTCAACCTGATCAACTTCCAGGACCCCGCGGGTAGCTGGATCCAATGGGCTGCTTCCCAGTTCTCCCAGACTCATCCCGGGGTGACTGTGAACGTGGTCCAGCAGGGCTTCGGCTCCTATATCCAGACGGAAGTGACAGCAGAGAAGACAGGATCGAGCACCTACGACATCCTGGGATTCACGTCCACCTCTTCGCACAGCGTCCTGCCGTACCTCGTGAACTTGGGGACGTCATCCTACGACTCTAGCGACATTCCTGGGCCTCAGATCAACTTCGGAGGCATCTTCCAGAACTCCACTTCGGGCCAGACAATCGTCGCAGGCCTTCCATGGGATTCGGCTACTTTCACCATGTTCTACAGGACGGACGTGTTCGACAACACCACGCTGAGCTCGCAGTTCCAGAGCCAGTATGGCGTGCCGCTCGACCCGCACTCGTGGACAAGCTGGAAGTACGCTTTGGACGCGGACAACTTCCTCGTCAACCAGAAGCACATCTTCCAGTACGGCATCTTGACCGACGCCCAGGAGGCGCACGACATAATCGACACCTTCCCTGCACTCTGGGGCTACAACTACACGACACTTGCCAGCCAGAACGGCTGGCCTCAGGGAGGCATCACGAACTACAACATCATGTTCAATGGGGCGGCCGCGAACGGGAAATCCCCTCTGCCGTCCTTCAACAACAGCATGGGCGTACAGACGCTCCAGCTCTACTATAACCTGGTGAAGTACGATCCGCAGCCATTCGGGACCGAGATTAACTACGGGCTCATAGGGACCACCTTCGCCTCCGGCAAGGCCGCAGGGGCGATCATGTTCACCCCGGAGAACTCGGTGCTCGTGGGAGCGAACTCCAATGTCACGGGCAAATACAGCGTTGCCCAGTTCCCAGGAGGCTACTCCGAAACAGGCACTGACTTCTTCGGAGTCAGCAAGTACTCGCAGCACCAGCAACTCGCCGAGGAATTCGTAAAGTTCCTCGTGTCGCCTCAGGTCAACGCTGCGCTCTTCACGAAAGTGGGTGAGTTCCCAATCTCCAAGCAGGCCGTGGCGATTCTGAACGCCAACACGACAATCCCCCAGTGGGAGAGGACCCTCGTCTCTAACGTCTTTGCGACCGCTTCGACGGCATGGGCGAATCCTCCCAACCTCGGGCCTACCTACACCACCCTGATACCCGACTTCAACACCCCGATCTACACGTACCTACAGGGCGATGGAAGCACGGCGTCAGCTATTGCGGCGCTCAACCAGGCGGCAGCCGCCTGGGTCAAGGACGTAGGCTAGAGCGCCCTCTCCCTTTTTTATCGCGTCAAACCGGCGGTGCGGCCGGTTGAGCATCAGGCTCGAGGACATCGACAAGAGCTTCGGGAAGACCGGCGTCCTCAAGCGCCTTAACCTGGAAGTCGAGAAGGGGGAGCTCTTCTCCGTGGTTGGCCCCTCGGGGTCAGGCAAGACGACCCTCCTCAGGATAATCGCAGGCCTCGAAAAGCAGGAGGCCGGGCACGTGATACTCAACGGCAGGAACGTGGACGACCTCGGTCCCTCCCAGAGGAACGTTGGGATGGTCTTCCAAGACTACGCGCTGTATCCCAACAAGACCGTCCTCGAGAACATAACCTCCCCGCTCATAGTGAAAGGGATCAAGAGGGCAGTCGCGAAGAAGGAGGCTGAGGAGATGGCGGAGAAGCTCCACATCGTGGAAACCCTCGAAAGAAGGCCCGGACAGATATCGGGCGGCCAGCAGCAACGGGTCGCCCTGGCTAGGGCGCTGGTGAAGAGGCCCGACGTCTTCCTGCTCGACGAGCCCCTGTCGAACCTCGACGCCCAGCTCAGGTTCTCCGCCCGCAGGTTCCTCAAGCGCGTGCAGAAGGAGTTCGGGATAACCACTGTCTACGTGACGCACGACCAGTCCGAGGCCCTGTCCCTCTCCGACCGGCTCGCGGTGATCGACAGGGGGGCCGTCCACCAGATTGGAACCCCGGGCGAGATCTACCGGTCCCCCGCAGACGAGTTCGTGGCCGCATTCATCGGGAGCCCGCCGCTCAACCTGGTCAGGGTGAAGTTCAATTCGGGGGTCGGAAGCCCCATCAGGCTGTCGCTCAAGGACGTCCACGACGGGGAGTACAGGCTCGGGATCAGGCCCGAAAGCATAGTGGTGGGCCATGGGGAGAACCGTGGTGTGGTGAACGGCCTGGAGTATGGCGGGAGGGAGACCATCGTGTACCTGAAGCTCGGGGAGGTCGAGATGAGGGCCCTGGTCCAGGACGGCATGCAGCTGTCTCTGGGGCAGGAGGTCGCCTTCTCAGTGAGGCCGGCCGAAGTCCTTGTCTTCAAAGGAGAAACACTTGTTTGACCTGAGCAGGAGAATTTTCTACATCCCGGCCTTCGTCTACTTGGTCGTCTTCGCCCTCCTCCCATTCGCCCTGTCGGTCTACTTCTCCGGCCTTGCCACGGACCCGGCGTCCTACTCCCAGCTGTTCACCCTGCCGCACCTGCCCCAGGTGGTGTCGAACACGGTCATCTTCGCCGGAGGCACGGCGATCTTCGCGACCCTCCTAGGGATGGTCCTCGCCATACTGGTCGACAGCAGGGTGAGGGGCAAGCGCGTCCTCTCCCTGATGGGCTACCTGCCGTACATGATCCCCTTCACCGCTTCGGCGCTGATCTGGACCACGATCTACGACCCCCTCTATGGCCCTGTCGACTACTTCCTCTCCCTCCTCGGACTGGCGAAGGTCGACTGGCTGGGGAACCTTTCGATCCAGATATTCTCTGCCACCATCGTGAGCGTCTGGAGCGCCATACCCCTGGCCTTCCTGATCATCCTTGCCGGCCTGACCTCGGTCCCGAAGCAGGTCAAGGAAGCGGCCGTCGTCGATGGGATGGGCACCTTCGACTACTACGGGACGCAGGCCCTCCCCATGGCCAAGGGGGCGATACTGACGGCCTTCCTGATAACGCTGATAATCGCTTTCGGGAACTTCGACCTGCCGTACATCCTGAACGGGGGCCTCTCGTACTCGATGGCGACCCTCCCTTTCATCGTATGGTTCTACATCTTCTACCAGGATTTCATCTCGCAGGGCCTTGCGGCGGGGATAATCCTCGCTGCCCTCGTCAGCATCTTCGCAGTCCTTCTGATCAGAGTGAACTCGGGCAGGGGGAAGGTGGGGAGGCGACTTCCGCTCCCGAGGGTCCCCAACCGCATCTTCGAAGCAGTGATCTATGTCGTCTCGGCGGCCACCCTCATCTTCGAGGTGTTCCCAGTCTACTGGATGTTCCTCGTCGCATTCAGGCCCCAGCCCCTGGACTTCGTGACGCCCCCGATCGTTCTTCCATCGAAGATCGACGTCTCGTCCTTCATAACCACGGCAGTCCAGTCGGAGCCCTACCTAATCGCCACGTTCGCAGCGGCGGCGGTCGCCATGGTCATCACCGTGTTCGTCGCCGCTCCGGCGGCCTATTCCGTCTCCCGGCACGGGAGGAAGTGGCTCCTCGTCCTTTCGATCTACCTCTATAGCCTCCCTTCCAGCACCTTCGTGTTCGGCGTCTTCTACATCATCTTCCACGTCGGCCTTCTG
The DNA here is from genome assembly GCA_029784825.1 of Nitrososphaerota archaeon. The sequence goes on along the minus strand of JAFMAU010000013.1, from coordinate 42,288 downwards.
AACACCTGGCTCGCCCTCTTCCTCACTTACCCGGTCTTTACCATCCCGTTCACCATCTGGACGATGTCGAACTTCTACGATTCCCTTCCCCGACACTTCGAAGAGGCGGCCATGGTCGACGGCTACTCGCCGATCAGGTCATTCTACGAGATAGTGATGCCACTGGCCAGGCCCGGCCTCTTCGCCACCGCGCTCATCTCATTCATAATCTCTTGGCACCTCCTCCTCTTCCCACTCGTCCTATCCCAGACCCCATACATGTACAACTTCCCGCCCACAGGCTCCTCGACGGTGACCCTCTTCGCAGCCAACTTCGACCCGCAGAGCCTCGGGGCTTCGATAGGCTACAACATCTGGGCCCAGCTCGCGTCAGCGGGCATCATCCTTAGCATCCCCGTGATACTTCTCTCCCTTTACACCCAGAGCTACCTTCTGAAGGGGCTCTATTCGGGCGGGACCAAAGGATAGAGCAGCGTCCGGATCACCTGGTCGGCGCACTCCCGAGGGTCCCTGGTGCTGTCCACCCGGAGCGCTCCAGGAGGCTCTTCGAAATGCCCCAGGATGTCCACCAGCTTCTCCTCCGGGACCACCGCTGCGCCCCTCCTGGCCGAATTGCGCCCTAGCGCAGTCCGAAGGTCGCACACGACATGGACGAAACGAACATTGGAATAATGCCCCGCCAGCGCCGCGACCGTCCTCTCTCTCCGCCTGCTGCTCCCGAAAGTGGCATCGAGGATCACCGTGCGGTCTGCATCTAGGGCCTCCCTGGCTGCCGCGATGGCGGCGCCGTAGACGAATTCAGACTCCGCTGCGCTGAAAGTGGGCCCTGCAATCATCCCCCTGAAAGCGTCGGTCTGAATGTGGACCGCGCCGGGGTCGGCCTGCGCCACAAGGCGGGCGACGGTGGTCTTCCCACTGCCTGGGATCCCGCAGAATATGATGAGCCTCCCTGGCACGGGGCCTCGGTCTGGGTCGGCCTATAAAATCGGCGCGGATTCTTCAGCAACCGGAACCGGGGCCTCCCTGTCCGCCTTCATGCTCCTCTTCACGGACCTCGCCTGGACGACGAAGACCCCCGCGAGGACCAGGGCCATCCCAGCTACCATCAAGGGAGTTATCGACTCCTGCAGAAACACGAATGCGAAGAGGGCGATCTCGACCAGCATGAGGTTCTGCAGCACGGTCAGCTCGTATGCGGGTATCGCCCTGAGAGACCAATTCCATAGGAAGAACGCAAGGGCGGTGTTCACGGTTGCGAGCCAGACGATGATCAGGGCGCCTTCCGTCGTCAGGGGGGCGTACTGCCCCGACAGCAGGGTCAGCACCACCATCCCAGCGACCCCGACCCCCATGGTGACCGTGGTCAGGCGCAGCGACCCGACGTGCCCGGACCTCTGCAGGAGCCGGACACACGCCAGGTAGACTGCCCATCCGATTCCGGAGGAGATCACGATCAGGATCCCGAACCACTGCCCTTCCCATGCCACCCGCTCGCTGAAGAATACCCAGGCGCCGGCCAGTGCCAAGGCGAGGCCGCCGAGCTGGAGCGTCGACGCCCCTTCGCCGAGCAGCGCTACGCTCAGGACCAGCACGAAGAACGGGTTGAAGTTGAGGAGGAAGCTCGTGGTCACCGCAGGGAGGTAGTACAGCCCCACGAACTGGAGCCCCTGCGCCACGGTGTACCCTGCCAGCCCTCCGATCACGAGGAGGGTCTTCCGTTTCCTCCCTGCGATCCCAGCGTCCTTCCCCCGCCGGCCGAACGCCGCCTCGGCGACGAGAAGGACGGCGAACGCCAAGGCATAGCGCAGGGTGGCGAAGTAGAGAGGAGGGATCTCCGCAAGCCCCCATTTTATCAGGACGTAGGACGATGACCAGAGGAGGGTCACCAGGACCGCTATGGCGTACGGCAGAGCACCAGGGCGTCCGCTCGAGGGGCTCCTCAACTAGCCGGTACGTCCCGCATGGTCTTCATTTAACCAGAAGCATACAGCTTCAGACACCGCGCGGGCCGGAAATGGAAGGCAGGAGAGCCAGCAGCGGCTCTCCCCATCGGCTTCGCGGCTAGTATGCCAGGGGCGACTTGGGCTTGATCCCGCGCTTGACTGCGACGTAGCCGCCCAGGGCGGCCAGGAGCGCAATCACGACTCCGATCGCAAGGATTTCGGTCCCCGCGGACGCTGGAGCCTGCGCCATCGTCAGCGAGTCACCCTGCGCGTTGGCGTAGCCTTGCACCGACACGACCCCTGTCGGGTCTGACATGACCGAGAGCGAGTACTTCTGAGTGCCATAGCTGAACGACGCGGTGAACGTCGACGTGCCCGCGATGGTCTTGGTAAACGTGGTAGTGTTAGTCCCCGCATCATAGTTCTTTGTCCAAGTGCTGAGCGGGGCGTTGAGGGCCGAGAAGTTCAGCGTAGGCCTGCTCCAGATGGGGCCGCCTCCGAAGGCGTTCATCATGAAGCTCATGGCCATCGCATGAGAGGCGAGCGAGTCTTGCATCGTAGATCCGACGAGGTTGATGTCCATCGAATGGTCTGCCATGTCGAAGCTCATCGGCCCCGGTACGACGTATGACCTCCATCTAAGGTCAGCCGTCACCGTCCCGTTGACAAGAGCGAAGACGCCTGAAACCCACGCTGTGACGTTGGCCGTCTTGTCGATGACAAGAGCCGTCGCATTCCCCTTGGCCGTGTAGCTGATTGACACAGACGCGTTGTGCACCGCAACGTGACTGTCATCGCGATCGAACGTCCCCTGCAGTTCCTGGACGCCTGAAGCGCTGCTGTCGAAGCTTCCGTTGACGCTGGACGTGGAGCTGACGTTCTTGAGGTAGCTGGACACAGCGGAGCCGGCAGGATACGCGAACACGATCTTAGTCGTGCTGATGCTGTCGACCTTCGCCAGCCCAGTCTTCGGATTGAGGTTCACAGTAAGTGTGGACGCGTAGGCGAGCGGGGAGACCGTCATCAGAACGATCGCAAGCGCTGCTAGAGGTATGACCTTGCCTTTCTTGTTCTCCATCGACGTCGTCCGGTCATGTTCGAACGTTAAACCAACGCTTTTGAACGACGTGAGATTTCTTCTGAGACCCTGCGAATCTAGCCGCTGCCCTTTACCCGCATTATCCTGTTGCGTCCCATCATCGCCCAGTACTCGACTTCGACGCCAGGCGCGAGGGTGCCGTTCAGGTCCGCCATCTCCTCCGCAGAAGGCTTGGGGGTCTCGAGCACCTCAAACGTGGCCAGGTCCATTATCTGCACTGTGTTGTCCGTGAGGGAGGTCACCTGACCAGACCTCTTGTCAATCATCGGTATGTCGACCCTGGACTCCGCCGGCGAGACGTAGCTCTTCTTCGCCCCCGTGAAAAGCGATATGGCGACCAGTCTGACCTTTGCGCTCCCGTGCTTCCCCGGCTTGAAGTGCTCCCGGCTCACTACTTTGCAGGGCTCGCCGTCGATGATGATGTAGCTGCCTTCCTTGACGCTTCCAAGTTCGGCAGGACGGCTGCTCAAAATTAACAGACGAGCCTCGACATGTAAACTAAATAAATATCTCATCGCCGACCAAATCTCAAGCGTTGATGTCGGTCCGGCAGACGATTCCTCACGTCCTCAGGCAAGATTGAGCCATTGAAGGCACCCTAGTTGTCCGACCCCGCATACGTCCTCGACTCCACGGCGTTCTACGCCGGGATACCCTACCAGGGAAGCGGCCGGTACTACACCACGTACCTGGTGCTCGAAGAAGTCAAACACCACAGCGTCGGCTCCTCGCTGATCCACACCCGGGTCCAGGTCACCGAGCCTTCCCCCGAGTCTCTCAACAGGGTGAAGACGACCGCGGTCAAGACCGGGGACATAGGCGCCCTCTCCCAGACAGACCTATCGCTCTTGGCGCTGAGCCTCGACCTCATGAAGAACGAGGGGGGCGCGAACCTCGTATCGGACGACTTCGCAGTCCGGAACGTCGCCGACGTCCTCTCCATCCCGCTAGCTCCGACAACAATGAAGGGCGGCGAATGGAAGAACATAACCTGGAAGATCTACTGCCGAGGGTGCGGCAAGACGTACACGAACCCGAAGCTGACGGTGTGCCCCGTATGCGGGACCCAGCTGGTAAGGAAGGCCTCCAGCGGCTGACCCACCTCTGGTTTGACGCTGACGTCAAGGTTCCGAGAGCAAGCGGGCTAAGAACGGAAGGCGAGGTGACATGTCCATGGCCGTGCTGCTCTTGGTCGTCCAAACCGTCAGGGCCGCAATCCGCGCGGCCGAGGAAGGCATCCTCGCGTTGCTGCGGTCTACCAGGTGGCTGCTGAACCGGTTTCGCGTGTGAGTTCAGGGTCCGCTGCCGCATGGGCCCTTATAGCCCGACGCAGGCTGGGTAGCAAATGTTGGGGTGCCTGCAGAGCAACCTGCTTTACGAGTCTGCAGGGTTCTGGGTGCTTCTTTCCGGCTTCATCGGTTTCCTTGCGATGGGCATCGACAAATCGCGGGCGGTCCGCGGCGAATGGCGGGTCCCGGAGAAGACCCTGTTCATCATCGCAGCGGCGGGTGGGGCCCTGGGCATGGTGGTCGGGGGCGCGGTCTTCCGCCACAAGACGTCGAAGCTGAGCTTCATGGCCGTCCTGATTCCATTGGTCGTCGTCTGGCTCCTCCTGTTGCGGCAGACCGGTTTTCTCGGCTGCGTCTCCTCCTACCTCACGTGAAAGGAGGGCTTGACCCTCGCTCTCAAAATGAAGGTTACGATTCTACAGGAACAATGCTTCATAGGTTAACTCTACGATACTAACCAACTCAAGAAATACTACTACCTTATATACAACCACCGGGTGTATACCAATTGGTAATAGAATTGAGATATCCTAGAACATCCGCTTTGCAGGTTTCAGACAGGTGCCCCCAGTGTGGCAAGAGGACACTGGTAGAGGACGCGAACACGGGGGAGCTTACGTGCAGCAACTGCGGCTTCGTGGTCACCGAGAAGTCCGTCGACCAGGGCCCGGAGTGGCGCTCATTCGCCGACGAGAAGGGTGAGGACAAGGCGCGCACAGGAGCGCCTACGTCGATCACTTACAGGGACATGGGCCTCTCCACTATGATTGGGCGCTACAACAAGGACGCATCGGGCCGGTCCTTCGGCACGCCGATGCGCAACACTATCGACAGGCTGAGGAAGTGGGACAACCGCTCTCCGGCCTTCGGCTCTCAGGAGAAGAACCTAGGCGTCGCCCTCCTTGAACTCGACAAGATGGCCGACAAGCTCGGCGTCTCCCAGGCCGTGAAGGAACGCGCGGCGTACATCTACAGGAAAGCCCTCGAGAGGGGGCTCCTAAGAGGACGCTCGATAGTCGGGATATCGGCGGCGTCGCTCTACGCAGCGATGCGCGACACCGAGACCCCGAGGACCCTGAAGGACATCGCCGCAGCCAACAACCTCGAGAAGAAGGCCGTCGCCAGAGACTACAGGATCCTCCTCCGCGAAATGGACCTCACGATGCCTGTGGCTGACGCTGCGCGGAACGTCAACAGGATAGCGTCGCGGGTCGGGTTCTCAGAGAAGGTCGCCCGCAAGGCGATCGAGATCGTCAGGATAACTGAAGAGAAGGAGATCTCTGCGGGCAAGTCCCCCATGGGCCTCGCAGCCGCGTCGCTCTACCTGGCGGGCGTGATCGAAGGGGAGGTCAAGACCCAGAAGGAGATCGCCGAGGCGGCCGGAGTCACCGAGGTCACAGTGCGTAACAGGTACAAGGGCCTCAGGGCAGACCTGGGGCAGCAGCTAGGCCTCGCGGAGCCGCAGATACTGGCGCAGTAGGCTCGCCCAAGTCAAGACGCCTTCACGGTCCAGCCGAATTTCCGGGCTTCGCCCTTGGAATCAGCATCGCGCCGAGGGCCGAAACCGCTACCATCGTGGCCATGACCTCGAAGGAGAAGCCCAGCTTGCCGTAGTCGCCGAGGATGAGCGCGTACACGATCAATGGGCCGACGGAATTCCCCCCGGTGGCGCCGAGCCCCCAGACGATGGAGTTACCGAGCGCCGAGGCGTTCTCGGCGGCGTAGTCTGCTGCGAGAGACATCAGCAGGGGGAAACCGGTGTAGGTGAAGAAGCCAAAGATTGACAGCAGGACGATGCTCCCGGCCCCTCCAGAATTGACGTAGGCGACTATCGAAACCGCTGCCCCTACGGCCGTGATGGCCAGCACGAGCCTGTGGTCCAGCCGTTCGGTGAGCAGGCCGAACACAGGCTGGCCGATGATCGCCGAGGCGTAGAACGCGGTCAGAGCCAGGCCAAGGTACGAGCTTATCCCGAGGCTCGTCTGCGTGCTGAGGAAGATCGGGATGTAAGCCGTGATCCCGAACAGCGCCGCCGACCTCAGGAAGGAAACGCCCAGGAGCACGATCATGGGCCTGCTGAGCGAACCCCTGACCGATGGCCCTTCCGAGCCGCTCTGGGTCCTGCCTGCATCACTCCTTCCGATTCCAGTCCAGATCAGAAGGCCCGCACCCAGTCCCACCAGGCCGAAGAACCCCAAAGACCCCGGAGTGGTGAAGACTGCCGCAGCCACGTAGAACAGCGAAGGGTACAGGGCTCTCCCTACGCTCCCCATGGAGCCGTTGACGCCCAGGGCCCGGCCGGCTGCCCCGCGGCCGAAGGCCGTCTGAATCAGGCTCCCTCCCAGGGGGTGATAGAACGAGCTCCCTGCCCCCATGACGAGGTCACAGAGGAGGGCGAAGGCGAAAAGCACTTCCCCGCTCGTGTAGACGGATATCAGGTAGAACCCTATCAGGCCCGCGCCGAGGAACCCAATGCCGAGAGCCATCAACGCTGCCGGCTTCCCGGTCCTGTCGGCCATCTTTCCCACGACGACGCTGGCCAGCGTGGAGGAGAGGTAGAAGAGGGACAGGAGGACCGTGACCTCCAGTGCGGTTATCCCCTTCAGTGCAACGAGCAGGGCCACAATGAAGGGCACGAAGAACACCGAACCGTCGTTGACGAAGTGTCCCACGGAGGTGAACACCAGCGTCCTTGTCCTGCTCGCGTTCAAGCGAAGCACCTTCCGCCGCCCAGCTTCCGGGGGCCGTCCGCACACCGTCGAGTCAAAGGTCTTTGGCACGCGGGCCCGGATTCCCCAGTTAATACTTGCGCCGGAATCGAAGTCTGAAACCTATTATAGCATAACCGGGGCGGGGGAATCATGGCCTCAGATCTGATACTTCTCGACGTCGAAGCCCATCTGTTCCCGAGCCTGAAGCACATCGACTACTTTCCCGGATTCAAACTTGTGAAGTCGAAGACGGCCCCGAAGAGGAGCTACGCCAGCTGGGGCCAGGCGGACATCGACGCTGGCTACCTGATGAAGCTGATGGACCAGCACGCCGTCGACTATTCGTGCGTCCTTCCGGAGAAGTTCCTGTCGACGACAGACGGCCACATCCCATGGTCCACCAACGGCTACATAGTGGAGCAGGTTTCAAAGTTCCCAGACAGGCTGATCGCCCAGGCCAACGTGGGGCCAGTCCTTAGGCTGGGAGTGGAAGAGCCGTGCTGGGAGCTGGAGCATCTTGTGAAGGAAAAGGGGTTCAAGCTGGTGAAGGTCTACCAGCCAGAGGACATAGGCCCCCTGAATGATCCGCGCATGTGGCCGTTCTACGAGAAGGTGTCGGAGCTTGGCATCATCATGACGATACACACAGGCATGTCGTTCGTCCCTGGGCAGTTCTCAAAGTACTGCCATCCCCTCCAGATCGAGGAGATAGCCACCAGCTTCCCGGAGATACCGATAATCGCCTACCATGTAGGCTACCCATTCGTCGAGGAAACAGCCTGGCTGTCTGCCAACTACAAGAACGTCTACGTCGGGACGAGCTACATCCTGGGGTCTAGGTGGCTCTCTTCTGCCCCAAGGGAGGCCGGGAAGATACTCGGCAAGGTCAAGATGTTCGCCACCGCAGACAAGCTAATCTGGGGGACTGACTTCTCGGGCAACGCGGAAGAGTACGCCGAATCCACCAACTTCGTCAGGAACTTCCAGATTCCTGAGAGCGTGCAGCAGGACTACGGATACGAGCCGATAACGGACGAAGACAGGCGGAAGTGGGCGGGGGAGAACCTGGCCCGCATCCTAGGGATGCGGCTCGAAAAGAAGTCAAAGAAGCCCTGAATCTGAAGTCCTGGAGGTCAGAGGCCCAGCGACTCTGCCTTGGACACTATGCTCTCGGCCATCTTGACGTGGACGACGTCAACCATCTTGTCGTCCAGCCGGAATGCCCCTCGCCCCTCGGCCTGGGCCGACTTCCATGCCTCAAGCACCCTCTTCGCCCAGCCCACCTCTTCCTTCGAAGGGGTGAACACCGAGTTGACGACGTCGATCTGAGAAGGATGTATGACCGCCTTGCCAGTGAACCCGAGGTTCCTTGCGTCCAGGGCCGAGGCCCTCAGACCCTCCGGGTCGGCCAGTCCGACGAAGGCTTGGTCGAGGACGTCGACGCCAGCCGCGTGCCCTGAAGCGACTATGCGGGACCTCGCGTACAGGGTGCTCTGCCCCGACCGCTCGACGCCGTAGATCCCCAAGCTCAGCGCGAAGTCCTCCGAGCCGAACTCCATGGAAGTGATGAGGGGCGACGCGGCGAGGATCTGCTCCACGTTGTTGAGGCCTTTCGGGTTCTCTATCGTGACCATTATCTCCGGCAGCCGGTTCCCCCTGCCGAACTTCTCTATCTTCCCCTGGATCTGAACGATTTCCGATGCGCTTTCGATCTTCGGCAGGACGACGAACTTCGCCCCGGCTTCGACAGCTGCCTTCAGGTCCTCGTCGAAGAAAGGAGTATCCAGACCGTTGACCCGGACCCCGACCTCCTTCCTTCCCCAGTCGTACTTCCTCATCTCCGGCCCGAAGGTCGCCCTGGCGTTCCCTTTCTCCTGCTGAGGGACCGAGTCTTCGCAGTCCAGGATCACCATGTCCGCTCCCAAGGCGGACGCCTTCCCGATCATCTTCCCGCTGTTAGCCGGTACGAAAAGCACGGTCCTTCTGAGTCGAGCCAAGGAATCCGCCGGCGTCCCCCAATCGCTTTAAGCATTCTCTCAACATTCGGGTCAACGCATAAATCCCACATGCGTCGCGTCGCACGCAGGTTGTCCGAGACAGATCATGCGGCGAAATACTTCGAGGATTTCAAGGAGGGCCAGGTCATGCAGCACCCTATCGGAAGGACCGTGACCGACGTCGACAACATCTGGTTCACGCTGCTCACGAACAACAGCAACCCCGTGCACTTCAACAAGGACTACGCGGAGAAGAACTTCCCGGGTGCGCCGTTCAATGGGAGGATGCTTGTGAACGCGGCCCTGACGTTCGCCATAGTCGCGGGGCTGAGCGTCGAAGAGACAAGCAAACATGGAGTCATGGTGGGGCTGAACAACATGAAACTCGTCAACCCTGTATTCGGCGGAGACACACTTTACGCCGAGTCGACGGTGATGAGCGCCAGGCAGTCGAAGTCGCGCGAGGGGATGGGCCTCGTGACGATCAAGACCAGGGGATACAAGCCCGACGGCACCACGGTCATAGAGTTCGAACGTACCTTCCTGACAAGGATGAAGGGAGCGGTGTGGAAGGGATAGGGCGGGTACAGGGCGCTGCGAGCAAGAGCCTGATTGAATAGGACGAAGCGGCCCAGGGGCTCGAAGGGGAGCAGAAGGACGGGCCCGCTGAGCAGGATCAACGTGGTCGACCTGACCCAGAACGTGGCCGGCCCCTATGCGGCGATGATACTCGCCGAGCTGGGGGCGTCCGTAACCAAGGTCGAGCCGCCGCAGGGGGACGCGACTCGGACCTGGGGCCCTCCCTTTTGGAAAGGGCACAGCCCCACGTACCTTGCGATCAACAGGAACAAGAATCTAGTAAGGCTGGATCTGAAGACTGACCAGGGCAGGACAAAGCTGGCCAAGCTCCTGAAACGGGCTGACGTAGTCCTGTCCAGCGCCCGGCCCGGCTCCATGGAAAAGATCGGGCTTGACTATCGGAGCCTGGCCAAAAGACACCCCCGGCTGATATACGGCGAAATCACCCCGTTCGGCGCCAAGGGCCCTCGCGCCCTCGAGCCTGGATACGACCCCCTGATGCAGGCGCTCACGGGGATAATGAGCGTGACCGGGCACCCGGGAGACAGCCCCATCCGCGTGGGGGTCTCGATAATCGACATGACGGCAGGGATCTGGTTAGCTCTGGGGACACTGGCGGCCCTCAACATTCGTAGGGACTCTTCGAAGGGGCACAGGGTGAGCGTCTCCCTGTTCGAGACCGGGCTGGCCTGGATGTCATACCACTTTGCCTCTTTCTGGGCTTCCGGCGTCTCTCCTCACGGCTGGGGGTCGGGAGTAATGATGATCGCTCCCTACGAGGCCTTCAGGACTACCGACGGATGGGTCATCATCGCCGCCGGGAATGACGGGCTGTTCGTGAACCTGAGCAAAGCCTTCGCGCACCCTGAGTGGGCCGGCGACGCGAGGTTCCGCACGAACGCGGTGAGGGTCGAGAACAGGGTGGAGCTCGCCCGGCTGGTCGGTGAGGTGACCAAAGGCATGTCTACTGCGGAGCTCGAGGTCCTGCTGAAACGCCACGGAGTCCCGGCGGCACCGGTCAGGGACGTCGCCAAGGCGCTGGAAGACCCTCAGGTGGCGGCGCTCGAGATGATCCAGACCCTCTCGGGTGCTCCGCTTCCGGGGTTCAAGTCGGTGGGGATGCCATTCACCATCGACGGGGCCCGCCCGCCCCTGCGCGCGGTCCCGTTCTAGAACTGGGGCTACTTCTTCCCGATGTAGACGTGCCCGGGGTCTATGACTTCTCTCAGCAGGCGGAGCTCTTCAGCCGTCGGGATTGGGGTGGACTTCGGAGCCCTCGGGATGTCGACTTCAAACCCGGTGTTCGCGCGGACGTCGTCTGCCTTCACTCCCGGGTGCAGCGAAGCCAGATTCATCCTCTCGCTCTCCTCGTCAAACCTGAAGACGCACAGGTCTGTGATGACCATCATCGGGCCCTTCCCGGGGAGGCCGAGCCTGCTCCTCTGATGGTTGCCTCCTATGTATCCGGGGCTGGTCACGTAGGGGACCTTGGGGAGGAACTTCCTCTTCTCATGGCGCATTATTATGATGGTCTTCTTCGCCAGCGAAGCAAGGTCGTTCGCCCCCCCGCTCCCGACGAGCCTCCGCCGCCTTCCGGCTTCGTCGCTGACCCAGGTGGTGTTCAGGTTGCCGTACTGGTCCACCTGGACCCCGCCGAGGAACCCCACGTCTATCATCCCCCTCTGCAGGATCATCCCCAGGACGTCCAGGGTGCTCCCCATGAATTCGGCCTGGTGCCAGATCCTCGGATCGGCTATGCCGACCGGGGTGTCGACCGGGTCTGGGTTGATGATACCTATTTCGAGCACGATGTTCAGGTTGGGCGCATGCGTCTTCCTTGCCAGGATCGCGGCGACCTGAGGGAGCCCGACACCGACCACGACCAGGTCGCGGTCTGCGAGCGCCCTGGCTCCCGTGGTGATCATCACTTCTTCCTTCGTGGGCGCGCTCAACTTGGGGACCAACCTAGTACCCTCGTCCTGCCTTCGCCCTGAGCCGCTCCCTCCTGGCAGGAGGGCAGCGCGCGTTGAGGAAGCCTTCGAAGCTGTCTTGGCCTGTCACGTTGTCTCTGAGGTAGCCTTCGAAGCCGTCCGCGGTGGCCGCCGCAGCCGAGTACATCCTGAGGTGTTCGGCGTCGTAGTCGTACCAATCGTAGCAGGAGGTGGGATAGGAGCCGAAGGGAACCGGCGAGACGGACGCCACCCTGAAGCCGGGGATCAGCGTCTTCTCGGGGGCCTTCCTGATTTCAGAAGTCTGGACAATCTCCTCCGCCGTCAGCAGGACGCGCTCAGCCGACCCCACAATCTGGAGCGTGTCCCAGAGAGGTCCTAGGATCTGGGCGTTTCCCTCCTCGTCAGCTCGCTGGACGTGGATTATGGCTGTCTTCACCGTCAGGGCACGGAGGAGGACGACCTGCTCTCCTGTGAAAGGAGACTTCTCCACCGCTGCGCTCGAGCCGGCCTGCAGCCCATCAAGGATCGACGAGCCGAGGAGCCCGCGCGTCGGCATGAACGGGACCCCCAGAGAACCGGCGAGGAACCTCGACGCCATCCCCAGCGCGCTGTTCTCTTCGACCTCGAGCTTGCCAGCGGCGCTCAGGTCGTTTATGCGGTTGAGCCTCCCGAAGGCGTCGAGGGAGCCTCCCGCCGTCACGAGACGCCTGACGCAGCCGGCCCCCGCAAGCAGGTCGGTGTCGAAGCCCGACAGTCCCTGGCAGACGGTGAGCCCCTTCCTCCGCTGCCTGATGAGCTCGTGGACGGCCGCGACGACGCAGCGGGCAATCACCCATCCCCCGAGCGCGACGGTGTCCCCGTCACCCACCAGGTTACGGACTGCGTCACGGAGAGGAAGTAGCTTGCCCCCCACACGATTTCGCTTCAGGCATGGCTAATATCCCTTTTTACGCATCGGTCGTCGAATCCGCCGGAAGGACCCCGCGGGTGTCCGTCAGATCTGGAGAAGCTTATCTATGGACACCCAGCGCGAATTCGTCGATGGACTTCGAGTTCACGGAGAATCAGGACGCCATAAGGAAAGCGGTCTCGGAGCTTTGCAAGACGTTCCCTCCGACCTACTGGAGAGCCAAGGACAAGGAAAAGCAGTACCCGGAGGAGTTCGTCAAAGCGCTGACCTCGGCGGGGTGGCTGTCGGCGCTCATACCCACGGAATACGGCGGGGCCGGGCTTGGGATGCTCGAGGCCAGCATCATACTAGAAGAAATCAATCGCTCGGGGGCCGTCGCCACCGCCTGCCACGCCCAGATGTACACCATGGGGGCGATACTCAGGCATGGTTCTCCCGAGCAGAAGGCGAAGTACCTCCCCGGAATAGCGAAGGGAGAGATCAGGCTTCAATCTATGGCGCTGACGGAGCCGGAGTCCGGCTCTGACACGCCGAAAATCAAGACATTCGCAAGACGCGAGGGAGACTCATACGTGGTCAACGGGCACAAGATCTTCATTTCAAGGGTGCAGCACAGCGACCTGATGCTCCTCGTCGCGAGGACGACCCCCTATGAGAAGGCCGAGAAGAAGACCATGGGGGTGAGCCTGTTCCTGGTCGACCTACGGAAGGCCGGCGAGGGCCTGAAGGTGAACCCCATAGAGACCCTCGTCAACCACGAGACCAACGAGCTGGAGATACAGGACCTCGTGATTCCGAAGGAGAACCTCCTCGGAAAGGAAGGGATGGGGTTCTACCACCTGCTCGACGGCCTCAACGCCGAAAGGATACTGGTCGCCGCCGAGTGCGTCGGAGACGGATACTGGTTCATCGACAAGGCGACCTCATATGCGAAGCAGCGGGTGGTCTTCGACAAGCCGATCGGGGCCAACCAGGGGGTCCAGTTCCCCATCGCCCGGGCCTACTCGGACATCAGGGCTGCCGACCTGGTCAGGTACAAGGCCGCCTCGAAGTTCGACCAGGGTAAAGACTGCGGCGAAGAGGCGAACATGGCGAAGCTCCTGGCTTCCGAAGCTTCATGGGAAGCAGCTAACGTTGCCATGACGACCTACGGCGGATATGGGATGGCGGTGGATTCCGACGTGGAGAGGAAATTCCGAGAGTCGAGGCTCTTCCTCACCGCTCCGGTCGCCAACAACCTCATCCTGGGATACCTGGGATCGCACACCCTCGGGCTTCCTCGCTCGTTCTGAGCGGCACGTAGGAAGGCCCTGACCGGCGTCCCTGCCGGGATCACCAGGAGCGGATGAACTCGATCGTCTCCTTGGTGCTCTCTGCCGTCGACGGGACGTAGGCGACTATGATGCGGCTCGCCCCACTCTTGTCGTACTTCTGCAGCCCCTTCTTGAGCTCGCGCATCGTCGTCGCAGGGACGACAGGGATTTTCGAGAGCATGTCGTCCGTGACCGCCTTCGCCGCGACCTTGAACCCGGAGGCCTTGTACGTCTCCTGGATCTTCTTCACCTCTTCCCCTAGGCCCATCTCCGCGAGCATGTCGCGGTAATGGTGGGCGAGAGAGTAGAAAGTGACGACCTTCTTCAGGGCGTCCTTCGCCTTCTCGATGTCGTCGTTCAGGGACACCCGGACCTTCGCGACGATCTCGAAGCGCTTCGGGTCCCGCCCTGCCTCCTTCGCGCCTATGCCGAGGTTCTCCGCGACGAAGGATATCCTGCCAGGGTCAGCCATGTTGATGATCGCCCCGTCGGCGATCCTCCCTGCGAGCTGAGCCATTTTTGGTCCGAGCGCCGCGAGTATGATCTGCAGGTGGTCGTTAGGCGGCTTGAACTCCATGCGGAAGTTGCTGGACGAGTAGTACTCTCCCTGGACCTGCAGCTTCTCCGCCGCGAAGACCTTCCTCACAATGCCGATGTACTCTTCAGCCCTCTTCAGCGGGTGTCCGTCCTCGAGGCCGTGCCATGAAGCGAGGGTCTCGTTCGCGACTCCGAGCCCAAGGGTGAACCTCCCGCCGGAGAGCTCGTCCATGGTCGCCGAATAGATCCCCGTTTCGACCGGAGTCCTCGCGTAGATGTGGATGACTGCCGTGCCCAGCCTCACCCGCTTTGTCACAGCAGCTATGGCCGGGAGGATGGCCGTAGGGTCTCGGCTGTTCGACTCTCCCTTCCACACGGTACCGAAGCCTTTGGCGTCTGCCACCTTGGCTGCTTCCAGAATCCCGGCCGAAGGCACCTGGCCGGCAGAGTTGAATTCGACGTCGTAAATCATGCTAACGAAAGGGCGCCCGAGGGTGGTATATCATCTATTCCAAAACGGGGACGAACCCAGACCCTACCGGGATCGCCTGCCGACGCCCTTCCCGCTCGCTCGATCCAGCATCTCCTTCTGGTAGTTCCACTCGCCCCGTGTCTCCGCGTCGACAGCCGCCCTGTCGATCTCCCATCCGCCCTGGGGGGTAGCCGTCGGCTCCCCGATGAGGCGTGCGTAAAGGTTCACCTTGGCAATCTTGTCGAGCCTGAGCGCGCGGATGGTGGCCTCCTCCACGTTCTTCCCCACAGTGACTATCCCGTGGCCGAGGAGTATGCACGACATCTTCTGGCCCAGAGCCGACGCGAGCTCGTCCCCTTTCTGCGGGGTCGAGACGAGCCCGTTCCGCCTGTAGACTGGGATCCCTTCGTCGGCGAGCTCGATGCCCTGGTTGAATACCGGGAGGATCGGGATGTTCACGAGCGAGAAGACCATCGGGATGGCGGCGTGCACGTGAACGACGCTCCCGACATCCTTTCTGGCCGCGTAGATCCTGGTGTGAAGTGGGGTCTCGATGGGCGGTTTCAGCTCCGACCTCTTCCCGAGCGTCCTTCCGTCAAGACTCACGTCGAGGACTTCTTTCTCGGACACGGAGACCATGCTCCCAGTGTCCAGCCCTCGTGCCCTGATGAGCACGCGGTCGGCGCCCGGTATCCTCGCGCTCACATGTCCCAGATAATCGGCGACGCCGGCGTTGCCCAGGATCCTGCAGGCCAGGGCGACCCTTCTCTTGAGATCGGATGCACCTTCACTCAAACAAGAGCCCAGCGGGAAGCGGCCATGGTCCTGTTTTAATCCCTTCCAGGGGCGGCTCACTAACGGAGGAGCTCGCTCCCGTTCTGCGCTGCTCCGATTCTTCTGAGGGCAGACAGCATCCGCATCGCCGGCTCGGGCTCCCTGATCTCCTGAGGGTAGTCTGTCCCGAACACGATCCTCCTCTTCGGTATCTCCAGCAGCGCCGCCTTCAGCGCGCCGACGTTGCCGTAGAACCCCGCCGTGTCGAAGTAGACCCTCCCCAGGTAGTGCCTGAAGGGTCGCGCGGACGTCTTGCCGTGGACTGGGTCTTCGGACAGCCCCCACTCCGATTTGTCCTGGTAGTGCTCTATCCTCTCGACAAGGGGTGCGACTTCTCCGCCGAAGTGCGACAGGACTATCTTGAGTTTGGGGTGCCCGTCGAGGACCCCCCCCAAGACCAGCCTCATCAGGGCGGTCACCAGAGAGAACTCCCGTCCGACGGTCCGGAAGAGGTCGTATGCGTTGTAGGCCTTCGCCTCGCCCTCGGTGGCGTTCACAGGCGCATGGATGAACAGGTACTTCCCTTCGTCTTCGAGCAGCGAGTAGAGGCCTTCCAGCCGCTGGTCGTCCAGTCCCACCTCCCCGAACGCCGACGGCAGCACCGCCCCCGGGCACTGGCTCAGCCATCCTTTCGCCTCCCGCACGCTGCCGCTGTCGAAGGGGGCCACATGCACCAAGAATCGGAACCTGTCTGGGAACTCGCGGCAGGCCTTCACGAGCCCCTCGTTCGCGTCAGCGGCCAGCTGGACGTCCCCCCTCATCCCCCTCGGGGAGGTCAGCACGGACACGTCGATCCCTACCTTGTCCATGAACTTCACATGCGGTTCCAGTCGCCCCAGCCCCGGACGCTCCGTCGAGATTGGGATCCCGTTGGCATAGATCGCCCTCGGCCTCGGGGGCTCCTTCAGGTTAGGGGTGAAATGATGCTGGAAGTCTACTATCACGGCCGTCGCTCCTCGCAGGGCGCCCTACATGTCCCTTTCCGGATGAACGACTTCGGACGTCTCCATGTAGGACGCCTTCGTCCTCATCCGGGCGTACTTCTCTCCCGTCTCCAGGTACCTTCCCTCGGTCGCCAGCCTGGCCGCCTCCTCCCACTCCTTCGGCCAGTAACCCAGCTCGTATCCGAACCAAGGGGACTTCGGCGTGAGCTTGGGAAGTCCTAGCTCGGCCCAGATGTCCTTCGCGTGCTCCATGAACTCCCTGCTGGGGAGCGCCACTGGGGTGTACGGCCACTTCAGAGTGGCGTCGATCAGGATCCTCGAACCCCCCTGCCCGTCTGGATAGTCCCTTTCCTTCAGGGGCGAGTCTGAGGGCGCCGACGACGGGTCGAGCCCGCAGTTCTTCCCGCGCTGGATCTCGATGTCCCTGTGGGGCTGCACCCGGAAGCTTATCGCCCACATTATGCTGAACAGGTCGCGTATGTTGATGTCGTCGTTGACTGCGATGATCCACTTGAACATCTTCCGGTTGAAGGCGGCCGCGGTGTGAAGCGCCTGGGCTGCCTCGCCCACCTGCGGGTTGTGGAGCGCGATGACCCCAATCTCCTCAGTCCCGCCCTCCTCGAGGATGGCCACATCCTTGAAGCCAGGGACCTTCGCTGCCAGCTCGTGCCGGAGCGGTCCCTCCCTACCGAACTTCCTTATCATCGAGCTCTCGCTCGGGGGCATCTCGCTGATGAACACCTGGACGATGGGCGTGCTCCTGTGCGTGATTCCAGTCACTTCGAAGACGAACTTGTAGTCGGCCGGGCCAGTGTAACCGCTGAACTCCCCGAACGGCCCCTCCATCTCGAGTATGTCCGTCCGTATCTTCCCCTCTATCGCGATCTCGGCCGTGGCGGGGATCAGCATGTCCACCGTCTCTGCCTTCACAAGTTCGAGGGGCTTGCCGTTCAGGGCCCCGGCGACGACGTACTCTGACTGGTCCAGCTTGCTGACGCTGCATATGGACACCGTCGGGTCAGGAGAAAGTATCAGCACGGCTTCCAAGGGCTTCCCCTTCTCCCTCGCCTTGAACCAGTGGGCCCTGCCGTCATGCCCGGACGATATGTGGACACCCAGCCTGTCGGGGGCCTTGACCTGGGATCTGTAGGTCCCGGCGTTGTAGACTCCGGTGTCTGGGTCCTTCGTTATCCAAATGGGGGCGCTGAAGTAAGCCGCAGGGTCGGTGCCGGGATTTACGACTGGGATAGGGAGGCTGTCGACCCCGCCTGACTTCACTATGTCCTTGCCCTTGATGACATACTCCTTCACCGGCGCCTTCGACCTGTCCACGATCATGGGCTCGACTGGATGCTTGATCGCACTCTCCCATTTCTTCTCGATCTGGCCCTCGTTCTCCGCGCCCATGGCGACCGCGTAGAGCCGCGCGGACGCGCCGATTATGCTCACGGCGACCTTCGCGTCGAAGCTGCGGCCGCGGGAGTCGGTCACGTTCTCGAAGAGCCATCCCTTTCTCTGATCTGTGTCCAATCCCTGGAACTGCCACCTGACGAGGGGACAGATCTCCGTGTCCTTGTTTGTCGGTCTGGAGACCTTGACGAGGAGCCCAAGGCGATCCAGTTCGCGAATGTACTCGCGAACGTCCCTAAACGTCAAGAAAAACTATCGGTCCGGCACGACCCAACTTCATAGATAAGCGTTTGCGGGATTTCCACGGAGCTCGGAGGCGTCCACCATTGCCGAGGGCGTCCTGCGCGGCCGATGAGCTCGAAGTCATGCGGCGCCGC
Source organism: Nitrososphaerota archaeon (assembly GCA_029784825.1). Next base: position 23,921 of record JAFMAU010000013.1, on the reverse strand, counting down.
ATAATTCAGAGCCAGGCCTGGCCAGGGACTGGCGTCGACGTCGCTTTTGCTGCAAGCAGGGCGCTTCCGGCGTCGTCTGGGGCAGGCTCCCGATTGACTCTGACCGCAGCGACCAACCCTTTAAATCAAACAGAGGTCACGCGCCGGAGTAACTCGCTTGGTTCTGCTCGTGGGCATGTCCGGTGGAAGCGGCGTGGTCTACGGCGTAAGGCTGCTCGAAGTCCTGAAGCAGCGGAAGGTCGAAGCGCACCTCGTCATCTCGACCGCTGCGCAGGAGACTCTGGCCATCGAGACAGACTACAAGCTGGGATACGTGGAGTCCCTCGCGTCGCGCGTGTACAGGTTCAACGACATCGCGGCGGCCCCGGCGAGCGGGACATTCCGCGCACAGGGAATGGTGGTCATCCCATGCAGCATGAAGACCCTGGCCGGAATAGCCACTGGTTACTCCGACAACCTCCTTCTGAGGGCCGCCGAAGTGCAGCTCAAGGAGAGGAGGCCCCTGGTCCTCGTCCCAAGAGAGACCCCGCTCACGACGATCCACATGGAGAACATGCTTAGGGTTGCCCGGGCCGGGGCCATCGTCCTCCCGGCCATGCCTGGGTTCTACGACCGGCCCAAGACGGTCGGCGACCTAGTCGACCACGTCGTGGGGAAGGCGCTGGACGTCCTGAACATCGAACACGGCCTCTACAAACAGTGGACCGGGCCGCAGAAGCAAGGGCGCCGGGTCCGGAAGTAAGCGCGGGCCGCCTACGGGACCACGAGCACCGGGACGGGGGATTCGTCGATTATCTTTCTCGAGACGCTCCCCAGGGCCCTGAGTCGGCCCAGCCGGCGTCGGCCGTGCATCCCGACGACGACAAGCCCGACCTTCCTGGCCCGGGCGGTCTCTAGGATCTTCTCTACGGGATTGCCAAGGTGGTAGATCGCTTCGAACTCGACTCCCTTCTTCTCTAGCCTCGCGCCAAGCTTGGCGATTATCCCTTCAGAGACCGTGTTCAGGTAAGACGCGACCGGGTTCGCCAGGATCTCCCGCTTCGCGTAGTCAGCGTAGTCTTCTGGGACGTCCGGCCGGGGCATCACGAAGATCAGGATTATCTTTGCAGACAGCTCCTTCGCCAGGTCGGCGGCGAAGTCGGCGGCTTTCTCTGAATGCTTCGACCCGTTTACGGCCACGAGGATCTTCTGCATGGAGCGCGGTTTCTTGCGGCGGCCGCGTTATTTAATCGGTTTCCCTATCCAGCGGTGAAAGGCGTATGGGTCAGACCTTGAACTGTTCCTTCGTCCCCTCGGCGAAGATCTGCTCGGGTCTGAGGAGGCGCTTGGCCAGCCCCTGCTCATGCGTGTAGCGCAACAGAGCCTGAAGGGTCTTCCTGTTCTGCTCTATTCCGTAGGGGTAGAAGTCCCACCCCAGCAGCTCCCTGACTTCCTCCAGGTAGGTCGTGATCCAGGGGAGCATGAACTTGGTCCCGAGGTTCCCCCGGGGGGAGTAGAACTGGGAGTACGCCTGCTGCTTGGACTCTTGGAACGCCTTGAAGAGCGCCTGTGCGACCCACCTGTCCTTCTCATACACTTCCTTCCTGATTACAATCGTGTGCATTATCGGGAAGACCCCAGTCTTCCGATAGTACTTCTTCTCCTCGCTGACGTAATCTGGGAACAGGCGCTTGATGTTCTTCGACCCCTGCGTGAAGCCCGAAGGGACTCGCGCAGAATACAGCGCGTCTATTTCTCCCGCTTCGAGCATGTCTGACAGCCGCTTGCTGCGGGGGGCGGTCTCCAGCTTCACGCCCCGCGGGAGCTTCAACGAAAGCCCCTCCCATCGGCCAGGGTCTTCCACCCCTCCCTGAACGTAGTTCACGGAGGTAATCGGGACTCCATAGTGTTCGGAGAGTATCCCCTTTATCCACACGCAGGCTGACTGCTGGTACCTGGGGATCCCCACCCTCTTCGACTTCAGGTCCTTCGGCGAGCGGATCCCACTCTTTGCATTGATGAATATGTACGAGTGCCTGAACGTACGGAACGGGAACACGGGGATCGCGATGAACGGAGGGTCCTCCTCGAACAGAGACAGTATGTACGACCCCATGGACATCTCCGAGGCATCGAACTCCTTGTACCTCAGCATCCTGAAGTTGACTTCGGTCCCGCCCCCGTCAATCGTGACTGGGTGGAGGTCGATCCCTTCGGGCTGGACCTTCCCCTCCATCAGAGCTCTCGTCCTGTCGTAGTCGCTCACTGCGAGCGAGAGTCTTAGCTTCGGCACCACGCGACCCGCATCTTGAAACAATAAATTCTTTTGCTGAAGCGGGCCCTCTTTCGCAAACCGAGTCCTTCTATTTTCCGTATAATCTTATAACCCGTCCAAAGACGCGTTGCCGACAATCGTGAAGCACCAGCTGGTCGTGAAGGTCAATGGTGTGACGCGTTCTGCCGAAGTGGAACCGCGGACGCTCCTCGTCTACTTCCTGAGAAACCAACTGGGCCTGAAGGGCCCCCACATCGGGTGCGACACGAGCAACTGCGGCGCGTGCACGGTCCTGATGAACGGAAGGTGCGTGAAGTCTTGCACCGTGCTTGCTCTCCAGGCTCAGGGCGCGGAGATAACAACCGTCGAAGGCCTGTCGAAGGACGGCGTGTTCCACCCCCTGCAGAAGGCATTCACCGATAATCACGCCCTGCAGTGCGGATACTGCACCTCGGGGTTCATCATGTCGGCCTACGACCTGCTTCAGCGCAACCCTCATCCCACCGAGCCTGAAATCAGGCTGGGACTCTCCGGGAACCTGTGCATGTGCACCGGCTACCAGAACATCATCAAAGCTGTGAAATCAGTGGCGGACGGTTCGCAGAGCAAGTGAGCGCGATGCTATCCCAGCAGAAGCAGGAAACCAAGGAAAAGAAGATGATAGGCTCCCCCATGAAGAGGGTGGAGGACCGCCGGCTGCTCCTCGCAGACACCGACTTCGTCGACGACCTAAAGGTCGCGGACGTCCTCTATGCAGCTGTCCTGAGGAGCCCCTACGCCCATGCGAAGGTCGTGAAGGTCGACGCAGAGAAGGCCCTGCAGATCCCTGGAGTGGTCGCAGTCGTCACAGGCGAGGACGCGCGGCGCATCTCCAACCCGCTCCCGTCCTACTCAGTTTCGCGTTTCAAATCGGAGGAGTACTTCCTGGCGGTGGACGAAGTCAGGTACGTGGGCGAGCCAGTAGCAGCGGTCGCCGCGACCGAGCTCGCGATAGCCGAGGACGCCCTGGAAGCGATAGAGGTCGAGTACGTGCAGCTGCCGGTCGTGGTCGACCCGGAGAAGGCGATGGAGGCCGACGCCCCCCTGGTCTACAGCTCCTTCGGAACGAACACCGTAGCGCACTACCATGCCGTGTGGGGGGACGTCGAGGGCGCGTTCAAGAACGCCGACGCAGTCATCAAGGAGAAGATCAAGCTCCACCGCTTCAGCTCCACACCTCTCGAGACTGTCTCGGCGATCGCGAAGTTCGACGCGGGGACAGGGGGTCTTACCCTGGAGTGCAACGCGCAGATGGTGGGACACGTGATGGTCGTGGTGTCCAACATCCTGAACATCCCGACCAACAAGCTCAGGCTGATCGTCCGGGACATCGGCGGAGGTTTCGGCATAAAGACGCGCCCATGGAAGCAGCTGCTGATCCCGAGCGCGCTTTCGATGAAGACCGGGAGGCCCGTCAAGTACGTGGAGGAGAGGAGGGAGCACCTGATGGCGTCGGGCCAGACCGCCGGGGGCGTCTTCGGCATCGAGGTAGCGGTCAAGAAGGACGGCACAATCCTGGGCTATCGCCTGCGTGACATCGACAACGACGGGGCTTCTCTGACGTACGCCGGCACCTACGCATCGATGCACGCCACATTGATCAACGGGGCGTACAAGATCAGGAACGTCGAATGGGACGCCTACACCGTCCTCACGAACACCTGCCCGTCCATGCCCAACAGGGGGGTGGGGAAGCCGGGGATCGTGTACCTCGTCGAGCGGATGATCGAGATCGTCAGCCAGGAGCTGCACCTGGATCCCGCCGAGGTGAGGATGAAGAACTACATCCAGCCCGAGGAGTTCCCATACCTTTCGCCGAGCGGCCGCGTCTACGACTCTGGGAACTACCCGGCCGTCCTGAAGCGGGCGCTCGAGCTCGCAGGGTACGATGAACTGAGGAGGCGGCAGGCTGAGATGAGGAAGAAGGGGAAGTACCTCGGCATCGGCCTCTCGACATACGTCCACGGGTCCTCCGCGACCGCCAGGGAGATCGAGGGGGTAAGCGTGAAGATCGACTCGCGGGGGAAGGTGAGGGTCGCCTCAGGCTCCCCGGACATGGGGACGTCTCATGCCACTGCCTTCACCCAGATAATGGCAGACGAGCTCGGGGTCAACCCGGAGGACGTAAACGTCGCAAGCTTCGACTCGGAGTTCAGCCCCTGGACTCCTTGGTCTGGGACGCACGCCAACAAGTTCTCGGGGCCGGACGTAGAGGCCGCGGTCCGGGCGGCCAGGGCGCTACGGAGGAAGGTCCTTGCGATCGCCGCTCAGATACTCAAGGTCGACCAGGGGAAGGTGCGGCTCACCGGGGGCAAGGCGTTCGTCGACGGCGACCCGTCGCGCTCCACGACCTACGCGGACATCGGAAGGGCTGCCTACCAGAACCCGAGGTACCTTCCGGAAGGCGTCGAGCCCGGGCTCGAATACACCTACGCGGGGAACAACCCGAGCGCCATCGACTCGTTCCTTGCCGACCCCAAGTACAACGTGGGGGAGATTCAACTTGTGACCGGGTCCGGGACCCCGACCGGGTTCCTCACGTACCCGAGCAGCGCCCACATAGCCCTGGTGGAGGTGGACATCGAATCAGGCAAGGTCGAGATACTGAACTACGTGATCGTCCACGACAGCGGGAAGATAATCAACCCCATGGTCGTCCAGGGGCAGGTCCACGGCGGCGCAGTCCACGGGATCGCGACCGGCCTCTTGGAGGAGTTCATCTATGACGACGACGGCCAGCTGCTGACGTCGACGTTCGCGGACTACCTGAAGCCCACAGCGTGCGAGGTCCCTCACATGGTAGACGACCATCTTGAAACACCCTCCCCGAGGTCTATCCTCGGGATAAAGGGGGTCGGGGAAGGGGAGGCTCTGGGCCCCCTCGCAGCCCTGATCAACGCGACTGAGGACGCGCTCTCTCCGCTCAAAGTAAGAATCAGGCAGGCCCCGCTCACCCCCGAACGGGTCTACCGGCTGATCAAGGAGGCGCAGGAAAAGAAGGGCAGGAAGGCGGAGGCCTAGGCACATTGAACCCAAGACAGTTCGAATTCTACGCGCCGGAGACCATCGACGAGGCGCTCTCGCTGCTCACCAAGTTCGAGGGGTCAAAGCTCCTCGCCGGAGGTCACTCTCTGATTCCGTTGATGAAGCTGAGGATCGCCAGCCCGGAGGTCGTCGTCGACATCAATGGGATCAAGGAGCTGTCCCACATCAAGGAAGAGGGACGGGAAATCAGGATAGGGCCGCTGACGCGCCTCAGCGAAGTTCAGTTCTCCCCGCTGCTCATGAAGGCCTGCCCGATGCTGCCGGAAACTGCCGGTCTGATAGCTGACCCGCAGGTGCGCAACCGGGGCACCGTCGGGGGAAACCTGGCGCACGGGGACCCGGCGAACGACCTTCCTCCGGCGATGATCGCCCTCGGGGCGAGCTTCGTAATCAGGGGCCCTAAGGGGAGCCACGTCATCAAGGCCGAGGACTTCTTCCTCGACCTCTTCACGACCCGCCTCGAGCATGACGAGCTGCTCACCGAAGTCGTGATCCCGGTCCACCCTCCGAATACAGGCATGGCATACGTCAAGTTCGAGCGCAAGGTGGGCGACTTCTCCACGGTCAGCGTCGCGTCGCGTCTGACTCTGGGCAAGGACGGGAAATGCACTGCAGCCGGCATAGGGCTTGGCGGCGTCGCTCCCACAGCGCTGAAGGCGGTTGGTGCCGAGAAGACGCTAGTCGGCGAAAAGCCGACGGAGGAACTGGTCCGGAGAGCCGCGGGCAAGTGCGCCGAGATATCAAAGCCTACCTCAGATCTGAGGGGGTCAGCCGAATACAAGAGGGAGATGACCAAGGTCTTCGCGGCAAGGTCGCTGAACCTCGCCCTCGAACGCTCCCGGAAATAGAACCGGCCTACGGATGCGAAGTCTGGCTAAACCTTTCCGTCGGCACTTCCGTCCCCAGACCTTCCTTCAGCGCCCTTTCGTAGACCAGCTTGCCGGCCGACGCGAACTCGATCCCCAGCCCCCAGTTCTTGTGGAAGAGTGTCACCTGGTCTCCCGACTTCCTCCCGGTCGCCCTACCGACGAGCAGGTCGGACAGGGAGTATACCTTCTTCCTGAACTTCCCCACGAGCTCGTCTTCGAGCTTCATCTCTTCGTCGACGTCGCTCTTGCGTGCCTTCTTCCACGTCTCCGAGCTGTTCGGCCTGAACCCAGCCGTGCCGGTGGGGCTGGTGAAGTAGACCATGTCCGCCCTCTTCCAGGCCTCCACGTCGAATTCGAACCTCCTGATTGACGTCAGGTGCATGCCGGGCTCGATCCATTTCCCATTCATCACGGGAACGTGGGAGTTGGTCGCAGCGGCGACGATCTGCGAGCCTGCGACGGCGTCCCGGGCCGTCCCCACCGGGACCACATCGAGCCCGAGCCTCCCAGAGAACTTCGCCGCGAATGCCTCTCGATGAGACCTGTCCGGGCTGAACACCTTCAGCTTCTTCAGCTTCCTTGCTTCTGCGATCGCGAGCGCTGCCGCCTCCGCCTGCCACCCGGTCCCTATGATTGCCGCTACCTCGGCGTCGGGGTTCGAAAGATGTCTCACCCCCAGCCCGGTGACTCCGGCGACCCTCATCCTCTGCAGCTCTCCGTCGTTCATGATCGCAAGGAGCTCGAGAGTCCTGGTGCTGTAGAGGAAGACGAGGCCGACGTACCTGTTGCCGGGAGCCGCGGGCACCTTCACCCTCCTGCGAGCTCCGCCGACGACCGGGTGGGTCACCATGTCGGAGTTGATTCGCTGCGCCATCACCTCGAGCCTCTCCGAGCCTCCCTCCATCGTCTTGAAGGAGAAGTACGCCTCCGGGACCGAGGACATCATGAAGCTGTCGCGCCGCGGAGCGTTCACCGCGCGTCCATTGCCAATGTCCCTGTAGGCATCTTCAAGGGCCGACATGCAGTCGCCCATCGCGAGCAGGCGCGTGACGTCGGAATCACTGATGAGTAAGGTCATACAACGCATCCATTGTGCTGATTAATATTTCTCAAGTCGGAAACGGCGAAATTCCCAATCTTAATATATCGTAATATGCGAACGCGTGCCGTCCTGTTGTTATTCGACCACGGAAAGAAACGTGTCGCAGTCAGCGCAGCAGTCGGCGTCGCAGTCATAGTGGTACTCGCATCGATAGCTGGCTTCGCGTATTACGCAGCGACTTTCGCGCCGCAAACAGGAACGGCGACGACGTCGAGCGGCCAGCTGACGGACGTGACGATGGGGTTCGCAGGGGTCCCTGACGTGACAGACACGCCCGGGTTCATGCTGTGGCAGACATTCGCGCAGCAACTGGGCCTCAGAATCCACGTGCAGTACTACGACGGAGACACGACGGTCGCAGACGCCGTGGTGGCCGGGAACGTCCAGATAGCAGAAGGAGGCTTCCAGGCGGTGATCGCCGCGGACGAGAAGGCCGGGAACTCCTCGGGCTCGTTCCCATTCGTTGTGTTCGGCACTTATGAAGCGTCCCAGGACTTCGGTCTCATCGTCAGCAACTCAATCCCTGCCGGGTGTTGGACCTGTCTTGCGAACCAGCCGATAGCGATTTCCAGCCCAGGGTCTACTTCCTGGATAATGTGCGCGCTGCTGCTCCAGACCAACGGCGTGACCGGTAGCGCGGCCAACTGTGCGGCCTACCACGGGACGCCCTCTAGGTACGCGGCCCTACTCGCAGGCAAGGTCGTCGGGGACATCACGGAGCCGTTCTACATGGTGGACGCGGTGAAGTCAGGCAACTTCCACATAATGGGAACTGTCCCTCAGGTAGCGCCTGGCCTTCTGTTCTCGTCCCTGTACACATCGAGATCATACGCGGCAGCGCACCCTGACGTAATCTTGAAGGTGGAGGAAGCGACGATGCTGGCAGACAGGTGGGCTCACAACGAGACAGCATGGGTCGCAAAGGAGCAGGAGGAATTCCCAGGCACCAACGCCACAGAGGCAGGCGCAGCTTGGAAGATATGGATGGCAATGAACATCTGGGCGCCGAACGGAGGGCTGAGCGACAAGGCGCTCAACTACTCGGCCTACTTCTTTGCCGGTCCGCTCATCAAGTCAAGCAGCAGGCTTCCATACGTCCTCGCCCCGAAGTACTGGGCAGACATGTCAGTCCAGGCGACGGCGCTCGCAGACTTGGGCACATACACGACCTGCCCGGTGCTGAGCGGCTGTCCGGACCCCTCGATACCTAACCTGCCGATATCCATCCCCGGTGTTAGCACTTGATCACAGGAACTTTGACAGAGAGGCGTCCCGAATGAAGACCACCATCGTGGCCGCCGGGATTGTCGTTCTCCTCATAGGCCTGGGGCTCTGGTTCTTCGCGACTTCAACCCCTGTGCCCACGTCCACCAGCACGACGACGACCACGGCTTCGGTCATCCCATCCACGAACAGGAACATCGATGCGAACGGTGACTGGTCACACGGCATGAACCTGCAGGGCGGTGAAGCAGTAACCGGGACGGCGACCATCCAGAACTTCAACAAGTCCGCCGGGCCCGCGTTCTTCTACATCATGAACGAGTCAGTCTTCATAGACTGGGGAGGATGCGCGCCCTGCACGGAACCCTCGTCGGCGGTCGGGCACCTGGCGCAAGGTTCGCTGGTGAACAGCACCATGCCAACCAGCGGCACACTCGCGTTCTCTTACACCGCTCCCACGACAGGAGCATACTACGTGGTCTTCGATAACGAGGCGTACGGACAGTCTGCCCAGGCAACTGTGAGCGCGACCGGGGTCGCCTCCTCGGCAGTAACGACGAGCTCTCCATATGCAGGCGGCTATCTCCCGCTCATCGGGGCCGCGATCGCCGTAGTTGGAGTCATCATCGCCGCGATGAGCGTGATGATGAAGGGGAAGCCGAAGATGGCTCCTCCCGCAGCTCCTGCTCCGACGCAGTCGTCGTAAAATCCAAATTTTCGTCCCGTCATCTCGTTAACCTTTAAAGGCCCAAACCTCGGCGACGGCGTCATTGCCTAGTTTGGGCAAGTATTACAAGTGGCTAGTGAGGACAATCTCACTCGTTGCGGTCCTTGCCGCGTGGCAGCTGATCGGCTCCGTAGTCCCTGTGGTCGTCTCGACGCCTTCGCAGATCGCCTCGGGGTTCGTCTATCTGCTTTCGGCGAACGTGCCGATAGGGATCGACCAGATCAGCTTCCTGCCGGAGCTCGGTGCAACATTGTGGACATTCTTCGTCGGCTTCGCACTGGCTACAATCTTAGGGGTGGTCACAGGGGCTGCGATGGCCAGATGGAGGGTGGTCGAGAATTTCTTCGACCCATATATCACGGCCTTCTACAACACCCCGTATGTCGCAATCGCGCCGCTCTTCATGATTCTCTTCGGTGTCGGCTTCACTGCGCGGATGATCGTCGTCTTCCTCTCGGTGATCTTCGTCGTGATCATAAACTCCTACGCGGGGTTCAAGACGGCCAACAGGGACCTTGTCGAGACGGCGAGGTCCTTCGGACTGTCAGGACTCCCCCTGCAGCTGGGGGTCATCCTCCCCGGCGCGATGCCCTTCATTAGCACCGGTATGAGGCTGGGTGCCCTGAGAGGACTCGTGGGCGCCATAGTGGCCGAGTCTGTCGTCCAGCTCGTCAGCCTTGGGTACATGATCCTGTACTTCGAAGAGGCGGTGGGGCTGCTCAACGTCGAGCTCGCCATAGTGATCGTGATGGCGATAATCGGGCTGGCATTGACCGAATCGATGAAATACGTGGAATCCTCCTTCTCGAAGTGGCGGGTCACCGCCGGGTCGACATAGGTCGAAAAAAATTGGCAGACAAACTCGTAGCAGAAGGAATCTCGAAGGCCTACACCGAAGCCGGGCCTCCGCCGAGGACGATAGAGGTCCTGAAGGACGTCAACCTCTCGGTCGCTCCAGGGGAGATAGTCTCCCTGATTGGGCCGACGGGGTGCGGAAAGACCACACTGCTGAGGATAATCGACGGGATCATCAAACCCGACTCGGGGCGGATTTCGATAAACGGGTCGACGGTCCAGGACCCCGGGCACTCGGCCTGCGCGATGGTGTTCCAGAACTTCAACCTGTTCCCCTGGCGCAACGTCCTGAGAAACGTGGAGTTCGGCCTTGAGGCGAAGGGCGTGCCGAAAGAGGAGAGGGAGAAGACAGCCATGCGCTATGTCGAGCTCGTCGGCCTGAGGGGGTACGAGAAGTATCATCCCCACCAGCTTTCAGGGGGGATGCAGCAGCGGGTCGGTCTAGCGAGGGCCATCGCAGTCAATCCAGAAGTCGTCCTCCTGGACGAGCCTTTCAGCGCCATAGACATCCTCCTTCGCGAGTCCCTCCAAATCGAAGTCCTGAAGATCCTGATCGCTTCGAAGAAGTCGGCGATATTCGTGACCCACGACGCCGAGGAGGCGCTCTTCGTCTCCGACCGGATAATCAGCCTCGCGACGAAGCCCGGGAGAGTGAAGACGACCTACAAGGTCGACCTTCCGCGGGCAAAGGGGCAGAGCGAGTCGGAGGATATGGAGATCTTCAAGGAAAGACGGCGACTGATCGAGTCTCGGTCGGCCGAGACATACCGGCTGATTTCAGGGATGAAGGCGGACCTCCACCTTACCCCTCTAGACCAGACGGGCGCCTCAGCGCAGTGAGCCAGATGTCCGCCGTCAACTACTTGAAGAATCCATGGGTTGTGCGGGTAGTCAGCTTCGTCGTCTTCTTGGCCGCCTGGCAGGTCATCGCCAACACCGTGAGCTCCCTCACCTTTGCTCCGCCCAGCGAGACAGCGAGGAGGTTCTACGAGCTCTGGATAGACGGCGAAATGCCGTCCGCCATAACCAGTACCGTATCATCGACATTGGTGGGGTTCGCCTTTGGAATCGCGGTCGCCATCCCGCTCGGGCTCCTCATGGGCACCAGCAGGGTCGCAGAGTACAGCATCGACCCGTACGTCAACCTGATCTACGCCACGCCGATAATCGTGCTCGTCCCCATCGTGGCTGTCGTGATGGGCTCGAACATGACGTCGACCTACATCATAGTGTTCCTTGCGTCAGTGTTCCCCGTCCTGATCAACGTCATAGCTGGCGTGAAGAACGTGGGCCGGGACATGCTGGAGACCAGCCGGTCTTTTGGCATGAAAGGATGGCCGCTCTGGCGCAACGTGACTCTGCCCTCCGCTCTCCCGTACACCATGGCGGGCCTCCGCATCGGCATAGGCCATGCGGTGATAGGAGCCATACTGGCGGAGATTTTCCTGTACGGCACGGGCCTCGGGGGGATGATCTACGACTACAGCGGCATCTTCGACACCGGGGCGATAATCGCCGCGGTCGTAGTCATCATGATCATCGGGGTGAGCCTGACGGAGGGGGTCAAGTATCTTGAGAACCGCGTTTCCGGCTGGGCCATCAGCGCTCACGGAACAGGCTAGTCTTTCGGAATCATGCGGGCCGGGTTCTCTATCTCGCGCTGGTGAACACGTCGACCAGCGCCGGCAGCCCCTCGGCGGTCACGACCCGGACGGCGCGCTCCAGTGACTCCGCGAGCTTCTCTGGCTTCTCGACCGGACCGATGCCCTTCACGCCGAAGGACTCGGCCAGAGCAGAGAAGTCGACCTCGGGTTCCGTCAGGTCCCCTCCGACGTGGTAGGCCCTCGAAGCGTCTCTGCCTCTCGCAGCCGATATGAGCCTGTTGTGCTCTGCGTCGTTATGGTACGCCCTGTTGTTGAAGACCACGATGAGGAGAGGGATGCGGTAATGCGCCGCGGTCCAGAGGGCACCCGCGGAGTAGAGCAGGTCCCCGTCAGGCTGGAGGTCCACCACCAACTTCCCGGTGCCTCTGAGGGCCAGGGCTGCTCCGACCGAGGCGGGCAGTCCGTACCCGAGCCCCGCGCCGCCGCTCCCACCCAGGTAGCACCCTGGCTTCGTCCATTCCCACAGGCGCCTCGCCCATCCGGCGAGGTTCCCATTCGCAAGCACCCAGTCCCTCTTCTTGATCTTCTCCCAGACCTCCAGGGCAAGCCTCTGAGGCGAAATCGGCGACTCGTCGAACCTCTTCGACGCTTCTCGGGACCACTTCTGCCGGTACTCCAGATGCCGGGCCCTGGCAGCGGCTGCGCGCTCTTTCGCCCTCGACCTCGCTCCAGAGTCGCCTTCCATCATATCCGAGCAGAGTCTGACGAGCGACCCGACGGCGAGAGGCGCGTCGGAGAGGATTCGTTCCCTCGCGGGGAGGAACCTCTGATGGTCTCCTGCCCAGCTCCTCACGAGGAAGTCTCCGAGGCCGACTTCGTAGATGCTCGCGCCTTGCCTGACCAGAGGCTTCGACCTTCTAGTCGCCTTGTCCGTCTCGACGATGACGGTCTCGAGCGTCGGCGCTTCCAGAGCCAGAATCGCATCTGCGCCCCCTATCGCACCCATCTCTGTCGCGTCGAGGGGGTGGGTGTTTGGGAAACAGAATGACTGTCCGAGGTCGACGACGCTCGCGCCGAGCAGCTCCGCCAGCCTGACCAGACTGTCGACCGCCCCAGCCCTCCTGCCGATCCTCCCCGCGACGATGAAGGGCGAGTCGCTGGAGACGAGGGCCTTCGCGGTGCGAAGGAGCGCTTCCGAGTTGCCCTCGGGCAGAGCTTCCGTCTGGTACTCCCCGATGTCGGGGTGCGGGGTGCCGGCGGGGAGCCGCTCTTCAAGGTGGGTGGAGTCGAAGCAGACGTACACTGGGGCCTGCGGCTCCAGCATCATCTGGACGTGCGCCCTGATCATCGATTCGGGGATGCTTTCCGCCGAGCGGGGGAAGGCGTCCCACTTGACATAGTCGCGCACCTGGGTGTTCGGCGTTTCGGCCGTGTGGACCCAGTCTATCCACGGCCTCCGCTTCTCGGTCCCCATCGGGCCCTCCGCCCCCAGGAGGAATATCGGCACGCGGTCGCACCAGGCGTTGAATATCGCCATGGTGGCGTGCTGCAGGCCCACCAGGTCGTGCAGCAGGACGGCCAGGGGTTTGCCGCTTGCCTTGAAGTGCCCGTGGGCCATGGCGACCGCGATCTCTTCGTGAGTGACAGAGATGGCCTCGGGGGAGTCTCCGTAGTTCAGGAGCGAGTCCCAGACCCCCCTGAACGAAGACCCTATGTTCGCGCAGACGTAGGGGAATCCATAGGCCTTCAGCAGGTCGACGACCAGGTCAGAGCCGTACACCGCCTTCCTCGGCCCCTGGCTGCGAGATGGAATCAGCGCTCCCCAATCAATCGCCTGTATTGGCATTATTATTACTGCATCGAAACCTCGCGCTTACGACGCGGCTCTTCGGCGGAGCCTACTGCGAGACTTTCTGCCTCAGAGACTCGGTGATCTGCTTGACGTACTTCTCCGCGACGCCGTCTAGGATCCTTCCGCCTATGCTGGCGAGGAGCCCTCCCACCTTGGCGTCGGCCTTCCATCTTCCTTTGGAGCCGTTCGCTGTGTTCTCGACTGCGAGTTCGAGGGCGAGATCTATCGAGCTCTGGATGCCCTGGCCCCGACCCACCACCTTTGCGAACTCGTCCTTCCTCCTTTCAGAGATCTCAAAGTTCAGCCCGACGGTCCCCCTCAGGTAGGACATCCCGAGCTTCGACTTCACGTAGAAATGGTCGGCATCGATCAACTTCGACTCCACCACGTCGGGGAGTATCGTGACCACCTTCGCCGGGTCCGTGATGAAGGCGTAGAGCTGTTCCCTTGGTACGGGCACGTCGATTTCCCCTTCGAAGTGCAGCGCTTTCCTCTCCGGTCAGGCACCTCTATGACCACATAATATACTTCCGGAATCAGACTCGGCTGCCCGGCATCTTGGCCGCGGTCTCAGCCAGGGCCCTGTACACCAGAGCGTAGTCTGGGAGGACTTTACGCTTGTCGAACGTCACCGCCGAGGTGATGGGAGCCTTCGCGTAGTAGTCTCTGGTCACGCTTTGCACAGACATCTGGTACAGTACGTTTCCAAGCGCGTCTGTATTCCTTCCCGGCGGAACAGGGTCCACACTTCCTTTGATGTAGTACGCCGCCGGCGGCAGGTAGATGACCAGCGTCGCGCCCTTGCGCCTCGCGAGGTTGGCCGAGGTCCTGCTCCCTTCGTAGACAGCCAGAAGGACCGCGTGTCGGTCGACGGCGACGACCTGGTACGGGGACAGAAGGCAGACGTTCGGGTATCCGTCTTCCCCCGCAGTCAGCAGGCTGATCACGAGATTCCCGCGGGGGCGCCCCACCGCGAGCGCTTCCATGACCGCCTTCCCAAGCAGTGGCTTCTCCAATCCGAGCGGTCCCGCGTCCGGCCGATGTGCTCAAAGCCGTTTCGGAAGGATGGTCTCGAAAGTGGACCGGGGGGGAATTGAACCCCCGACCTTCCGCGTGCGAGGCGGACGTTCGTACCGCTGAACTACCGGCCCACCGGATTCCGCCTCGCCCCCTTGATTGTTTAAGGGTTCGTCGCGTTCGTCTCATCGCCTCCGGGAGAAACCCTTTTGCCTCGCTCCCGACGGCTGCGGCTCATGCCTCGCACGGACCTGGACGACAGGCTGTTCTGGCTCGCCAGCGAGAAGGAGGTGAGGAGCGCCGAGACCACCGACGCCTACTTCCTCCACACGAAGAGGGTCCTGCAGAGGAACAACATAGAGACAAGAGTGGTCATGGAGGTCTACGCCCGGGACGTCCCCTACGCCGACAACTGGGGGGTCCTCACCGGCGTCTACGAAGCGGCCAAGCTGCTCGAAGGGCTCCCTGTCAACGTCTGGTCGTTCGACGAGGGCTCGATCTTCGTCGCCGACAGGAGCACCGCGGTGTACGAGCCGCTGATGGTGATCGAGGGGAAGTACGCCGACTTCGTCGAGTACGAGAACCCGCTCCTAGGCCTGCTGTCGTCTTCCACCAGCGTGTCTACTCGCGCGGCGAAGTTCAGGATCGCGGCCGGGGACAAGCTCCTGCTGAGCTTCGGCTCTAGGCGCGTGCACCCTGCCCTGGCGCCGATGGTGGAGAGGGCGTGCTACATAGCTGGCTTCGACGGGGTCTCCAACGTCCTTGGCGCCAAGCTGCTGAAGCTCGAGCCGTCCGGGACGATGCCGCACGCCCTCGTCCAGATACTAGGGAGCCAGGAGAAGGCCTGGCGGCTGTTCGACGAGACTATCCCCAAGGCGACGCCAAGGGTCGCCCTCGTGGACACCTTCTGGGACGAGAAGACGGAGTCGATCCGGGCATTCGAGGTCCTCGGGCCGAAGCTCTGGGGGGTCAGGCTCGACACCCCTGCGTCCAGGCGCGGGGACTTCCTGAAGATAGCCGAGGAAGTCAGGTGGGAGCTGGACATACGCGGCGGGAAGAAGGTGAAGATCATAGCTTCGGGGAGGCTCGACGAAGAGGAGATCGGGAAGCTGAACCCCGTCGTCGACGGCTACGGGGTCGGGACTGCCGTCGCCTATCCCCCCGTCATCGACCTAAGCGCGAAGATCGTCGAAGTGAAGGACGGGTCCAAGAAGGAATTCAGGGCGAAGCGCGGCGGCCTCGGCGGCCGCAAGGAAGTGCACAGGTCTGCCGGGTTCAAAGACTTCGTGGCGCTCGAAGGGTCCGCGAGGCCGAACCACTCGACTGCGATGCTCAAGCCCCTGCTCAGGGAGGGGAGGCTCGTCGGCAGGTTCGAAGAGGTCGACGAGATCAGGTCGAGGGTCAGAGCCGACCTCGGGAAGCTGGCGGCGTCCACCCCGTCGCTGCAGTGGAGGTGACGCCCCGCGCGGCCGGCCCTTTTGGTCATCGACGTCCAGAGGGACTTCTGCCCTGGCGGGTCCTTGGCCGTCGAGGACGGGGACGAGATAGTCGCGCCGCTGAACAGGGCCATCACAGCCTTCGAACGCCTGGGCCTCCCGGTGCTCTTCACCCGGGACTGGCATCCCCATAATCACATCTCGTTCGCGGCCCAGGGCGGTCCGTGGCCTCCCCACTGCGTCCAGGGGACTCCGGGGGCAGACTTCCAGCCTGGGCTCCTGGTCCCTCGCAGCGCGGTCGTCATCAGCAAGGGGGACAGGCCGTCCTCGGAGGCCTACTCTGGTTTTCAGGGGACCGACCTCGGAGCACGTCTGAAGAAACACGGAGTGGACGAGGTCTACTTGGGCGGCCTGGCGACCGACTACTGCGTCAAGGAGAGCGCGCTCGACGCCCTGCGGGCCGGGTTCAGGGTTAACCTGCTGGAGGACTGCGTCAGGGCAGTCAACGCAAAGGCGGGGGACGGCTCCAGGGCGCTGGAGGAGATGAAGGCGGCCGGGGTCGTGCTCACTACCGCGGAGGCAGCGACAGAAGGGCTCGCCGGCTGGGCAAAGTCACACCCGATGAATGACTAGCACCGCGGGCTCGGGCGCGCTGTTCGTGTGGCTAGAACTATAGGCCCGCATTCGTGACCCGGGCGGAGTTGAACATCCCCAGGAGAGACTCCGCCTTCATCGCAGTGACGGCCGCGGTGATGGTCGCCGCTTTCGCGTTGACGCTCGGGCAGACTCCTGGCTCTGGAACCACAACTACCTCGCCTGATCAGAAGTCGGCTTCGACCACTTCCGTGGACGGGCTGAGGCTGACCCTCGAGATCAGCGGGACGACGGTCGAAGCAGGCGGCGAGATCGCCATCAACGCAACAGAGTCAAACACGCTTGCCACGCCGCTCAACGTCTCCGCTGCGAGGAGCTGGCCGCTCCAGGGATTAAGTATGGGGGCCTGCTACGAGTCTGTCTACCCGTTCGGCGTCGCCGTGTACCAAGGACGATACACCTCCGCGAACGCCACGGCCAAGCCCCTGAACCTCTACCCTCTGGTGCCGTGCCCGCTCCTGATCCGATACATCTCTGGCTACTACTTCGAGCCGAGCAGCGACCTCGCAGTGGTCCTGCCAGGCAGCGGTTCGCCCATGCCGATGGCGGCAGGGCTGGCGTCCGCGGGTAACTACTCGTCGGGCACCACGGTCACCAAGTTCGCCCCAGGCGATTACACGGTCGCCGCAGGGGACGAATGGGGAACGGTCGTCTTCCTGTATTTCGACGTCGCCTGACCGCGCGGGGGCCCCGGGCAAATCGATGGCCGGCGCGCAGCAATGGAGTCATCATCCCGGCCTTTCGGGCCAGTCCAGATCGCCCGTCGTAGCACGCTGCGTGCCAGACCGGAGTTTCGGCTGATTTTCTCTATTTATCCGTTCTCAGTCTGTGTTTTCTTCGCTCGGTTTTATTAACGTCGGACAGGTCATCGCGCGCAGTTGAAGGAAGAAGAGCGCCTGACCGGCGAAGTGGAGGAGTACGCGAGCTGGTGGCTTGCCCTGGCCAGGGACCCCGACTACTACACCAACACCGAGCAGGGGCAGAGGGAGCTGGCCGACATGATCAGGAAGGAGTCGGAGCGTCTCCTCGAGGAGATCGGCAAGTCCGTCAAGAGGACGAAGGAGATAATCTGGCTGTCGAACTTCTGCAGGAGCTGCCACTTCTTCAACGAGGAAGGGCGGCGGATGAAGTGCAACAAATGGCAGGTCCGCATAGTGAAGCCCTTCCACGGCAGGGCCATCTGGAGGCAGGTCCCTTCGAGGTTGGGGAGCGACGAGAAGGAGTACGAGGTGGACGGGATCGACTGGGACACCAGGTGGAAGGAAGTCTCAGAGAAGGTGGTCGACATGGCCGTCGGGATGGTCAACGGCGGATACCCCTACCATTGTTATAGAGGAAAGTAGGTTCAAGACTGTAGGTTCATAGGTCGTCCAGCCGATTTCTGGACGAAATAGAATGAGCGCAAGAAAGTGGATAGCAGTCCTGGTGCTGCTGGGCGTCGTGGGGCTCTTCGTCCCATTCGTTCCACAGACCCAGGCTTCCGGTCAGTTCCTGGGAGCCCACTACCAGAGGACCGCCGACGTCTCGCCCACATACTACGCCTTCCACTGCGGATCTTACATCAACTCCCAGGTCGCCGCCCAGATCGGCTCAGGGTACTCCGGATTCTACCAGCTCTCCAAGGGATACACATTCGACTGCAGCTTCAACGCCCAGTAGCCTCTGTTCCAACCAGAATCAGGGCCCCCGAGCCTCATCTCCAAAGGAATCCTCCCGCTGATCGTCGCGGCGGCCCTCGGCTCGCCAGCACCTCAGTCTAGGGGCCCGGCAGCACGTCTTCCATCATCCAGTGCCTGACCTCTGCGAGGTGGCGGGCCGGGTCGGGCCTGATTGCCTTCCTCTCCTTCGAGCTGTAGTACCTCTCGTTCGCCTTTTCGAACTCTCCCTTCTTCCCGTCATGGCTCAGGATCCAGACGAACCTGTCGTCACCGACCTTCCAGGCGCCTAGGACCTTGAACCCCATCTTCAGACGCAGGGGGTAGATTTTCTCAGACCACTCCTTGAGCCAGTCCTCCATCTCCCCTGCCTTCACCTTGTAGTCCCGGAGCATGTACTCGGTCATGACGCGTTCGTCCGTCCTGCCAGGCAGGGGGACCTGTTTCCTAATTAGCATTGAGCCCCCGGTTCCACCGCCTTCCCATCGCGAGGAGGTGCGCCCCGACCACGACGCTCACCACGGCGGAGAGAACGAACCCTGGAAGGTACCCCGCTGCCGAAGACACCTGTGTCCCCTCGAAGACGGGCCCGACGAAGGCTCCCACCCCGAAACTGGTAAGCAGGGTCCCGAATATGGTCCCGTAAAGCTTCAGCCCGTAGTACTTCCTCATCATCAGGGCGAACGCGGGGATGTACGACCCGTAACCTATCCCAAAGAGGACAGAAAGGACCCCGATGGTCACCGGGTCGCCTGCGAAGTAGAGGGCAACCGCCGACGCCCCCTGCAGCACGAAGCCCACCGCCGCGACCGTCTCCTCGCTGACCCTCTTGATCCCCGCTGCGAGTCTCCCGGTCATGCTCCCCACTCCTATCAGCGCGAGTGCCAGCGCCCCGACCTCTACCCCGAGCCCCTTGCTTTCGATCAGAGGCGGAAGGAAGATCGTCACCAGGGTCCGGGAGAACGCGTTCCCTCCGGCGTAGTATGCGTACAGGAACCCGAACCTCTTGGTCTTCAAGCTCCCCAGCGCTTCCCTCAGGTCGAACTTCGACGAGACCTTGCTCCCCCTCGAAGTCCGGTAGGCGAGGGCCGTGAACAGGAGGATGACGAGCCCCACGGCGAGGAACGCAGCCTGGAGCCCCCAAACTGCGATCACGTATGCTTCGAGAGGAGAGTAGAACAGGAGGCCGGCGGCCGTCCCCGCGCTGACGAGGCCGGTGACCTTCTTGACGCTGGCCTGGTCGAAGGTGTCGAAGACCACATAGGATGTGGGCATCCACATCGACCCTGCCCCGAGTCCGCCGACCACGCCGTAGGTCACGACCAGAAGCGGGTAGGAGTTCGCCAGGGCCGACAGCACGAACCCGGCGCCCATCAGGCACCCTCCGAGCAGGATTGTCTTCCCCGGCCCCTGCCTGTTCATGAACAGGCCCAACAAGAGCGAAGAGATCGAGAAGAGGATGGCGAACACCCCGAAGACGAGCGCCGTCGACGAGGCGGGGAGGTCGTATTCGGAGGCGACCCGGCTGAAGAAGACGCCGTAGGAGAGGAACGCCGCGAGGCAGGAGTTGTAGAGGAAGAGGGTGAATCCCCCGAACCACGACTTCAAGAGTTATCTCCCTATCTTCCGGCCGCGCCCGAGATAGCCATGCTACAGGCCGAGGTACGCTTCTTTGAGAGCCAGATTTGACCGGAACTCTTCGGGTCTTCCGTGGAACGCCATTCTGCCATTGTCAAGAAGGTATCCCCTGTCTGCGATAGAAAGGGACGCCTCGAGGTTCTGCTCCACCAGGAGTATGGTGAGCCCCCTCTCGTTAAGCGCCTTCAGCGCTTCGAAGACGTTGGACACCAAAATTGGTGCCAGGCCCAGCGAGGGCTCGTCCAGCATCAGCATCTCCGGGTCTGACATGATGCCTCTCCCTATCGCAAGCATCTGCTGTTCTCCTCCGCTCAGAGAGCCCGCCCTCTGCCGCCCCCTCTCCTTCAGTACAGGGAAGAGCTCGTGCACCGCGGAGAGGTTCTCACTTGCCCGTCCCCTCGCCCTCTTGCTGAAGGCGCCCAGCGCAAGATTTTCCTGTACCGTCATCATCGTAAAGAGCCCCCTGCCCTCCGGGACGAGCGAGAGCCCCAACGCTGTCACCTTGTTGGCAGGCTGACCCGTGATGTCCTTGGAACCGAAGGTCACCTTCCCGCTCTGCGGCTTCAGGACTCCCTGCACGCTCCTCAGGGTGGTGGTCTTCCCCGCGCCGTTGGACCCCACCAGCACCACCAGCTCCTTCTTCTCGACCTCGAAAGATACGTCCCAGAGGGCCTGGGCCTGCCCGTAGCCGGCAGAGAGGCCCTCGACGGTCAGCAAAGCCTGGCCGCTCAAGCCACCTTCCCCCCGAGGTAAGCCTGCAGCACCTTCTCGTTCTTGACCACCTCGTCAGGACTCCCTTCGGCTATCATCCTACCCTGCTGAAGCACGAGGACCCTCTCGACCGTCCTCATCAGAATCCTCATCACATGCTCCGTCCAGACCACAGTCACATCATACTCCTTGGAGAGGGTCCGGATCATATCCGTGGCCCAATCGGCTTCGGCGACCGTGAGGCCGGCCGCGAACTCATCCAGCAAGAGCAGTCTGGGGGAGCCTGCGAGCGCCCTGGCCACCTCGAGCCGCTTCTTCTCGGATCCCGTCAGCGAGCCAGCGCGTTCGTCCAGCTTGCTCGAGAGCCCGGTCATCTCGCAGATCTTCTGCGAATCCCTCGGAAGCTTCCCATCCCTGTTCTTGCCACTGAAGAGGAGGGCCGCGCGGATGTTCTCTCTCACGGTCATCTCTCCGAACGGCTGCGGGATCTGGAAGGTCCTCGCGATTCCGCGCCTCGAAATCCTGTAGGGCGCGTGCCCCGTGATGTCGCTCGACTCGAAGAACACCCTCCCCGAGTTCGGCTTGAGCGCGCCAGCGATGATGTTGAAGAGCGTCGTCTTCCCCGCCCCGTTCGGCCCTATCAGCCCCACGATGTCCCCTTCCACCACCTCGAACGACACATTGCTCAGCACTTGGAGCCCTGCGAAGTGTTTCGAGACCCCCTCCAGCCTGAGGAGCTCACCCATCTCGCCGCATCCTCCTGGCCAGCTTCCGAACAGTTCCCATGATCCCGTCGGGGATCACAAGCACGACCGCTATGATGATCACGCCAAGTATCATCAGATGGATGTACGGATAGCTCTTCAGATAGTCCGTCAGTTCGTAGAGCAGCGTCCCGCCTATCACCGGCCCTGCCACGGTCCCCAACCCACCCAGCATGGCCATGGAGATGGACGTGACCGTGATGTTCACGTCGAAGGCGGACGACGGGTTGATGTACGTGATCTGCCAGATCGCCATTGCCCCTGCGAGCCCGGCGAAGAATCCACTGAGGATAAGGGCCACAGTCTTGTAGTAGGCGGCGTTGATCCCTATTGCGCTGGCAGTCCCCTCCTGCTGCCTGATGGCCTGCAGCGCGGTGCCGAACCTGGACCTGGAGATCAGCCAAGTGGCCGCGACGCATGCGACAGCCACCACAGCCATGGCGTAGTATTCCACGACCGGCTGGAAGTACGAGACCGGGAGGTCGAGTCCGACCGGTCCTCCGACTGCGTCCCAGTTGTTGAAGATGTAGAAGAACGCTTCATTGATGCTGAGGGTGGCGATGGCGAAGTAGGCTCCCCTGAGCCTCGTCGTCGGGAGGCTTATCCCCAGCGCAAGGACCATGCAGGCCAGCCCTCCAGCTACGACCGCCAGGACGGGGGAGACATGAGCCTCGTCCATCAGGATTGCGCCCACATAGCCGCCGACGCCGTAGAACACAACGTGCCCAAAGTTGACGTACCCGGTCAACCCCGCGAACAGGTTGAAGCTCTCTGCGAGGACCGCCCAGTTGAGAATGAAGAAGAGGAGCGACCGCTCAAAGAATGTCGGCGCGATGAAAAGGAAGACGATCAGGACAGCCAGCACGCCCACGTTCATGAGCCGGCTGAGCCTCGGATTCATGGCACCCGCCAGCGCAAAGGTCAAGCAGACTTCCCCATGAGCCCCGTGGGCCTGACGATCAGTACCAAGACCAGTATGATGAAGCCTATGGCCGGGGTGGCCCCAGCAGGGAGGTAGAGCGTCCCGACGCTGTCGACGACCCCGATGATCACCCCTCCCAGCAGGGCCCCGAAGGGGCTGCCGAGGCCTCCCAGGACCACTATGACGAACGAAATGAGGGTGAGGTCGCCACCATTGGTTGGGGTGACTGCCTGCAGCAGCATGACGATGGAACCCACAGACGAGGCCACCGCGACTCCTATGCCGAAGGTGAGCATGCCCACCCTCTCCGGGTTTATGCCCATCAGGGTGGCCGACCCGCTGTCCTCGGTTACCGCGCGGATTGCCTTCCCCCAGTAGGTCCTAGTCAGAAAGATCTGCACGGCCAAGGCAACCAGAACCGCGTAGGTCGCGGCGACGGCGAAACTCCCGGGCAGCACGTACCCGAGCCCATTGATGCTTGGGAGGGTCACCGGAAGCCCCCTCTGGTTGGCTGAATACAGATAGAGCAGGAGGCTGCTGATCAGGGTGGAGATGCCGAAGGTCAGGAACAGGGACATCAGCTCAGGGGCGTGGGTGACACGCCTCACCATCGAGACGTACAGCAGGATGCCGAGGGCGAACCCGAACGGTATGGTGAAGATGAGCGAAACGATGGGGTTGACCCCTTCTAGCACGAAGAACCAGTAGCTGGAGTAGGCACCAATCATGACGAAGTCGCCATGGGCGATGTTGACGACCTTCATCACCCCCCAAATCAGTGTCAGGCCCAGGGCGAGGACGCCGTAGAGCAGGCCTAGCGCTAGTCCAAGTATTGCGAGCTCGACTTCTATCAAGCCTGCGAAATCAACAGCCGCGGGCAGACATTAAAGCCTTCAGCCCATTCACGGAGCAGGATACACGAACTTGGCGGTAGCCACCGCCTTCGGCCAGACGGTCTCCTTCGCTCCATTCTGCCATTGCATGACGACCATGGTGTGGCCCGTCTGGATGCCGCTAGGGCCTATCTGGAAGTGACCGTAGAAGGTCCAGAAGTTCTCGGAGCCCAACTGATTCCGTACCACCGTGGAGTTCAGGGAGCCGCTGTCGGTGATGGCCTTCTGGAGGACCAGCCCTGTATTGTAGGCCTCAGCAGCCTCGTAGTTCGGAGCCATATTGAACGTGCTCGTGAACTGGCTCGCGAACTGACTGCTGGTGATGTTGCCGTAGTAGGGGGAGAAGCCAGTGAAAACCAGGTTGGATTCCCACTGCGAGGGGGCGACCACATTGTTCGACAGGCTCTGCAGGTCCGCCTGGAAGTGCGGGTCGTCGGGGGCGACTAGCAACGACACCATGTTGAAGTGCAGGCCCAGCGCCTGGATTCCCTTCATTATGTTTTCACCATCTGCGAAGTGCGCGCCACCGACGATCACATCAGGGTTGAGCGAAGCTATCTGAGTGAGCTGTGACGTGTAGCTCGTGGCCGACTCATCATACAGCTGGTTGTACACCACCTGGAACTTGCCGACAGTCGAGTTGATGAACGCGTACGCTCC
>JAFMAU010000139.1:729-3466 GCA_029784825.1 Nitrososphaerota archaeon | reverse complement strand
GACAGATACCAGCGTCTCTTTTCGATTGTGAAGGAACGGCTAGACACCAAGAACAGCGGGAGTGTATCGGCGGCGAAGAGCCTGGCTCCGGGCAAGAAGGTCAGGGTCGCTGGGCTGCTCGCCGACCGCTCCAGCAGGCGCGGGGTCGTAGAGCTCCGTGTCGACGACCCGACGGGGTCCCTCAAGGTAGTCTGCCAGGATGCGCTCGTGGAGAAGGCTGCGTTGGAAGCGCCTCTGGACAGCATGGTGGTGGTCGAGGTCAGCAGAGGCAAGTCGGGGGGCCTGTACACCGACTCGGTGGTCCTTCCTGATTTGCCCGGGCGCCGGGTCGTTTCTACCTCTCGTCATGTCTACGCGGTCCTCCTCTCCGACCTGCACATAGGGAGCAGGATGTTCCTCGCGGACGACTTTCACAGGTTCCTGATGTGGCTCAACGGGAACCTTGGGGACAGGGACGTTGTCAGCCGGATCAAGTACTTGGTGATAGCTGGCGACCTCGTCGACGGCGTAGGCGTCTACCCCGGCCAGGAGTTCCAGCTGGCCGAGCGGAATCCGATGAAACAGTATGAAATGGCTGCTGACCTGCTCAAACAGGTCCCTGGGCACATCCAGATAGTACTGTCCCCGGGGAACCACGATGTGGTCAGGCAGGCGCTCCCCCAGCCCGCGGTGTCCGTGGACATGGCCGAGTCGCTGTACGCCATGACCAACGTCAGGTGGGTCGGCGACCCTGCATATGTCAAGTTGCACGGTGTTACGTTCCTGATCTACCATGGGAAGAGCCTCGACGATGTGATTGCCACGACGCCAAACCTCGCGTACGACCGGCCCACAGACGCCATGAAGCTCCTCCTCAAGGCGAGGCACCTCGCCCCCACCTATGGGAAGCGGACGGCGCTCTCCCCGGAGCTCCGCGACTACCTCGTCGTGGACCAGGTGCCAGACGTCTTCCATGTTGGGCACGTCCACACCTACGGCGAACTCTCCTATCGGGGCACCCTCATGGTCAACTCAGGGACGTGGCAGGCCCAGACCAGCTTCCAGTCCAACATGGGCCTCGAGCCGACCCCTAGCATCGTCCCAGTCGTAGACCTCTCGAACCTCCAGGTGCTTAGGCGGAACTTCGGCGCCGCCGGGTTCTCCCCGTAGTCAGGCTGCCGCTTCGAAGGCCGGATCCTCGGACAGCGTCTTCGAGAGCATGTCCCTGCCAATCAGGAGTTGTATCTTCTTCGTCCTTCCCCGCCGCCCCTTGCTGACCACCGACGCCTCCACCAGCCCCAGCAGGTCCAGGTCCCCGAGTATCCCGCTCATCCGCCTCTGGGTGAGCGTCTCAACGCCGAGCTTCTTGCAGACGTTGCTATAGGCCAGATACAGCTCGCCTGTGTTCGTCCCTCCGTCGAACCTGGAAACGGCGTAGAGGATCGCCTTGTTCTGCACCGGGAGGGACCGAATCGCCTCGTCCACCCTGTCGACCTCCATCTTGGCGGACGCCTGCCTGATGCAGGTGTCGTCGATCTCCTTCAGGCCTTCTCGCTCGGCGACCTCGCCTGCGATGCGCAGAAGGTCTATTGCCCTGCGCGCGTCCCCGTGCTCCGACCCCGCCATGGCTGCGCAGAGGTTGATCGCTGCGGCCGAGGCGACCGAGGGCCTGAACGCGACCCCCGCCCTTTCCTTGAGTATGTCCCTCAGTTCGTCGACCGTGTACGGTGGGAAGATGAGCTCCTCTTCGCTGAGGCTGCTGAGGACCCGCGGGTCGAGTCCCTCCTTGAACTTCAGGTCGTTGGATATGCCTACCATCGCGAGGAAGCCGGGGGAGAGCTTGCTCCCCGAGCGCGTGAAGGCGTAGAGTATGTCGTCTCCGAAGAGCTTGACCATGTAGTCGATTTCGTCGAGAACCAGAACCACCTTCTTCTTGTTCGTCTTGATGTTTTCGAAGATCCGGTCCACGACCTCCCCTATGGCCAGACCTGTGAGAGGTATCTGCTTCTCCTTGCCCAGGTCGAGGAACCGGGCGAAGTCCGCAAGGGTCCGGTACTCCCCGTCCGCCAGCCGGGTGTTGACGTAGGCCAGGACCAAGTTCTGGTTGTTCGCTTCGGCCTTGAGCTTCTCCAGGACGTAGTTCGCCACCGCGGTCTTCCCCGTGCCAGTCTTGCCGTAGAGGAGGAGGTTGGACGGCTTCGACCCTCTGAGGATGGGCGCCAATATCTGAGCGACGGCCCGGGTCTGCGGGTCTCTGAAGGGGAGGTGCTTCGGGACGTAGTCGGGGCTGAGGGCCTCCCTGTTGACGAAGAGAGGCCGGCCTTCCTTCGCCCTGCGAAATATCTCGTCGATGTCTCCCGGCAAATGTTGTACAGTGGAAACACTGGTCTAGATAGTCTTTGCGCCGGCGCCCCCGGCGAGGGTATGTTTTCTGACGGAGTTATGCGCGATTGTTGAGTATAATGGGAGAATGCTCTGGTATTCTTGATGAAAAGGCGGAACTAGTGTTGATGCAAACTGGCACCGACCATGACAATCGACGAAAGGGTCCGGGTCGGGCTGCTGCTGGGCTCCTTGGCCGTCTCGGCGTTCGCCGGGCTCGCCGCCGCCCACGGCATGTACCTTGGATTCCTGGATGGGATAGGCGGGACGACCCCTACCTAGGGCGGCAGGGCCGCCCTCTCTTATTTTTGCGCCGGGGCGTTTGATTCCTTCTGCAGGGCGGTGTTCATCTGACGCGTGTTGAACTTCCATTCCC
>JAFMAU010000139.1:0-719 GCA_029784825.1 Nitrososphaerota archaeon | reverse complement strand
ACATGTGGTGCGGGATCGTGAACGAGTACGACTCGGCTGGCTTGACGAACCCGACCTCGAGCCTCGGCCCAAGATGAGGCACCGCGTCGTTGATGTAGGTGGACACGGCCATGAGGTCCGTCAGTGGGACGTACATGAACGCCGTGTATGTCCCGTCCTCTAGGAGATCCTCCGACCAAAGGAATGGGACTTTGCTCACCGCCGCCTGGGCGGCCGCCAGCTCCGCCTTGGACAGGCCGTGGAAAGTGAAGTGTGTGGTTGCCGTCGAGTGGACGAGCCTCTTCGAGAGGTCCTGGGTCCACCTGATCCTGTAGGAGGGGATCAGCTTCCATTTCTGGACGTGTGTGCGGTAGTGGTACTCGAGCGTCTTCTGGTGGACCCTGAGCTTCCTCGCGATCCCGGTCAGGTGCTGGAGC
The DNA here is from genome assembly GCA_029784825.1 of Nitrososphaerota archaeon. Next base: position 303 of record JAFMAU010000139.1, on the reverse strand, counting down.
GAGTCCTTCTGCAGCTCCTTGATTATGAGCAGGTCGTAGGGGTCGACGTCGTGGGGCTCGGCCCTCGCTCCCTGCAACAGTGAACCGGGGGCAGACTCCGAGACCTTGCCCCATTCGATCTCCCACCTCCCCGACCTGAAGTTGAAGAAGTGTGGGTCCATCGGCTTGTTCCGGTTCGCCATGTCTCTGCTGAGTGTGAAGCTGCTCAGAATTCCTTTGTCCCTCAGCCCCGCCAGGAACTCCCTGTACTGTTCCGACGTCCCCTTGGGAAGGGCGAAGAGCGAGATGAAGTTCCCCTGGGGG
>JAFMAU010000138.1 GCA_029784825.1 Nitrososphaerota archaeon | reverse complement strand
CCGCACAACCTCGCTGCTGCCCTATCCACAAGCCTGTTCCTGGTCAACATGCTCCCTGCCATCGTGATAGCGATACCCATAAGCGCCCAGTTCGTGGCCCTCCACCTCTACAACACCGTCTTCGGCCTGGCCATGGCCCAGGAGCTTGTCGTGCTCCCCCTCACCATCTTCCTGCTCCTCGGCGCGTTCCAGGGCCTCCCGAAGGACCTCGAGAACCAGGCGCGGGTTGACGGGGCAGGCATGCTGAGGACCCTCTACACCCTCCTAGTCCCTCTTTCGAAGGCAGCCGTGGCCGCCGCCTTCCTGCTAGCATGGATGGTCTCCTGGGACGAATTCACATTCGCCGTGATACTGTCTCCCATCAATCCGACCCTCCCCATAGTGATCTACACGAACATCACCAGGGGGGACATCCTCGCCTCCTCTGCCTTCGCCCTGTTACTTGTCGCCCCAGTGGTCGTGCTCACTGCCGTTCTGCAGAAGTACTTGAAGGGGGAGTACCTGTCCGGGGGGATGCACGGTTGAACAAGCTCGAGCTCGTCGACCTGGACAAAGCGTACGGGAAGAAGCGCATCCTCGACAAGGTGTCGCTGAAGGTGGAGAAGGGGGAGTTCTTCGTCGTCCTCGGCCCGTCGGGCGAGGGGAAGAGCACTCTGCTGAGGGTGCTGGCCGGCATAGAGAGGCCCGACTCGGGGCGGGTCCTGATAGACGGCGTGGACGAGACAGACCTCCCCCCCAACAAGAGGAACGTCGCCATGGTCTTCCAGAACTACGCCCTCTACCCCAACATGACGGTCAGGGGCAACATCTCCTTCCCTCTGAAGATGCGGCACGTCCAGCGCCAGGAGCTGGAGAAGAAGGTGGCTGAAGCCGCGAAGATGCTTGGCATATTCGATATCGTTGACAAGCCGGTGACGAAGATTTCCGGCGGCCAGAAGCAGCGGGTAGCCCTGGCGAGGGCCATGGTCCGTGACCCCGCCCTCTTCCTGCTCGACGAGCCGCTGAGCAACCTCGACGCGAGGGCGCGCTTCGTGGCACGCGGCGAACTAAAGCGGATCCAGCAGGAGCTGGGGCAGACCTTCGTCTACGTCACTCACGACCAGAAGGAGGCAGCGAGCCTTGCGACATCGGTGGGGGTCCTCCACTCGGGGAGGTTCGAGCAGGTCGACCGCTTCGAAGAGCTCTACGACCGCCCCCGCACCAAGTGGGTCGCACAGTTCGTGGGTGAGTTCCCCATGAACTTCCTGCCGGGGGAAGCGCTGGGCCTGGATGGCGGCGTCGAGGTGGGTTTCAACCCCGAGTGGGTCACGCTGGGTGAAGCGGGGATAGACTGCGTGGTCGAGTCGAGGGAGACCGTTGCAGACAGCCACTATGTCTTCTGCTCCACCAAAGACGGGGCCAAGGTGATCCTCAAGGCTCCAGAGAAGCTCGAGATAGGCACCAGGACCTCGTTCAGGGTGGACCGCAAGGAGCTCTTCAAGGATTCGCTCCTCCAAGGCGTCTGACCCGGCGCTCCCGTCGGGTCATGGATGGTCTTCGCCGGCCTGCCACTGTCTCCCTTGGCAGGGAATTGACTCCAAAATATGAAGTGAAGCAGATGGGCCGGAAGGGATTCGCTCAGGGAGATGCTGTTTTCTTCCTCAACCTGAAGACGAACAGGCCTACGACCGCGGCTGCCGCTATCGCGCCACCCGTGGCCACAAACAGCAGACTGTTGTCTGTGCTCCACCGGGCGGTGATCAATTCGGGGGAGGTCATCACGGTCGAGCCGCTCGGCCGGTCGGAAGTGAAGCTCCCGGTCCACCCCGCGAACCTCTGAAAGACGAGCGGGCCCCCTGCCGATGTCTCGCTCACCGAGTAGGGAGCCGAGGAGCCGCTCCTGTACCAGCCCGACCCGCTGGAGTTCCCTATCGGGCTGGCGACCTGGAACCGGTAGTACGTCGCGTACCTGGCTTCGACCGTTATCGCGGCCGAGGCGGTGACGTTGATCGCGTTCCTCGTCGAGTTCTCCAGATCGAGTAAGGAGTACCTTGTCTGCCCCGACGGCTGGTAGAGCACCGGCACCGAGATCTCGAACGAGGAAGCGTTCGGGAGGACAAAGGACCCCATGCCTTCGCTGCTCGTGCTCAGCGTGAGGTTCTCGTCGAGCGCAGGGCTGTACACGTTGAAACGGAGGCCGGCGACGGGCTCCTCCCCGTCGGAGAGCGCCTGAAGGGAGTAGGCGGTCGGGACGACGCTCCTGAAGTACTGCGCCGTCATCGAGAAGACGGGGGACGACGCGAGCAGGGACACGTTCTCGGTCTTCGCGCCGTCGCTCCAGCCTGTGAAGTAGTACGTCCTGTTGGCAAGCACGACGGAGGGCGGGACCGACGCCAGGGCTGCCGTGTCGTTGTATGCCGCGAAATCGACAGCCCCTGTGGGGCCCGTTACGGCGCGGGAGATCCTGCCGCCATAGGTGAAGTTGACGGGAACTCCCGCCAGCGGCCCCGAGTCGGACGCCGCCGTGATGGCGTAGGTCACCGGACCCACGGCTGGAGAATAGACGGAGACGACGGCAGAGGTCGCCGGGGCCGCGCCCTCCAGGACCGCAGTGACGTTCGCCACGCCCGTGCCTTGGGCCGTGAAGGTGCCGAGGGCGTACCCGAGCGCAGAGGCTTCGACCTCCGGAGGGAATGTCATGTTGACGTCGGACGAAGACAGGTGGACGGCCACGGGACCGTAGGGGACCGGTTCCGCCCCGTCGTAGAACCCCACCGAGAAGCTGTATGTTTCGCCTGACCTGACCCTTGAGGGGAGGGATATCCCGAGGGATGGCCTGAAGGGCGCCGCCACTGTCACGGTAAGAGGGATCGAGATCAGCCCCGGCGCGATCGCCGTGATCTGGGCGGTCCCGGTGGCGTTGGCATAAACCGGGAAGACAGCGCTGTCAGAGCCGCTCAGGGCGACCTGCGATTCCTTCAGTTCAACGACGCTAGAGTTGCTAGAGAAGAGGTCGAGTGTGAGGCTTCCCGACGCTGGGGCGAAGGTCACGTTGAACAGAGAGACTGCCAGGAACTCGCTGCTGCCGGCCGTGAGGTTGGCTCCGGGGGGGCCGACCATGGCCTCCTGCGGGTTCGACCCCTGGAGCGACAGGCCGACGCCTGTCGTGGCGGACGTGAAGCCTGCCGCGGCCGCCGTGATTGTCATGAAAGGCGCGGCCTGGGGGGACGAGCCGGACGGCACTGGGACGCTGACGTAGGCGTCCGAGCTCCCCGGCTGCACCTCCACGGTCTGCTGCGGCATGCCCTGGAAGGACGTCGTGACGGAGACCTGGACCCCGACAGGGGTGTCGAAGGGGTTCCCTGCAGCCGTGAGCCCCACCCGGAGGTGCACTGAATCGCCTGGGGCGACCGGGTTGTTCATCGGGACCAGCCGGAGCGCGAAGTCGCTGAAGACAGACGCGGAGACTTTGGCGGAGCCGGAGAGGAAGCCGTC
>JAFMAU010000137.1 GCA_029784825.1 Nitrososphaerota archaeon | reverse complement strand
CATGTGGAGCCTTCCGCACCTAGGGCACGGAACGAGGACAACCACCTCTTCGTGCACTTCCATCCCGCTGACCGCCTTCTTCGTTGCCTTCCGTTTGGTCTGCCTGACGAAGTTGCGTCCTGAGCTTCCGTTGCCACCGTTCCCGCTCTCCGCCGGCTTGATTTCCGGCAGCATCTGCGTGAACCAGCCGAGGGAGAGGACCGAGTTCCTGTCCTCCCAGGCCCTTTCCATGTCGTTCCCCGCATAGTTGAAGGCGACCGCCGTTGCCGCAGTCAGGTAGAGGTCGTCCTCGCTCCCGATCTTGCAAAGGAACTCGAGGTGCGGGAGCCTGAACTTCGAGGAGGCGGCCTGCTCGATCTCCCACAGCTTCCTCAGCTTCTTCTCGTCCAGCTTTGCCGCCACGTCGACCAGTCTCTTCAGCCACTTGTCCAGCCCGTCGGGGGATATCGAATCCTTGATCATCGTTACCCCGAACAACTCCTCTAGGACGGAGAGCCCCTGCCTTTCCCCCTTCTCTTCGTCGTTCTCACGCTTCGCCTTGACGAACATCTGCAGCTCGTCCATTCCGGTGTCGACGTAGGCGGTGTAGGAGCCGAACCTTTCGTCCCTGGTCGTGTCGTAGAGGAGCTTCAGCGCCTTGTAGCGCCTCACCCCGACGTAGACGTAGTACCCCTTCCCGTCGGGCTTCAGGATCACCCTCCCTGGATTGAGCTGGCCGTTGGGGGTGTTCTCGTCGGCGGCCTCCCTGATCGAGTCGGCGAGCCCCTTGACGTCGTAGGCAAACCTGAACGCGAGCTTGGGATGGGGCTCGACCAGGTTCAACGGGATCGTGGTCAGCTGGGCTGCTGGCATGGGGGCCACCTCACCCTTGCCAGGCGGCGAGCTCGGACATGATCACGAGCGACCTCATCCCGGACGGCTTGAGGTGGTACTTCTGCCAGAGTGAGTTGCGGAGGTGCTCCGGAACGGTCTTCTCGCACACTTCGACCAAGGTCTCCTCGGCAAGCTTTCTCGGGGACCTCCCCCTGCCGTCGCCGACCGCCTCGGCGAACAGCCTGACGTACTCCCCGCTCACCCGCTGCAGAAGACCTGCTTCCTTGAGGAGCCTCCCGGTGAGGCGCAGCTTGGAGATCGAGTATTTCCTGAGCATTGCGCTCTGATCTATCCCGGCCACCGCCGCCCTCCCCGAGAGCCTCGCCTCCTCAAGGACCTTGAACAGTTCAAAGTTGGTCTCGTCCGCCCTTATCTCGAACTCGGACGGCCCCTTCGGCTCGACCCTCTTGAGGTCATACCCTTTCTTGGTCAGCGTGGCGCCCTTCAGCTCGACCAGGGCGTTTCCGTCCGAGGCGAAGACCGGTATCCTCAGCCGTCTGTAGAACCCGTTGGCGTACGACTTGTAGGGCCTTTCCCTCCCGTCCACCAGCACCCTGATGTCTTCCTCTGTCTCCTGGCGCACCTCCACGACGACGTCGCTCAGCCTGTCAATGGCTGGATGAATCATCGAGATGCACGAGCCGACCTCCCTGAGGTTCCTCCCCTGCGTGATGAAGACCTGGGCGACCGAGGCCATGGCGGCCTTGGTGGGGCCCAGCTCCTCCATGACCTTGACCGCGAGCGTCTCCGCGTTCCGCTTCGCGGCAGCCTTCGCTTCCGGGGAGGCGTTGAACTGCTCGACCAAGAGGTCGATCTGCTTCCGCAGCGGCCCCATCCCCTGCTCCTGCTGCATCGAGAGGGAGTAGGATCCGTGGGCCCTCGCCCCGACGTTCCTCCCGAGCACCCGCGACAGCTCGTCCCTCTCAAGAGGGGCGGCGCCCACCGGGCTGACACCTTCCCTGAACCCGGCCCCGCAGGTCCCGCAGAAGCCGTCCACCAGCGGGGACCCGCATTCCTCGCAGAGCTCGAGCGGCTCTCCGTCGGGGGGTGCGGCCATGCCGACAGACCCTTCGGGGCCTTTTAAGGCAGGAACGAGTCTTCCGAACAAGGTTCTATAACTCCCACGCTTTTTCCACGTCAGTAAACATTTAAAGATAACGTAATACTGGCGTAGACCCATGCCAGACAGACGTTTCCGAACTATCACGGTGTCGGCCCAGCTGTACCAGCAGGTCCAGGAGAGGGCGAAGAAGGAGAAGAAGCCCCTTGCGGGCTTCGTCAGCGACATCCTCGAGGTCATGCTCTACATCGAGGACAGGTTCTCCAATTACGCGCCGTTCCTGGAGTTGATCTCCCTGGGGGAGGACGAGGTCGTGGTGCGGGACAACAAGAAGGACAGGATCGTGGGCGTGAAGGCGAAGTCTGCAGACGGGGGGAAGGTCAGGTTTTACTGCGAATTGGACGCCACAGACTACTGCCAGCATACTGCCTTCGCAGCCGCGCTCCCGCAGGTCAGGAACGCCCTGAGGCGCTAGAGCAACTCCCGCGGTGGTCGTCATGCTCCCGCCGAGCTTCGTGAGGTACTGGGAGGGAACTGGGCTCCAGAGGCCCTACTGCTTCGAATGCATCCACTTCGCCCATGAGATGTTCACAGCCAGAGGGATCTGCTGGGAGTATGGAGCCTACGTTTCGCTCTATTCCAGCTGCAGGACGTTCGAAAGGAGAGTGGGCTCGTCCCCGCCCATCGTCGACGAAGACCTAATCAAAGAGAGTCACAGGTTCGGGCTCGCTGACCTCGTAAAGTAGGGAGACCCCAGCCCAGACTGTTACTTTCGGTCAGGACTCTCCATCTGTCGGAAATCTGAAACAAGCCCGACGTTAAGAGCGGTACCGCATCAGGAATCCCTGATTGAGTTCCGACAACTTCGTCGAGCGAGTCCACGCCTACTCCAAGTGGCTCCTCGGCTTGGAGAGCGAGCCGGACGAAGGCCCGGACGGTTCGGCTGGGCCGGGGAGACGGGAGTGAAAGTGGACGCTCGCGTTTTAAGCCCCAGGCCACAACAGAAATGCGACACCGAAAGCAAGACGTACCCTTGTAGACATCGAGGAATGCTACTGGCCCGAGGCCATCTTCAGAGTCCTCGAAGGGAGCAGGCTGGAACTACAGAACCAATCGAGACTCCCTCCGCCTGAGGGACGGGGCCCTGGCGTGCATCCTCTACCGGAGGGCGCTGCAGAGAGGCGACTTCAAGTCGAAGGAGAACCTGGCAGGAAAACTCGTCAAGTTCATCGAAGAGCACAATAGGAAGGCGAAGCCACTCGCATGGACGAACAAGGAGAGGCCCACCACCATTGGATAACTTCACGAACTTCGTGGACGATGCACTAGAAGGCGAGGGCGGTCTGATGTCGAGCATGATTTCGTGGTTTGTCTTAGTATCCGGACGAGATACACGACTACGAGGGCGCCAGAAATGCGGCCGATTCTTGGTTTCGTAGAACGCAATAGACCCAGAACGTCTCGGTCGGCTATCGATTTAGGATTCACACTGTGTTCAAAATCCTGGTTATAGATTCATTCTGTCAGGCCGCGCTCGACAG
>JAFMAU010000136.1 GCA_029784825.1 Nitrososphaerota archaeon | reverse complement strand
GCGGGCATCGTGCGCCTTTGCCCCAGAGGTGACTTGTGATGGAACCAAGGCGACTCCCTGGCCTGAAAGAGATTGAAGATGCATCCAGAGAGATCCAGGGTGTGGCCTCCAGGACCCCTCTGCTCGAGTCTCCGGCCCTCTCGAGGCTGACAGGCAGGCGGGTCTACCTGAAGCTAGAATGCTTCCAGCCCATCAAGGTCTTCAAGATCAGAGGCGCCTACAACAAGGTCTCGCGCGTACGCGAGCGCAGCGTCGTCGCGGCTTCCTCGGGCAACCATGGGATCGCGGTCTCCTACAGCGCCAGGCTCCTGGGGAAGAAGTGCACCGTCGTGGTCCCCGAGACTGCCGTCAAGGAGAAAGTCGACGCCATTCAGGAGTTCGGCGCAGAGGTGGTCAGGGCCGGAAGGCTCAGCGAAGAAAGGGAGGCGAAGGCGAGGGAGATTGCGGCCGCCACCGGCGCCGCTTTCGTGCATCCGTTCGACGACCCCGACGTCATCGCCGGCCAGGGGACCGTCGGCCTCGAGATTTCGGAGCAGCTCCAAGGGTTCGACTCGGTCCTGGTGCCGGTCGGGGGAGGAGGGCTCATCTCTGGGGTTTCCATCGCCCTCAAGTCCAGGCGCCCCGGGGTGCGGATCTTCGGAGTGGAGCCACAGGGGGCGCCCAAGCTGTCGTCGGCCCTCGCCGCGCACAGGATAGTGAGGGTCGAGAACCCAAAATCTGCGGCGGACGGCCTGATACCCTCAGCGCTCGGCGAACTCACTTTCAGGGCGTGCACGATGCACGTGGACGGGGCGTATGTCGTTTCGGAGGAGGAGATCTTCAGGGCGACGGCCGCCATGGTCAACACCGCCCGGATAGTCGCAGAACCTTCGGGGGCTGCGCCGCTGGCGCCGCTGCTCTCCGGCTCCGGCGGAGTGCCCGGAGAGAAGGTTGTGGTGGTCGTCTCCGGCGGAAACATCTCCGGGGGCCTGTTGAAGCAGGTCCTGGGCTGACCCCGCCTTGACCGAGGGCCTTCGCTCGCGAATCCCTAGGGGCCCGTTCAAGAGCCCTGAACGAGGACGGGGAGCGGTTACAAAACTATCGTATCATTAACCGTCCGCGCCATACCTCCAGCGTTGATTGAAACGATCCGCAGGAGGCTGTCAAGGACGCCCGCAGAGGATCCCTGGGCGACCGACCTGACCCTGAAGCCCGAGATCACCGAGGTCTCCGAACTGCGTTTCGACGACGCCGACCTCACGGGTGCGGGCCATTCTCAACCCCAACCGTCGTCCAACGATGTCGACCTGAAGGGTTACTACAAAGGGGTGATACTCACTGCCATAGAGCACGGGGGGACCTACCAGGGCCAGCAGATCTCGATTCCATGGCTGAGGATGACCCTCGCCGGCTTGGAGAAAAGGCCGATGCCCCCTGAGCTGATGTGGGGCGAGGGCCCCGAGGGCCCGGCCGCAGACATGCCTGGCTTCGAAGAGTTCTTCCCCGACCAGAGGCTGGCTCCATAGCCGCGCTCGTCCACCGCAAACTCAATCAAGCCTGAACTCGACGCCCCCTGCACGCAAAACCCTACCGCCGGGTCGAAGACCACCTACTCGCGCACCTTCACGAGGGAAGACGTCGCATCATTCGCAGAGATCTCGGGCGACAAGGGGATACACCACATGCTCCCTGACCCGAAGGGCAGGATAATGGTCCAGGGACTTCTGACCGCGACCCTCCCTACCAAGCTCGGAGGGGACCTCAACTACATAGCCAGGAGGATCACCTTCGAGTTCCTCAGGCCCGTGTTCGTGGGCGACACAGTCACCTGCGAGGGCACGGTGCTGAACGTGGCGGAGTCCGAGGACAGGCTCGAAGTTTCGATGTCATTCAGGTGTACGAACCAGGCGGGGAAGGAAGTCCTCCGAGGCGGGACGGAAGGGATTATCAGGCGATAGGAGCGCCAGGCCCACGATGCCCTCCGAGGTTTTCCGTTGGCTCTGATCACCTTCGGCGCCAAGTCGGCCGAGCAGGTGAAGGCGGGGAAGAAGACAGTGACGTTCAGGAAGTGGCCCCAGCCCAGAGTGACTGTCGGTGAGGTCTACGACGCCGCGAAGATGGGGTACCCACCCGTCAAGTTTGCGAAGATCAAGGTCACCGGCCTCAGGCGGCTGAAGCTCAAGGAGATCGACCCCAAGCTCGCCAGGCGCGACGGCGCGGACTCGCCCTCGGAGGTCAAAGCCTACTGGTCCAAGCAGGGATTCAAGTCCACCGACGAGCTCTGGCTGGTGGAGTTCGAGCTGGCCTAGGGCCCGCACACAGACGCCTCCCGGTGGTGGCAGCTGAAATAACACTCTGTTAAATGCCCGACGACTTCAGACGCCAGGGCCGGGTGGTCTGTTCGTATGGCAATTTTCACCGATCTGCCGCTTGCCGTGTCGTCGCTGGCGTACCTCGGCATACTCCTCATCGCCGCCAAGCTCGGCGAGGAGGCGTTCCGCAAGGTCGGCCTCATCCCCTTCGTCGGGGCCATCCTGGTCGGCACCCTTCTGGGCCCCGGGGTCTTCAACGTGGTCGACGTCGTGCCGACCATCACGCTCTTCGTGTCGCTCGGGATCAACTTCCTCCTTTTCATAAGCGGGGCCGAGGAGTTCGAGGCGGACAGGCTCCGAGGGGTGTTCGCCAGGCGGACCACGCTGCTGGTCGCCCTCGGGCAATTCGTCGTCCGGTTCCTGGCCATAACCACGATCTTCTATTTCCTCTTCGGCCAGGCGACCGTGGCCCTGGTCATAGGGATCGTGGCCGGCATGAGCAGCGCGGGCCCCCTGTCGAGGCTGCTAACCGACACCGGGCTCGCCAGGACAGACGAAGGGACCGCCATCTTCTCACAGGTGGTCGTCATAGAGGTGGCCGCCGTCGTCCTCTTCTCCTTCGTCATCGACCTCGCCGGGAAGGCGGTCACGGTCTTCTCCATCGCAGTCACCGCGGCAGAGCTGGCCGCGGCCATCCTGGGGGTCGTCGCCTTCGGGAGGTATGTGATGGTCCCGCTCCTGGAGAAGGTCGAGAGCCGGCTGAAGAGCAGGGAGGTGGTCTTCGCGGTGATAATCTCCATCCTGCTGATAGCAGGTTTCGTCGGCCAGATTACGGGGTTCAACGCGGCCATCGTGGCCCTCTTCCTCGGGTTCCTCATGCAGAAGTTCCTGGCGGCCAGGCCTGTCCTGATGGAGAAGCTGCGGGCCTTCACATACGGTTTCTTCGAGCCCCTGTTCTTCGCGGGCCTCGGCCTCTACTTCGTCCGTGTCACGCCGGCCCTCATCGTGACGGGGCTGACCATCTTCGGGGTCGCCCTGGCCTTCGACTCCGCGGTCGGAGCCACATCCGCGGGCTTCTTCCACGTCGACAGGTGGCGGAACGCCTTCGGGACCATAGTGAACGGAGGAGTTGACGCCGCCCTGCTGGTCTCCGCTTTCACGGCGGGGTCGGCACTGATAGGGGGATTCGTGTATTCGGCCACGGCCAGGGGGATAGCCCTCC
>JAFMAU010000135.1 GCA_029784825.1 Nitrososphaerota archaeon | reverse complement strand
GCCGGGAGCGGCGCGTCGGCGGGCCAGGTAGAGGGGCAGCTGGGAGGCAGGCAGCGGGGCGAAGCCGCCAGGGCCTGCACCACGCTCCATCCGCTCACCACCTTCGCGAAGACCGTGTAGTTCCCGTCGAGGCTGAGGTTCGAAGTGCTGTTGGACAGGTTGACGAAGAACTGGGACCCGGCGTACGTCGTCTGAGAGGTGTGCGCCATCGCGATGTACCCCTGATAGTTGTGCAGCCACCCGCACCACTCCAGCGGGATCGTGGGCGCCGTCCCTCCGTACCCCCACGTCGCCCTGGTGCTGTTGAGGCCTCCCCGGGTGCCGTTGTCCCCCGTCTGGATCACGAAGCCGGGGACGATCCTGTGCCACACTAGGCCGTTGTAGAACCCGCTGTTCGCCAGGCTGACGAAGTTGGCGACGGTCTGCGGGGCGCACGCGGGGAATAGCTCGACCTGGAAGGAGCCGTCGGTGGTGTTGAAGACCGCGTAGACCGGTGGCGCCTTGTAGATGTAGTTCCAGTAAATCTCCCAGCCGGCTCCGACCACAATCACCGCTACGATCGCGACGGCCGCCAGCTTCTTCCATGGCAGGAGGCTCCGCTTCTTCCTCCTTCCGGGCTTGTCGACCAAACTACGGGGAGGGCGCCGCCGGTTCCGTAGAAATAGGCTTCGGTTTCGCCGCTGCGCCCAGTCCCCTGAGGGCGGTGTAGCTCCTTTCGACGAACGTGAACGCGGCGACAGCCAGCACGAGCAGGACCCCCCACCCGACGAGCCCCACGATGGACGACACGGCGAGTATGATCAGCCTTTCGCTCCGCTCTCCGATCCCTACCCCCGCGAGCTTCACCCCCAGTGCGTCCCCTTTCGCCCTGGCGTAGCTGACCAAGAGGCTGAGCGAGAGCGCGAGGAGGACGGCGGGAGGGGCGGCGTACCCCCCCAGCAGGATCCCGGAGAAGAGCGCGACCTCCGCGACCCTGTCGAGGTTCGAGTCGAGGAACGCCCCTGCTGCCGAGGTCCTCCCTGTCGCCCTGGCCACGGCGCCGTCGACGATGTCGAACCACCCCGACACGAGTATCAGTACGCCTCCGAGGAGCTCTCCGGAGTATCCCCCGGTCGAGTACGACCAGGCGGCAAGCAGCGACACCGCGACCCCGACGACGGTCCAGGCCGTGGGGGAGAACTCGAGCCTGGCAAAGAACGAACCCACGGCGGAAAGGCAGGAGGCGAGCCTCGTCCGGAGCCTGTCCAGCAAGGGTGCGACCTCCATTCTCCTTTTTAATATAGTAGGGGTAGCCGCGGTCGGCATCGTCTTGGGGAAGGTCGACAAGGGAGTCGCGTGCGGGGTCACCGGGTGCAAGAACCCGGCCGAAAGGTCGCTCAGCAGGGAAGAGATCGGCGGGAGCGGTCTCGCGGTCGGCGGGGAAGGGAGGCGGGTCTACCTCTGCAGGGAGCACTACAAGACGTGGAAGAAGGCGACCAAGAAGTCGAGGTCCCTCGAACGGTCACGATGGTAGGCTGAAGCTTTGAAGATTCTCCAGATGCACGCCGACTTCATAGAGTACACGCCGGTCAAGAAGGAGGTGAAGAACGCCGAGGACATCGTCCCCTCGACCGTGAAGGAGTCAGACATAGTCGTCCTGTTCACCTCGTTCGAGCGCGGGGACGACACAGGGCTCGTGGCGAAGGCGGTGGCCGAGTCGAAGGAGTTCCTCGCCAAGCTCGGGACGAAGCGCGTCCTGCTGTACCCGTTCGCGCACCTGAGCCAGGACCTCGCCCCTCCCCCTGATGCGCTCGACCTGCTCCTGTCGATGGAGAAGGACGCGAAGGCCGCCGGGCTGGACGTGCACAGGGCCCCCTTCGGCTGGACGAAGGCGCTGCAGATCAAGGTGAAAGGGCACCCACTGGCAGAGATGTCCAGGAGCTACTCGAACGCCCCCGCCCCTCAGGCGCAAAAAACCAGGCCCAGGAGGGAGCTCACCGACGCCGAGGCGATGGCAAGGATGAAGCGGAGCGACTTTGTGAACCTCCCCGAGACCGACCACCGCGTCATCGGCGAAAGGCAGGACCTGTTCAGCTTCCAGGAGGTCTCACCCGGGATGGTCTACCTCCACGAGAAGGGGTACAAGCTCAGGAACATCCTCGTAGACTACCTCAGGGGAGAGCTCGCCAGAGGAGGCTATCAGGAGGTCAGCACCCCGAGCCTTGCTAACACCGCGCTCTGGCAGGTGAGCGGCCACTCCGCCCACTACAAGGACAACATGTTCCTCACGGCGCTGGGGGACGAGGAGATGGGGATGAAGCCGATGAACTGCCCGTCTCACTTCCTGATTTACAAGACGAGAAAATGGAGTTTCCGCGAGCTCCCCGTGAGGTACGCGACGTTCGACCCTCTGTTCAGGAACGAGCTGAGCGGCGTCGCCAGCGGGCTGTTCAGGGTGAAGGCGCTCACGCAGGACGACGCGCACGTCATAGCGACCGAGGAGCAGGCCGGCGAGGAGCTCTCCAAAATGCTTGGCATGATGGAGAGGGCCTACGGCGTCTTCGGCCTCACCTACAAGGTGAAGATCTCGACCAGGCCGGACGACTCGATGGGTTCCGACGAGGAGTGGGCGAGGGCTACGGAGACGCTCATCAACGCGGTGAAGGGGAAAGGATGGAGCCACGAGATCAAGGACAAGGAGGGGAACTTCTATTCGCCGAAGATAGACGTGGACATCAGGGACTCGCTCGGGAGGGAGTGGCAGTGCGGCACCTTCCAGCTGGACCTTCAGATGCCGAAGAGGTTCAAGCTGGCGTACACGGGGTCGGACGGGAAGGAGCACACCCCGGTGGTCATCCACCGCGCCATCTTCGGCTCGCTGGAGAGGTTCATGGGGATAATGCTCGAGCACTACAGGGGGGTCCTCCCGGTCTGGCTCTCCCCGATTCAGGCGCGGGTGATCCCCCTCTCGGACGAGCACCTCGCGTACGGGAAGACGGTCCTCGAGTCGCTCCTCGCCTCGGGGATCAGGGCCGAGGGGGACTTCGCGAGCGGGACCATGGGCGCGAAGATCAGGGACGCGCAGCTCCAGAAGGTTCCATACATGCTGGTGGTCGGGAAGAAGGAGGAGGACTCCAGCACGGTGGCGGTCAGGACGAGGGCAGGCGAGCAGACCTTCGGGGTAAAGCTGTCAGACTTCGCCTCCCGGGTTACAGCAGAGACCTCGGCCCACAAGTGACCGCGCTCAGCCGGGTGCGGGGAGCTGCTGCGTGACGCAGTGCAGCGTCCCGAGGCCGTGCACTAGGGCCCTGCACTCCACCCCCACGACGTCCCTCCTCGGGAACGCATCCTCGAGCGCCCTCAGCGCCGCCCTGTCCGAGCCTCCGCCGAAGGTGGGCACCACCACGGCGGCGTTCCCGACGTAGAAGTTCAGATGGCTCGCCGGGAGCCTGCCGTCGGCCGCCAGCACCCTCGGGGGCATCGGGACGTCTATCACCTCGAACCTCTTCCCGCGGGCATCGGCGGCTACCTCCAGCCTCGCCCTGTCCGCTGCGAG
>JAFMAU010000134.1 GCA_029784825.1 Nitrososphaerota archaeon | reverse complement strand
GCGCATCCGCCGCCCTGATAGACCTCGATCTTCAGGAAGGAGTCCGTGGCCTTCTCCTCCTCCAGGACCTCCCCGAGCTTCTGCCTGGCGAGAGGCGTGAACATGACCAGCGGCTGGACTTGCTGCAACTTGAGAAGAACGTCGGGCTGTTCGTATTTAATATTTTCCCGGCACTAGTCCCCTTTCATGTGTCTGAACCGCAGGCTCCAGACCAAAAGCCCCACCAGCATGGCTGCACCCACGATGACCGAGCCCAGAGCGAGGGACCAGCCGTCCCGGCCGGAGCCAAATGCTATGGGGACCGGCCCGATGAATACTACCCCGCCTACCGAGGCTCCGCCCGAGGACGCCGCCCCGGCGAAGAGCAGGGCGAATCCTGCCAGGATTGTCAGAAACCCTGCGGCCATCAACCTCTGCATAGTCTAGACCAGACCTGCCAGCAGGACCAGCACGACGAGCGCCGCCGCGAGGACGATTGCTACACTCGCCCACTTCGCGTCCGACCCGAATACTATGGGGATCGGGCCTATCATCACGACTCCAGCGCCCTTCACCTGGCTTTCGCCTCCCTGGGACCCCCTGAGAGCCGAAACGACGACCACTGCGAGACCTACCATAATCAGGACCATGCCCGCCGAAAAGGGGTCCAACACGGAAGAGACGGGAGCCGCTGCCGCTAAAGGTTTTTGCGCCGGGACCCCAACGGTCTCATCCTCTTGGGCGAGTACCGCTGGTGCGAGAAATGTGGGATGAGGACCGAACACGAGGCGGTAGTGGACACCAGGGACTACAACCCGAGGGGAAGGGGGCTCTACAAGTGCAAGAGGTGCGGTAGGGTCAAGTCCATGCGCCACCTCCGGCCGAGCTCGGAAATCGGGTACTGATTTTCACAGCTCGCGGAATGATTCACTCATCTGTGTTAAAGACTGGTTATATACATAGTTCATTTTGCGACGTCTGTTGAGCGGCTCTCCTGACGAGACCAAGGCTCCCACCGTCTTTGCGAGGGAAAGCACCGGCCTTGTGAAGAACGTCTCGTTCCTCGACAGCATAGCGCTCAACCTGAGCAACATGTCGATTGGTCCGCTCCTCACGACGATCGCGGGCTCGACTACGGCCACGCTGTTCATCGTCCCCTCTGTCACCGGACTCAACCTCATCGCGGCCTCGGTAATCGCGTTCATTCTGGCTATCCCGCAGATTGTGGTCTACACCATGATGTCGAGGCGGTTCCCGCGCACCGGCGGAGACTACGTCTGGATTTCAAGGACCTTCGGTGGCTTCTTCGGGAGCACCATGTCGTTCTTCGGCTACACGATGGAGACGCTCGCCTTCCTCGCGCTCGTGGCCATTCTGACAGACTTCACCGTCGGCAGCGCAGGGCTGACTATGTCTTTCACTTACTGGGGGTACCAGGGGGTGGGCGCTCCTCCATACTTCAACTGGTTCAACCTGTTCTCCGACCCAGCCACCCAGTTCCTCGTCGGCGCGGTCCCATTCGCTGCTGTGATCCTGCTCAACATCTGGAAGCCGAAGCTCGGCTACAGGCTGGTCTCGGTTCTCACCATAATCGGCGTGATCACCCTGCTGCTCTCCATGGCGGAGCTGCTCTACGCCGGCCAGGCCGGAGTCAAGGCATACATCGACGGGACCGCTCCTTATCTCCAGTACGGCGGCGCCAACTCCACCTACGAGTATCTGAGTTCCCACTACGCAGCGTCCGGGGGCCTGTTCGACATCAACTTTGGCAACACCATCTACATCATGCCGGTCATCTTCGCCTTCGTCTATCCGTGGCTGAATGCAGCTCCCGCAGTCGCGTCCGAGATCAAGGACAAGCGGGCCCTGAAGTGGAACGTCCCGATCTCCGCCGTCACAGCCTTCGTTCTCCTTACAGGAGCCCTGGCGGTCCTCTACGGAGTGGCTGGGATGCCCTTCGTCAACTCGGCGTTCGCCAGTCACGCTTGGGCTAACGACGGGCTGAACTTCTTCACCCTGGCGATGGCCGTCTCAGGCAACATCTGGATAGCGGGTATAATCGGCATAGGTTCGATCCTGATGCAGTTCGGAGTGATTGCCTACGGGGTTATAGTGTTCTCGAGGTACATGCTCGCCCAGTCCCTCGACAGGTTCCTCCCCGCAAAGCTGTCGTATGTGAGCCCGAGGTTCGGCTCTCCGGTGGTGGCAATGGCCGTCGACCTCGTCGTGGCCGTCCTCCTCATCGGACTGGCCTCCTACTTCTCGAGCTCCTTCTTCGCGCTCTTCGGCACGATCAACGCCTCCATGATTTACTTCACGATAGTGGGGCTGACCGCAGCCACCCACGGGATCAAGAAGGAGAAAGGCTCGGCGAGGACTCTGCTGGCCGTGTTCGGCATCCTCGACGCAGGCGCCTTCGCCTTCCTCGTCTACCAGTACCTGACGAGCCCGACTTTCAGCATATTCACGGTCAACCCGGCATGGCTGAACGAGGCGTACATCCTGACCACGCTGGTCGCAGGCGCTCTCATCTACCTCGCTTCGCGGTGGTACCACAAGAAGCGCGGCATGAACATCGACCTGAACTACAAGGAACTCCCGCCCGACTAGAAGTCTCCCGCCATGATCGAGGATCCCGTCCTCCTTAACGACTGGCATCCGATCGCGAAGTCCTCAGACATTCCGGAGGCGACCATCCTTCCGGCGAGGCTCCTCGGGGAAGACCTGGTGGTCTGGCGGATGAACGGCGAGGTCAGGGTCTGGCAGGACCTGTGCGTCCACAGAGGCACCAGGCTCTCGTTGGGGCATCTGAAGGGGGACCACCTGGAGTGCGCGTACCATGGATGGACCTACAACGCGGCCGGAGAGTGCGTCAAGATGCCTGCTCATCCGGAGCAGAAGCCCCCTGCCAAAGCAAGGGTGCGGACTTACCGCACGAAGGAGAGATACGGGCTCGTGTGGGCCTGCTTGGGCGAACCCTCCAAGGAAGTGCCCCCCTTCGAAGAGTGGGGTGACCCGGCGTTCAGGATGGTATGCTGCGGTCCCTTTCGGTACAGGGCCAGCGGCACCCGGGCGGTGGAAAACTTCCTTGACGTAGCGCACCTTCCTTTCGTCCACGAAGGCATCCTTGGTGAAAGGGCCCACGCAGAGATTCATGACTATGAAGTGGAGCAGACGGACGAAGGCATAGTCGCCAGGAACGTGAGGATATGGCAACCCGACCCGGACGGCACCGGGGTCGCCAAGGACGTCACATACACCTACAAGGTCTTCAGGCCGCTCACCATGTACCTTTCCAAGGACACGGTCGCAGGGAGGTTCTCCATCTTCGCGTCGGTCTGTCCGCTCAGCGAGTTCGAGTCGGTGGCTTGGTTCTGGATTGCCATGAACTACGGAAGAGAGATTCCGGAGGAAGAAATGATCAGGACTCAGAGCCTGATAACCCAGCAGGACATACCTGTGGTCGAGTCGCAGAGGCCCGAGCGGCTCCCGCTCGACTTGCAGGCGGAGCTCCACCTCCGCTCCGACAGGATAGCCGTAGCCTACAGGAAGTGGATGAAGGAACTGGGGCTATCCTTTGG
>JAFMAU010000133.1 GCA_029784825.1 Nitrososphaerota archaeon | reverse complement strand
GCTCCTGGCCCACGCGAGGGCGAAGCCCCTTGCCAGGATGCCGTCGGAGCTCCCCCCGAAGGCGAAGGGCGTGCCGCAGCAGCAGCTCTACCTAGTGTCGTCTCTCCCAGGGGTGGGGAGGAGGCTCGCCGAACGGCTGCTGTCCAAGTACGGCTCCCCCAGGAGGGTGATGAGTCTGACCGCAGGCGAGCTGGCCCTGACCCAGGGCATCGGGTGGAAGAGGGCGGAGAAGATCAAGGAGGTCATGGACGCCAAGTTCGCTAAATACCAAGAGAAGTCCCCGCAGGCGAGGCTCGAGGCGGATTGAAGGTCGCCATCCTTGGCGGGACCGGGGCCATGGGGACTGGGCTGGCACGGCACCTTTCGAAGAAGAACGAGGTCATCATCGGGTCCAGGGACGAGCGCAGGGCCCGCGACGCCGCCAAGAGGATAGAGGGGGCATCGGGGATGGGCTACGAGGCGGCCTCGAGGGCGGCAGAGCTGGCGGTGTTCGCAGTCCCCTACTCCGCCATGGGGGAAGCGTCCCGGCTCTCCGGGGCCTTGTCGGGCAAGGTCGCCGTTTCTATGATCAACCCCCTGAAGGCGGAGGAGGGGCTGCTGAAGTTCGCTCTGGCCGAAGGGTCCGCAGCCCAGGAGCTGGCGGCAGCGCTCCCGGAGTCCAGGGTGGCGACCGCCTTCAACCACGTGTCGTCAGTCTTCTTCGAGAGGGAGACCTTGGTCCCCATGGACGTACTGGTGGCCGCGGATGCGAGGGAGACGTATGAGGAGGCCGCCGCGCTGGTGACGAGCATCCCCAACCTCCGTCCCCTGTACGCCGGGCCGCTCTCCGAAGCCCGCACCATAGAAATGATCACGCCGCTGCTTCTCAACCTGGCGAAGATGAACAAGACCGGGAGCCTTGCGACGAAGTTCGCCACCACGAGGGACATCGTCAGATGAAGTTCGGCTACATCCTCCCCAACTATGGAGACAAGATCGCTCCGCAGGAGCTCCTGGAGATCTCGGCCGTCTGCGAGGAAGCAGGCTTCGACTCCGTCTGGGCGACGGACCACATCATAATGCCCTCGGAGCTGAAGGAACCCTACGGCCAGCTGATCGAGCCTTTCACCCTGCTCTCCTACATAGCGTCCCGCTGCGAGAAGCTGAGGGTCGGCACCTCTTGCGTGGTCCTTCCCCAGCGCAACCCGATACTCGTCGCCAAACAGGCGGCCGCCCTGGACGTCCTCTCCGGGGGAAGGGTGATCCTCGGCTTCGGCGCCGGGTGGGCCGAGAAGGAGTTCGGGTATCTGAACGCCGACTTCAGGAGGAGGGGGAAGGTCATGGACGAGAGCATAGCGCTTATGCGCAAGCTCTGGAAGGACGACGTGGTCGACTTCGACGGGGACCACTTCCATGTCAAGGATGCCCTCTTCCTTCCCAAGCCGGTCAACGGCGACATCCCGGTGTGGATAGGCGGGAACGGGCCCACCTCGATCAGGAGGGCGGTGAGCCTCGGGGACGGGTGGCACCCCGTCGGCCCAGACCTGGAGGGGTTCTCGGCGGGGGCTTCAAGGATCAGGGGGGCCGAGAGGAAGGTGACGCTCTCGATGAGGATGACGACGGACGTGAGGAAGAAGAGAGATGTGTATGTGGGGGCGAACAACGAGAAGCGGGTCGCCGTGTCAGGCACGGCCGCCGAGATACGGAAACAGATCGACGCCTACGCCCAGGCGGGACTCGAATACTACTGCGCCTCGATAAACCACCCCGCGGCTTCGGAGATAATCGCTGACCTGCGCAGGTTCTCGTCTGAAGTGGTCCGTTCGTACGCCTAGGGACCTTCGTAGAACGTCAGCCCGTCCCGCCATCCCGTGTACAGCATCGGCCTGTACCCCTTGAAGTTCCAGGAGCCGGAGAACGCGTCCGAAGCCCGGGCTGCGACGACTTCGCCCACCAGGACGAGATGGTCCCCGAACCTCGGGGCCGCGGTGAGCCTGCACTCGACGGTCGCCAGCGCGTCCTTCAGCACGGGGACCTTCGCGCCCCTCCCTGTGGAGTGGGTGAGCCCCGCCTCCGAGAGCTTGTCCTTGACCTTGGCCCCGCTCACGGTCGCGAGCTTTGCAATGGCGTCCGAGTGGGACCTGTCGAGGACAGAGAGGGAGAAGGCCCGCGCCTTCAGGGCGAGGGCACACGTGAATCCTGCAGGCGCGCAGCCTACGCCGACCATGGGGGGCTCTTCTGAGACCGAGAGGTACGAAACCACGGGCATGGCTGAGACCCGTCCCCCGTGCTGGGCCCCCATTACGAGAGGGACCTGCGGGTAGAAGAGCCGGTGGATGAGGGAGGGGTCCACTCTCAACGGTGCCGGGAAGCGGGTTCCGATAGTTAAGGAGTCTCAGGAGACGGCGAAGTTCGTAGTGACAACGTCCCCCCATTCGTCCGCGATGACCGCGGTGTATGTCCCGGGAGCGAGCTGACTGGTGGAAAGTGAGAAGCCCGACTGTAGCACCCAGTACTGCGGGATCCCGTTCAGGTCGACGAGCGCCCTCGAGGAGTGGGGGCCGAGGAGGAAGTAGCCGGGGGTCGCCGCCTGCACTGGGCACTGGAACAGGGGCTCCGGTATCGGGATCAGCGTCCCGAGGGTGGCGTTGTCCTGGGTGAAGTGCCCGGCCATGACCCCCAGGCCGATGGGCCACCCGGAGGTGCAAATCTTGGTCCACAGCCCTCCGGGTCCAACCCCCCAGCCTTCCGAGGCGGTGATGTTGTCGATCGAGCTTGATGAGCTGT
Organism: Nitrososphaerota archaeon; assembly: GCA_029784825.1. The sequence continues at coordinate 803 of JAFMAU010000133.1, read as the reverse complement.
TCAGCCACCCGGATAGCGAGATGACGCCGCCGCGGGGAATCGAGGTGGAGTTGATCATAAGGTGGAGCGTGAACCCGAAGGCGGAGTCGTAGGACACGGATGGTTGAAAGGTGTCGGCCGCCGGGAAGACGTAGGGGGACACGGCCAGGGAGACGAAGACCGCGATCACGATCGCGGCCAGGACCAGGGACATGTTCCTCACGCTCTTCTTGTATGCGGCGTCGTCGGGATCCATCTGCCTCGGTCGTTGCCGGCTCGCTCTTAACCCTAGTCGGAGGGGCTACTTCGAGAGGAGCCTGCTGCGGAGCCTGGTATTGATGGCGAGGTGCTCGAGGGCCCTCGTGAGGCTCGAGCCCCCCTGTTTCATGCGCCTCCCAGAGAGGAACCGTCTGACGTCTGCCTCCCGCGTCACCCCGCAGATGGGGAGGACGAGCCCCATGTACAGGTAGAACTGCTGAGACCCGGCATACAAGTCCCTGATCTTGTCGTAGTTGGTGGTGAGCCACCCCCAATATGCTTCCCGGGCGCCCGTGTTGAGGGCGGCGTAGAGGATCGGGTAGGCGGAGTCGGACCTGCTCACCTCGCCGCTGATCCCCAGAGCCAGGGTCTCTGCCACCAGCTCCGGCTCTTTGAAGGAGCAGAGGGCGCCCCAGACCTTCGCCCTGTCGACCTCTCCCTGAAGGGTTCTCACCATCTCGACGAGCCTAGGGTGGGCTTGTCTGCCGTTGGTGCGGGCATAGGCGGTCGCCACCGCGCCCCTGAGGTCGGGATTGACATCGAAGTATTGCTCGAACCTGGGAGCT
>JAFMAU010000132.1 GCA_029784825.1 Nitrososphaerota archaeon | reverse complement strand
TCCTGAGAGACAGGGACGTCCTCTCGATAGTTTCGACGGCCAAAGAAAGCTGACAAGACCTTAAAGGCCCAACCCTGTTGGTAGGGAAGGTTGCCTTACGGGACTCCGTTGCTGTCAGACTTGGAGTTGCGGTACCCGTTTGCCCCCAGGTCGAGGAAGTTCTTCGAGTCGGTACCGGTCGAAGAGAGTCTGGCGAGCAAGGAGGTCATAGAGCAGACGCGCAACCGGCTCCTGGGCTCCTTGGGGCGGGTGAAGTACGAACCGAACATGTCGGAGTTCGTCGAGTTCTCGAGTTTCTTCACAGCTGCGCTGGTGGCGAGCCAGGATCCGGTGCTTTCGTCGCGTTTTTCGAAGAAGGAGGAGGAGAGGGCGAAGGGGTTGATGGCCACCCCGAAGTCGAGCCCCGAGAGGGCCACGCCGCCCCACTGGCCGGACTCGAGCACCGTCACTATGTAGTCTGACACCCGCTCCATCACCGCCAGCCTGGAGACCAGCGCCGGGATTCCTATGCCGAGGTTGACTATGACCTGCGAGCCCTTCTTCTTCGCAACTTCCACCAGCTCGACCAGCACCCTCCTTGCGATCACCTGCTGGACCGGGTCGATCGCGGCCTGGCGGGCTTCCGAGCTGGGCTCCATGCTCGAGCCGAACGCAGGGTCGTAGACCGCCGACCCCAGCTGCCAGTGATATGCGGCTGGAGACGTGACCACGAAGTCCACCAGGGGCCCGGGTATCTCGACCGCCCTCGGGTTCGCGGCCGAGGCAGTCACCCTCCTCACCTGGGCGATGACCGTCCCCGGGTCGGGGTGCGCCTTCGTCGCCTGGGCCATGCTGAGGACGGTCCCGCGCATCGCCTCGTCCTCCATTGTGATGTTCGACCTCTTGTCGGCAGTGGTCCCGCGCACCAGCGCCACCGACGGCTTCGGCGCCTCGTACAGAAGGTACTCCTCGCCGTCTATCGCAATCTCCCGCACGGTGCAGGTCCTCCTTTTGTCTGCCAGCCCGTTCAACCTCCCCCCTCCCTTCTTTGGGTCGATGGCAGTGTCTATCCCGATCTTGCTTATCACTCCGGGTCTCCCTGACGCGACCTCCCTGAACCAGCAAGCGGTGATCCCCATGGGCCAGCTGTAAGCCTCCACCATGTCGGCCTCCACCAGTTTCTGCAGCCAGGGAGAGAACCCGAGGAAAGGGACGGAAACTCCACGGAGGAAGGTCCGGTCCCCGCTCGTGAAGAGTTCCTTCGCTACAGCGTCCAGCGCTCTGCCGGGGATTGCAGGGAGGGCGTCGGCCAGGAGGAAAACCCTCCGGGGGTGTCCGGTCTCTTTGTACCTTCTGTGCAGCTCAACGATGAGAAGCTCCGGGGTGTTCGCCATGTTGAACCCAGAGACCGCTACCACCGCCCCGTCCTGCACGGTAGAGAGCGCTTCGCCAGCAGAACAGACGGCCCCGGACCGGCGGAGAGGCTGACTTCCAGCCCTCGGCGTCCCCGGGCTCACCGCCGGTCAGCCTTTCGCCTTGGCCAGCGAGTACACTATCACGATGAAGCCGATAGCTTGGCTGTACGCTTGCACCGTTATCACGGTACCGAGGTCGAACGATGCGAAATTGTACAGCACCCCTGCCACCACCGCGCCGATGGTAACGAAGGCGAAACCTAGCGCGAGGAGGAGCATGGCCGAGCTCTTCGTCTTGCCGTAAGCTCTTCCTGCGTAATATACCACCACTCCTCCGGACACCAGTATCAGAGCCTGGGCGATGTCCAGATAGATCCAACTCATGCTTGCGAGCACTCACCTCCTCGGGCCTTTAAAGTCTTGAAGCCAATTCTCACCGGTGGCATTCACTGCCCCTCCCTCATCGAGAACCATAGACGCCTGAGCTTCTCCGCCACGTCCTCGTTTATCACCGCGTCTACCTTGATCTGGCCCCCGTCGAACGAGACCGTTATCGCCCTGTATGCGCTCCTGAGGAGCTCGTACTTCTTCCCGTCCGGGGTGACGATTATCTTCTCGACGACCAGTATCTGCGCGCCGAGGAGCTCGTGGACCCTCCTGTAAGCCGTGCTCAGCGGGATGTCGTTCTCCCTGCTCATGTCTTCGACCGACTTCGCCTTCGGGATGGCGGAGAGGAGTATCTTCCTGGAATACTGGTCCGCCAGCCCCTCCACGATTGCCTGAACGCGGGCTTGGTCGGAAATCTCCAAACCGTGGCAATCGCCAGAGGTTCTTATTTGAGGTTTAGTCGGCAAGAAAAAAGGGCCGAAGCAGGAACTAATTTGTCCTGCTTCTGACCACGTATCCCAGGCCGCCCAGGAGGGCGCCGATGGCTGCCAGGAGTATCAGGCCGCCGATTGGGTCAGTGGTCCAACCGAGGATTGTCTCATGGATTGTGAGCGCGCTCGTCCCGTTGCTCTGCGCGACCCCGGCGAGGTATCCCTGATACATCATGATGAGCATCGATCCGGCGACGCCCACGTTCATGAAGACCAGGTGCCCCCACGCCAGGAGGTTGGTGTATCCACTGTACAACTTGCCGTTGATTCCCTCGATGTAGAAGTAGAAGATGGCAGTGACCGCCATCGCCACCACTCCCACTACGAGGTAGGAGATGTACCCGGTGAAGAACCAGGTCCCCGCGCCTCCCCCCGCGATCACCCTCGCCGGGGAAAAGTAGTCTGACTTGCCTGTGAAATATTGTAGCGGGTCGAGGATCAGTACGGTGGCCACAGTGGCGATGAGCCCCTGGATGATGGCCGCCCAGATGAACCGGCCTGCCCACTTACCCTGGATTGCATGTGTCATGTTGGTCTTTTCCATGAGGGCCACGCCTCGTAGGCGGTTTATAACGGAAGAGACGATTATCGAGCATGATAATCAAAACTGGGGCGTCGCCTGCTTCTGGGCCACGACGCTTTCTGCGGACGTCGAGACCCACGTGGTCTTTGGTCGCCGCGGCGTCGGAGTGCGCGCGCCACCCGCGGACCGTTCCCAACGGTGGGAACCGTCAGGGCGAATTAAATAGGACTGGCTCCCCCAAACCTCCAGACAGAGAATGCCAAACGGAGTCGGGTTCAAGAGCGTGGTAGTTGCCTACGACGGGTCCAAAGACGCGGACAAGGCGGTCGCGGTCGCGTGCTCCATCGCTGCGAAGTACGGCTCGAAGGTCGCGATCCTGCACGTCTTCCGGTCGCCGTCGACGGTGTACGCGCCCGGACCTGGGATGCCCATCCCTGACTTCGGCGACCTGGAGAGCGCAGCGGAACAGGTAGGGAAGGGGGTGCTGACAAGAGGCCTCGCCGTCGCTTCGAAGGCGGGGGTGACCGCGAAGGGGGAGCTCATCGAAAGCCCATCAGCCGTGGAGGCGATAGTCACGTTCGCATCCCAGGAAAGAGCTGATCTGATCATTTTGGGGACCAGGGGGATGACTGGGTTCAAGAAACTCGTACTTGGGAGCGTCTCGACCGGGGTGGTCAGCCACGCCCACTGCGCCGTGCTCGTGGTCAGGTGACCTATACGATCTACGTCAAAGACATCATGAGCCGGTCGGTAAAGACGATCGCGCCCACCGCGACG
>JAFMAU010000131.1 GCA_029784825.1 Nitrososphaerota archaeon | reverse complement strand
GCGGTCGAGGAGTTCATCGTGCCGCTGAGCCGCGAGATAGACAGGGCCAGGAGGGACGAGCTGGGGGTCGACGAGCTGAAGCCGTGGGACATGGCCGTGGACCCCGAGGGGCGCCCTCCCATGACCCCCTTCGAAGAAGTCCCAGGGCTGGTGGCCGGGGCGGCGAAGGTGGTGGCGCAGATAGACGGCCAGCTTTCGGGGTACTTCGCCAAGATGGTGGAGCTCGAAGTACTGGACCTCGGCAGCCGGAAGGGGAAGGCGCCCGGAGGGTATCAGGCAGACTTCAGCGAGAAGGGGCTCCCGTTCATCTTCATGAACGCCGCCGGCAGAGACAAGGACGTCCGCACCCTCCTCCACGAGGCCGGGCACAGCTTCCACACCTTCCTCATGCGTGACCGGAAGCTCCCCTTCTTCAACGCCAGCGCCAACCTCCCCCTGGAGTTCGCCGAGGTCGCCTCCACCAGCATGGAGCTCATCTCCGGCGAGCACTACGAGGGGGTGTTCTACGACCGTGAGCAGGCAAGGCGCTCCAACTTCGAGGAGGCGGTAACCAACGTCAAGCTGTTCGCCTGGGTCGCCACCATAGACGCCTTCCAGCAGTGGGTCTACTCGCACCCCGGCCACACCGCCGACGAAAGGAGGGCCGCCTGGCTCAGGACCCTGGACAGGTTCTGCGGGCTCGAAAGCTACGAGGGCCTGGAGGTCAGCAGGGCCTTCCGCTGGCAGCGGCAGCTTCACCTATACGAAGTCCCGTTCTATTACATCGAGTACGCCATCGCTCTCTCAGGGGCCCTGGGGGTCTGGTCCCGCTACCGCCGGGACAGGCGGGACGCCATGGAGGCGTACAAGGCGGCCCTCTCCCTGGGGGCTTCGAAGCCCCTCCCCGACCTCTTCAGGGCGGCAGGGCTGGACTGGGGCTTCGGGAGGGCTGCCATGAGCAAGTTCGCTTCAGAGCTGCGTTCTGCCGTCCGCGAATACGGCGGCTAGCGCTCAGCCGCCGAAAAACGCGACCAGAATGCCTGACGCAAGGAAGTAGGACCCGAATATCAGGAGCACGCTCCCTGCCAGAAGGTCGAGGCCCCAGCGGGGGACCCTGATGAGGTAGTCGTAGGATATGGCCGACACCACGACCAGCAGCAGTATGCTGACCAGAGCCCCCACCACGGTCCATTCGAGGCTGTAGGTCCCCGAGGCGCCGAGGACCAGGCTGGCCTCGAACCCCTCGGTCAGGGTGATGGTGAACACAGGCAGGGCCGCGAGCATCGAGAACGGGAGCACGGCGGGCTTCTCCCCCCCGTACTTCTCGAACTCCTTCTGCACCACCTCGGACTCGAGCTTCTCCATCTTGGCCCTGAACGACCTCTTGCCGAAGTAGTACCGCTTGAACCCCCTGAGGAACTTGTACGAAAAGTAGAGTATGACGATCCCCGTGCCGAGGTCGATCAGGGCCTCGGGGAAGAACAGGAAGACCTGCCTCACGCCCAGGAATATCAGCACCGAGACCCCGGCCCCCGCGAGCACGCCAAGGAAGACGTTGTTCCTCCCCAGCTGCTTGACGGTCGCCACAGAAAGTATGGCCACCTCGCTCCCTTCGATGAGGACGGCCTTGAACGCGAGCAGGAACGAGGCGATGACGACCACCCCTGAGGTCATGTACTCTCCCCGCCGAAGGCGCACCCGATTTATCCGTTGCCGACCGAGGAAGACATAAGATGCGCCCCCCCGGGCGCGGCCTCCGTCACTTCCATGGACGGGGTCACAGTGGGCGTCTTCGGGACCGACCAGTCGGTCAAGGCTGCGTTCGAGTCGTCGGTGGCGAAGAAGAGCGAGGCCGAGGGGGTCGCCGTCCACTCGCGGACCGAGTCTGGCCGCCGCTACTCTTTCCTGGACACTTCGGACTACCCTGACCGCGTCCAGGGCTACGCCCGCATCGCGTCCCTGGTGGACCACGCACTCTACTTCTTCCCAAAGACGGGGAAGCTGACGGCCCCGGACGGGGAGCTCGCCATACTCCTGGGGGCCCTGGGTGTCCCGGGCACCCTCGAGCTGGTCGACGGCTCTTCGGCCCCCCAGCCCGCGGCCGCGGCCCTGAAGGGGACCGCAGCGGCCGGTTTCCGGGTCGAGGAGCGCCAGAGCGCGTCGTCGGCCATCGACCTCTCCTACGTCCAGCCCCGGCAGGACTTCCCCAAGGACAGGACCCTGGTCTACGTCGACAGGGCGTTCACAGTCAAGGGTGTGGGGACCGTGGCCCTGGGCTTCGTCCTCTCCGGGACCGTGTCCATCCACGACCAGCTTCGCCCCGTCCCGGGCCCCGATGGGCTCAGGGCAGACGTGAAGGGGATACAGGTGAACGACATTGACTTCGACTCCGCCGGCCGCGGGATACGTGTCGGGCTGTCCCTCAGGGGGGTCGAGCCGAAAGACCTGGAGCGCTCCCATTGGCTGGACGACGGCTCGCTGCCGCTGGCCGACACCCTGTCCCTCGATTACTCGCAGTCTCCGTTCTACCGCCAGGACGTTGCGTCCAGAGACCTCCACGTCCAGCTCCCGGGCGAGATGGCGCCGGCCAGGATTGAAAAGTCCGCCGGCGGGCTGACCGCCAGGCTCCCCTGGCAGGCCCCGGTCTGGGAGGGGATGAAGGGGGCTGTCGTCGACCTGAACGGGGGCCCCCTCAGAATAGCAGGCGGCTTCACGACCAAGCTTTAATTCCGGCGGGCCGTCCGACCTCACGTTGAAGCAGGAGGTCGCCGTCTTCGGGAGCGGTTGCTTCTGGTGCTCCGAAGCCGTCTTCTTGGAGCTCCAGGGGGTGCTGAAAGTGGAGCCAGGATATTCAGGTGGCCGCGTCCCCGACCCCACCTACGAGCAGGTCTGCACCGAAGACACTGGCCACGCCGAAGTGGCCCGGGTGGCCTTCGACCCGTCGGTGATCAGCTACAGGGAGCTGCTCGAGGTCTTCTTCTCCACCCACGACCCCACGACCCTGAACAGGCAGGGAGCAGACGTGGGGACGCAGTACAGGTCTGTGATATTCTACGGCGACGGCTCGCAGAAGGAGGTGGCGGAGAAGATCATCAGGGAGCTCTCCGAGGAGAGGGTCTACAGGAACCCCATAGTCACCGAGGTCTCCCCCCTGGTCGCGTTCTACCCTGCCGAGGACTACCACAGGGACTACTACAGGCGCAACGCCACGAAGCCGTACTGCCAGGCCGTGATCGCCCCCAAGCTGTCGAAGTTCAGGTCCCACTGGAAGGCGAAGTTGAAGAGCGCGGCCCCCGAGAATGCCGCCTAGGGTCGTCGGGTCTCCGAGCTTGCGAGGGATATTCGGCATCACCGGGACGCCTGGGACGGGTAAGAAGTCGGTGGCCCCCATGGTCGCTGGGTCGCTCGGGGTGCGGTGCCTTGGGCTCAACGAGCTCGCCAAGGGCGCCGGCCTCCTGAAGGGGAAGGAGGGGTTGGTGGATACCAGGCTGCTCAAGAAGCACATCGCAGCGCACCTGAAGGGTCCGGCGGTGGTCTACGGGCACCTCCTCCCTTACTCCCTAGACAGGGGGAGGGTCACTAGGGTGGCGGTGCTGCGGTGCGAGCCCGCGGTCCTGAAGCGGAGGCTGGAGTCCCGCGG